>CAZSVU010000151.1:0-19152 GCA_964610275.1 uncultured Polyangiaceae bacterium | reverse complement strand
TGATCACCTGCGCCTGGCTCTTGAGCCAGCCCAAGAAGTCCCGGGCGCCCGGCAGCGGGCCCATGCCGGCAATGACTTTTTGGATCTGTGGCAGGGTGATCCCCTCTCGGTCCAGTATCTCCAGCCGGTAGTGCATCAACTTGTCGTAGTCCGGCTCGTCACGGGTGGTTCGCCGCAGCGCCTCGATGCCCGTGCGATCCGCCACGTTGATCCAGATCTCCGGAACCAGCACGCCTTCCAAATCGAGACAGGCAATCATGGTGGGGGAAGGTAGTTGAGAGATCGCCCGCGAGCAACGCTCGCGGGCTCCACAGATCCCTTCCGTCTCCCCCTTCTGCTGCCCCCCGACCTGCGCTCCAGCGGGCTTCAGCCCACCTCCGTTCCCCTCTTCTGCAGCCCCCCGATCTGCGCCCCAGCGCGATTCTAGGCCGGTCCGCGTGAACCTTCTGCAGCCTCCCGACCCGCGCCCCAGCGCGCTGCCTGGGCTAGCTCGAGCAGTTCTCGAACACGAAGCTTCCACTCGCCGCGCAACTCACGGCGCCCGAGTCCGGCGTGCTCACCGACGAGCACGTGAAGCTACCCCAGACGCGTGTTTCGGCGATGTCCTGCTGGGGCCCGACCGTAACGGTGCAGTCACTCCCGCTGAGCTCTCCGGTCGTCGGGTCGTAGTGGGTGATGGTGCCGAGTCCCTCGTATCCGGCGCCCCCCGGCGAAACCACCTGCGCCTGGACACTCAGCCACCGGTCGCCTTGCTGCACGCGGCCATCGATGTCGAATCCCCCCGAGGCGCTGCTCACCGTGCACGTGACCTGAGCGTTGTACTGGCCGTCGGGCACGCGAGTTCCGAGCTCGGTGTCGGTGACCACTTCACTGGGCTCCCAGGGGACCGTGATGGGAGCGTCGCCTGCTCCACAGCCGGACTCCAGGGAGATGGCAGAGGCCCCACGTGGGCTGGGGCCGACGGTGCCGTCACCACCCGAGCCACTGCCGCTCGTCCCTGCGCCGCCCGAGGACGCGGCCGCAGTGCCTCCTTCAGCCGAGCTCCCTCCCGCATCGCTGCTACCGCCCGCAGCGCCGTCGCCGTTGCTTCCGGCCTCACCGTTCTCGCTACCATTGCCGCTGTCCGAGCCGCCGTCGTCGCTTCCGCAGGCGGCCACGGCAGCTGCCAACACGATCGCTCCCCAGCGGTCCGCGTAGAACCATTTCGTCATGATTGCCTGCTCCCGGACTAAGCTTGCCTGGATGCAGCCGACTCGGCAACCGGCTTGGTGTTCCGTTTCGATGAGCCACTGGGAGACCCACGACAACGCGGCGACTCGGGCTCACGGGTGGCTACTTCCGGGAGCGGGCACCAGCCGCATCCACCTCGATCTCGAAGAGTAGCTCCGGGCGGCAGATGTCGCATCGGGTCGCCGTTACCGGCAACTCTGCCAGATCGGGGTGCTGCTGCCACGCCTGCGCGTCGCGGGCGTGTCGGAAATACGCGACGGCACGCGTCACGTCACTCGAACTCAGGCCATGCTCACCCAGGAGCGCTCGGACTGCCTGCATGGTGTGCGCCACCTGGGCGTCCAGATCCCCTGGATTCACGGTCCTGCCGTCCTGCGCAATGCTGGCGGTTCCGGAGATCATGAGGCGCGTCTCGCTCGGGCGGAGGATGGCGACGGCGCGGCTGAAGGAGCTGCCGTATTCCAGGGGCGAGCACTGGAGCGGCGACGGCACGGTTCGGAAGCTCGATTCGGCGTGACGCGGGCGCACGGCCAGCGCACTTGCGACCAAAGCCGTTCGGGTCGGATTGGCGGCCCCCACACCGGTGCTCGCAGGCAGGTCGCGTTCGAACAGGCCGTGGGCTTGGAAGTACTGTGACCGCACGGAGTTGAACTCGCCGTACCATTCCCAAATCCGGTCCAGGTAAAACCAGGTCCGGACCAGATCGGAGAGGCTCCACCCGCCGAGCTCCAGGAGACGGGAGAGCCGTTCGAAGACGGATTGAGCTTGTCGGTTGGGCGGCGCCGAGCTGTCTTCCGGCAGTAGATTGCCGACCGCGCAATAGTCGAAGCAGTCGTCAGAGTAGGTCCGAGCGCGTGCTCCCGCGTCGAGTACGACGCTTTCCACCGGTGAGCGGGTGACCGCGTCGAGTCGCAGCGTCACCGGGAGCTGCGCGGCTGAGTCGCCGGCGCCGTCCACCCACGTGAGGGGGACGTCCAGCGCGGGGAATGCGCGGCAGAGAGCGGCCATGCTCTCGGTCCAGAGTTGCACGGGACCGGAGCCGTCGAGTCGGACCAGCCGCTCGCCGTCGGGGCCCAATTGCGTGGCCAGGTGGGACACCGCCTCCGGCAGCGACGCCTCGAACGGGACCGCGATCGACGCCAACCGCTCGCGCACGCCGTCGCTTTCGATGGCCACCTCCGTGCCCCCGAAGAAAGTGTTTCGTTCGATTCGCATCATTGCGTTTGCTGGAGTTGCGGTGGAATGTCCCGCCAGCCGAGCAGGTAACCCCCCAGCTGCTGGAACCGGCGGTAGATGTGGTCCGGGCTCTCTTGCAGGAGGTTGTGCTTCTCGCGCGGGTCAGCGCGCAGATCGAACAACGAGAAGACGTTCCAGTCCAGATCCAGGATCAACTTGTGGTGACCCTCGATCACGGCAATGCGATTCAGCTCGCGATCGAGGGACATCGGTTCGTTCTGCCAGGTTTCGATGAACACCGGTGGCCGAGGCGTCTTCTCGCCCTCCAGTAGACCGCGCAGGCTGAATCCATGCATGGTCGGTGGAATTTCGACGCCGACGTAGTCGAGCAGGGTGGGGGCGAGGTCAATCAGTCCCACCGGTGTTTCGACGTCGCTGCCGCCACCGTCGGGCGGGCAAATCAGCAGGGGAATCCGCATGGCATGGTCGAACAGCTCTTTGCCGTGTGTGTTGTTGTTGTGCTCCCAGAAGCTCTCGCCGTGATCTGCCGTGAGCACGATCAGGGTGTCGTCCTCGCGACCCAGGCGGCGCACCGCGTCGAGCACCCTGCCGACCTGCTCGTCGGCGAAGTGCACCTCTCCATAGTAGCCATCGTACGGATTGTCGTACTCGGAGGGAGGCTCGTAGGGCCCGTGGGGCGAGAAGAAGTGCGTCCAGATGAAGAACTTCCGGGAGGCCAGCTCCCGGATGCGCTCGATGGTGATGTCGGCCGTGACCTCGTCGAGGTTCGCCTCGCGACCTCGCGCATCTCGGCGCTGGTCACGTAGCCGCTTGGGGTAGGCGATGTCGTCGAAGTGCTTGGTGAAGCCGAGCTCCGGGGCGAAGTAGCCGGTGAACTCGTCGTTGGCGACCGAGACCGTCGCGTAGCCGTGGTCGCCCAACAACTGGGGCAGATTCGGGTCCGTTTCGCGAATGGGTGACTGGAACCGTTTCTCGATCCAGAGACCCTTCGGCGCTTGGTTCGTCCAGTGCAATCCCTGCTCGTTGTCCTCGTACAGGGGAACGAAGTGGATCAATCGCGGGTACTTCGACCACAGCAGCGCAGGGAGTGAAATGCTGGTCCAGCCGCCCTGTGCGTACGCGGAATGAAAACGGTGACAGCGCGGAGCCAACCGATTGAAGCTCGGGGTCCAGGGTTCCTTCGCTCGACCTGAGTATTCGACGGCGTCGAATCTGAGCGCGTCCACGCTGACCAGGAGTATGGAGTAGTCGCGGGGCGGGGCGTCGCGCCTGGCCGCATTCCAGGTTTGGGCCGCCTGGAGGATTCCGAACCCTCGCGCGTATTCGGGCTGTTGTCGTAACCGTGCCTGTCGCTTCTTGGCGACCGGCTTCAGCATCCGCGATTTCTCGACGGCTTCAGCAGCCAGTACCGTGTTGCGGGAGAGGGCCCAGTCGGCGCCGCCGCCCAGCGAGCCAAATTTGACCAAGTAGAGTTGCACCACCACCGCCACGGCGCCCATGGGGAAGGCCCAGCGCGGACGACGAACGATCGGTGCGCCGGTGGCTCCGAGTACGATCAGCGTCGTGGCGAGCAGCCGCAGGTAGCTTCGGGTGGCGTCCGAACTCAGTGGTAGCTTGGGCAGCAGCAGATAGCAGAAGGCTGCGCCCGCCAACCCGGCGGGAAGCGTGAGCGCGCGGGAGGTGCTGGTGCCGCGACAGTGTCTCAGGGTGAGGCCGACGGCGACGGCTGCGACCAAGGAACAGACCGGGATCGCGTGTACATAGAAGAAGTACAGGTCGAAGCGGCCGGCAGCAGCGCGTTGGAGCGAGAAGTCCGCCCCCAGCAGCCGCAGAGAAGCGAGTGCCGGCAACCAGGTCGACGCGGCGCCCACCCAGGAGAACCGGCGCAAGCGAAACGCGGCCCACACCGAGCCCCACAGGTGCGCGGTGAGCAACGCGAGGCTGGCCCAACCCGTGAGCTGCCTCAGCGAGAAGACGTGTACCGTGACGAAGAGTTGGGGAACGATGGCCCCGGCGATCATGAGTGCGCGGGGGAGCGGTGCCCAGCGCGTGAGTCGTTCTGCCCCGGATAGGAGCACGACCAAGAGCGCCAGCACCAGGCCCAGGGCGACGGCGAAGGCCAGGAGTGAGACCGGAATGTAGCTCAGGGTGACGGGGTTGAAGGGAGCGGTGACGACGAAGTAAACGCACTCGAAGACGCAAATCCACAGCGCTCCGTTGAGGGCGACGAGGAGCGCCGCGGTGGACTGCGATTTCCACGGGGCGTCATTCGGCTCGCGGCGGACGCCCGCTGATGCAGGAGGTGCCATGGGGAGGGGGTGGGTCACTTCGGGATGTGCTTTGGACTCTGCCTCATGGCCTCATCCGGCGGCGCAAGACTACTCACTGGGGAGCTGCTCGGCAATGTGGACGCCCTCGGTCAATCGATGCAGCGGGTCACGAACCGCCGGATCGCGCGTTCGAGGGGCTCATCGGTGACCACACGTAGGTAGGTCGCACCATGCCGCTTGGCCCAGAGCCTGAGCTCCTCCACCAATCCCGCGAGCCTCAGCAGGTACGCCTCCAGCGCATCGGCATCCATGGTGACGTCGACCGTGGCCTGGGTCTCGCAGTCCACCAGCGTGAAATCCCCCTCCAGGCGGGGCTCCAGCTCCAGCCGATCCAGAACCTGGACGAGAGCGACGTCGTGGCCGGCGGCACGTGCGCGACCGAGTGCAGCCGTCACCGGGCCGGAGTCGAAAAAGTCGCTCAGGACCACTAACAGGCCCGGGCGGCTGGCGCGCTGGACGACCTGATCGACGGCGCGTGCGAGGTCGACCAGCCCACGAGCGTCCAGGCTGAGGTCGCGCAGGAGGGATCCGAGACTGCCTCTGCCTCGGTGTGGCGAATGAAGTCGCCCGACGCCAGCCGCCGTGGTCGTGTTCGTATCGGCGCGCGGTTGCGCCACGATGACCTGTGCTCGTTGCGAGCCCGCCAGAGCCAGGTAGCCCAGGGCTGCAGCCAGCCGTCGTGCCACCTCCAGCTTGTTCGGGTCGCCGTGCTTCAGCGAGGCCGAAGCGTCCACCAACAGCCGCACCACGGCGTCTTCTTCGGCGCGGAAGAGCTTGACCGCCGGCTCGCCGGTGCGGGCGTACGCGAGCCAGTCCACCCGGCGCAGGTCGTCGCCAGGCACGTACGCTCGGTGTTCCAGGAATTCGGCGGCTCCACCGCGGCGCGGCGCGGCACGCTCGCCGGCCGCGCCGGACCGAGCGCGGACTTCGAGCCGTCGTCGCAGGACTTCCAGCTCCCGCACGAACTCCGGTTCCAGCAGACTTGCTCGCTTCTCCATGGTCAGGTCTGTGCCTGAGCTTCGTCCTCGGCCTGCAGCGTCACCTCGAGGTGCTGTAGCGCAGCCTCGTGTTCGGAAACGACTTTGCGCGCACGTAGGGCCGCGGCACCGAGCAACCCGGCGCCGAGCAGCGCCCAAGCCACGGCGCAGGCAGCGCCCGCGGACAGCACCAGGTCTCGATGGGACTCCGTCGGATCGAAGGCGCTGGTCATGCGAAAGGCGTACGTCGGCGAGGGAGCCGCAACCACCACGGCGGCACCCGAATCGGAGACGATTCCAGCGATGGCGACTGCGATCCAGGGGCCGACGACGGTGAGGAAGAGAACTCCGACCAGGATCAGTCGAGGTGCGGTGGCCGAGCGCGCCCGCGCGCGAGTCCAGGCGGCGAAGCCCATCACGAAGATCAGGAATGCGATCTGGTATCCGCCGAACGCGACCAGCCTCTTGGCGTCACTGTGCGGTGTTACGCCGCCACGCCAGAGCTCCAGAGCCGCGCCGGCGAGCAGCTGCGCGAACAGGCAGAGTAGCCCCAGACCCAGCAGTAGCGATACCGCACGCATCAACCCGGGGCCGAGATACCGTCGCAGTCGGCCCGTACCTTCGCGGTCCCAGTGCAGGCGAACGCGTCGCGAGGGTCCCAGCGGCTCGCCCATGAACACGAACGTGCAGAAGAGCAAGTGGACCCAGAGCACGCACATGGCAATCACGACGGCGACCCATTCGTTACCGGGAACGAGCCAGGAGGGAATCACCGCACACGCCGTCAACAGGGGTGTGCACACCAGGAACCACCGGCGCAGGCCGCTGGAGCGGTCGTCGCTGATGCCGGACATGTTGGCGACGGTCACTTGGTACAGGAACCACGCGGGCAGGGCGATCACGGCCACCGGCGCGAGGACCAGCAGCGCCGCGTAGTCGAGACCGAAATCCGCTCGAACGTACGCCGTGGGCAGCCACACCGGGGTTCCGCGGGAGACGCTCGGCCAGAGCTCGTGCACCGCGAAGGAGAGCCCGATGCCGCCCAGGAGGTAGACGGCGATGCTCAAGGGCACTGCGATCAGCAGAGTCACTACGATGGCGACCGCAGGCGAGGAGAACTTGGAGCTGATACTGAGGCCAAAAGCGACCGACAGCACCGCGAACAGAAACAGCAGCACGAAAGCCGCGATGACTTCGGTGGCGGTCACGCCGCCGAACAGGAACGGCAACGCCCCCACGGGCGCGAGCATCACGATATACAGGCTGATGTAGGACAGCGATGCGGCGAATTTTCCCCGCGCGATGGTGTTCGGGCCGAGGCCCGTGAGCAGCAGCGCTTCCCAGGTGTGGCCGCCCCGCTCGCTGGCGATGGTGCTCGCGGCCACCGCCGGCCCCACCCAGGTCACCACACAGAACGCCAGCGAGAAGAAGGTCTGAAACAGCGCGACCCCCACCGTGGCGGGCTCGGCCGAAACACTCGCGACCCCGCCGATGGAGGCCATCAGCAGCGTCATCATTCCGGTCACCACTGCCAGAATGACCGGCGTGCGCTGGAGCCGCGCCGCCTGGCGTAGCTCCCGCATCCAAACGGGATTGGGGTCGTTGCGCAGCCGGCTGACTTGGATACGGGCCCGATCCAACCGCGTGGAAGACGGAGGGGGAGCAGCAACGGTGGGGCGTCCGGTCTGCGCGCTCATTGGAGCTCCCCTCTGGTGACTTCGAGGAAGATTCTTTCCAGCTCGTTGCGTTCGGGTTCGACCGCGGCCACTGGAACGCCGTGCGTCACCAAGTGGCGCACCAGATCAGCGACGAAGCGATCGTCTCCGACGTACTGGACGGAGAGTTGGCCTGCGGCACCGGCCTCAACGGCGAGGACTCCGGTACCTCCGACGATCAGTGGCACCACCGCCCGTGGATCTCCCAGTACCCGAAGCTTGACCCGTTTTCGGGTGGCGTCTGGAATGGGAGCACCTCCAGCGGTAACCACCGCGTCAGCCGCACTCTCCGCTGCGGCGGTCGACGCGGTGTCACCCGTTGGCGCGGGTGTCTCGTCCAGGCGGAGCGTGCTCGGTCCGCTCGCAGCCTGCGCGGCTTCCGGCTGGGCAGCGGGGCCCGCCGCGCTCGGAGCCTGGGGCGCTGCCGTTCGAGCCTGGGCTCGCCCCTGCTCCAGGCGTTCCGAGATTTCGCCAATCGGTCCAGCTACCAGCAGTTGCCCACGTTCCAGAATTCCGACCGAAGTGCAGACGTCGCTGAGCTCGGTGAGAATGTGACTCGAGAGGAAGATGGTCTTGCCGAGCTCGCGGAGCTCCAAGAGCAGATCTCGAATCTCGATACGTGCCCGCGGGTCCAGGTCGCTCGCGGGCTCATCGAGGATGAGAACCTTCGGATCGTGGAGCAGGATGCGAGCCAGCTGCAGCCGCTGCTTCATGCCCTTGCTCAACACGGCCACCAGGCGCCCCTGCAGGTTACCCAACTCGGTCAATTCGATGACGGCATCCACCACGCCGATGTTCACGACGCCGTAGGCGTCAGCGAAGAACTCCAGGTACTCGCGCACGGTGATGCGGTCGTAGACGCCGGCGTGATCCGGCATGTAGCCGATGATGCGGCGGACGCGGTCCGGATCGACCGACACGTCGATCCCGTCTATTTCGATGCGGCCTGCCATCGGTTCGAGCAGCGTGGCCATCAACCGAATGGTGGTGGTCTTGCCCGCGCCGTTGGGGCCGATGAAGCCGAAGATCTCGCCGGGTGCGACCTCGAAATTCACGTCGCGCAATACGTCCAGCGTACCGTAGCGATGCCACAGATGGCGCACGCGGATGGCCGGCGATTGGCCGAGGCGTGCCACGGGGGCAGCGAGGGGGCCGCGGTCTGCAGTCGCGGTCACAGGACACCTCCGTACCCGACCACGCGTACCAGCACTCGATCCGCGTCCAGACGGAGGCCGGAATCCCGGGTGCGCCCTTCACCCCCGTCCAGTTGGCCCAGCAAGACCGGCACGTCTGCCGGCCACCAGGTGGCTTCGTAACCGCCGAGATCTTCGAGGGCCATCCAGACTGCACCCAGCCCTGCCGAGGCCTCATTCATGTCCCGCGCGAACTGGGGCGCGCAGAGCGCGCGACAGCTCGCCGCGGTGAGGTCGACACCGCTCAGACGCCGTCCCTCGGCCGCCTTCACCAGCGCGCCGTCCTTGACGCGAGGGAAGTAGTACGGTTCGGCTTGACCAGGAACCTTCAGCAGGACTCCCAGCAGATCTCGCGCTGCACGATTCTTCACCGCAATCTCACCGTCCGGGGCGACTCGAATGCTCACCCCGCCCGCGAGCGACACGAAACCGTCTTCTCGCACCGCGACCGTCTCCCACGGTTTGGCTCGAAACTCCTCGAGCCGCGCTCCATCACGATCGAGCACCAGGGTGCGCTGCGTCTGGTCTTCCCGACTCGCGACGTCGAGCACTGCACCCCGCTCGAAGGCCCGCACCGTCAGGCGATCCGCCGAGGCAGCGTAGAAACCTCGGAAACGGACGGCGGCAGCTCGCTCCATGCCTGCGCCGGATTCGATCAGCGAGACGTGGCGCGCTCTGCCTCGGACTCCCTTGGCCGCCACACCCAGGAGGACCACCAACGCCAACGCTGCTGCTGCCCACACGGGAAGGGTTCCCAATGCGCGCAGTGGTCGCCCCCTACGTGCCGCCCAGTAGAAGTTCACCGGCCCGGCCAGCACGGCATAGAGCAACAGCAGAAACGCCGCGACGGCAATGGCCCAGCGTGTTCCTTGGTTGGGATCCAGCTGACGGCGGACCTCACGCACGCCGCCCTCTTCGAGCGCCAGCGCGGCGTGTGGGACGATCACGTCAGCTCGACGATCCCAGCTGTGCTGCAGCAGGCTGAGGATCTGCAGGCGCACCCAGGTGTCGCTGACGTGAAGCTCACGCGTGGCGTCGAAGGCCAGCAGATGCACCTCACCGAGACCATAGCTCGCCGAGTTGCCCCACGAGCTGGGATGGAGATTTCCCCCCTGGTAGCTGACCAGGTCTCCGGCGACTCGTTCGCCCGGCGCGGCGCGCTGCATGCGGCTGGGGCTCGGCGCGCCGTAGCCGTGGGGACTGCCGCCGGTGGCTGGGTCCGGGACCACTTCAAAAGCCTGACCACCAAGGAGGCTCGGCGGAGGGTCGGTGGGCAGGGCGCGTCCTCCGAGCAGCGCTTCGAGCGGTCCCCCTCGCAGATCCTCGGGACGCGTGACGACGATGGCGAGCGATCCTCCCGCCGTCACCCAATCGGAGAGAGCCGTGAGCTCGGCCCCGCGTAGCTTGGCCAGCTGAGCGCTGCGCACCAGAACCACCGTGGCGGTGGAGTACCCGGCGGCGCGCTCCGGGAGAACGGGATCGCCGGTCGCAGCGTTCACTTGCGGACTGCTCACCGTCACGGTGGGCGCTCCGTAGCTGCCGCGTATGCCGCGTCGACTCGTGACCGGGATGCCCGTGCCGCGCACTGCCGGTGCGATGCGGCTGGGGACGTTCAAGTCGAACAAGAGCGGTCCGGGCAGTCCGAGGGAAGGGATCTCCGTCTCTGCGATCGTTTCGCCGCGCGCATCGAGCGCGCGAACGCTGAGGCTCGGAGGGATCGGGCCATAGCCGTGCGAGGGCAGCTGCACCGTCACCACGCTCCTGCCCGACGCCGAGAACGGAGCCCGCGTGACGGACCGGTAGGTGTCGCCCGACCCGTGCACCTCGCTCACCAGCTCGATGGTTCCCGCGAGCTCGGCGTCGCCCGAGTTACCCAGGCGCACCGCGAAAGTCATCCACCCCGGTGACGCCGGTGCGTTCAACCCGAGAACGGGGAAGGCTTCCAGCGAGACCGCACCCGGCCCCGCCGCAGACGACGGTGCCTGCGCCTGGGAGGCCAGGGCGAGCAGGAGCAGCGCGGCGCAGAGCAGCAGGCGACACGAACGCTGCAAGCGTCAACCCCCCTGCACGGCTCTCTCTACCGACTCGGGACGGGTCGGGACCGTCTCGGTGAGCTGCACGATGACCTGATCCGTGGTGATGCCGTCGGCTTCGCCTTCGAAGCTGCGGATGAGACGGTGACGAAGCGCGGGTAGGGCGACGGCCTGGATGTCACTGAACGCGACCTGTGCGCGGCCTTCGAGGAGCGCGAGCGCCTTGGCGGCGAGCACCAGCGCTTGGCCGCCGCGTACCCCGGCGCCATAGCGCAGCCCGCGCTGGACCAAGTCAGGGGCTGCGGGCGACTCGGGGGAGCTGGCCGCGACGAGCCGTGACGCGTACTGCAACACCGGCTCGGCCACGGCGATGTCTCGGCAGAGCGACCGCAGTGCCAGTACTTCGCTGCGCGCGAGCACCGGTTCGGGGGGCGCGACTTCGTGCCCGGTCGTTCGGGCCAGGATCTGCGAGAGATCGTCTTCCGTCGGCGCGGGCACCGTCACCTTGAGCAGGAACCGGTCCAACTGCGCTTCCGGAAGGGGGTACGTTCCCTCCATCTCGATGGGGTTCTCGGTGGCGAGGACGAAGAACGGCTCATCCAGCGGATGACGCTTGCCGGCGATGGTGACCGCGTGCTCCTGCATGGCTTCGAGTAGAGCGCTCTGGGTCTTGGGCGTGGCGCGGTTGATTTCGTCCGCCAGCACGACCTGCCCAAAGATGGGACCGCGGTGGAGCTCGAAACGCCCCGTGGCAGCGCCGCCGGCATCCATGACCAGGACGTTGGTGCCGGTGACGTCGCTCGGCATCAGATCGGGCGTGAACTGAATGCGAGAGAAATCGAGCTCCAACGCAGCCGCCAGGGTGCGGATGAGGAGCGTCTTGCCCAGCCCGGGGACACCCTCCAGGAGCACGTGTCCGCCGCCGATCACGCCCCAGAGCACCTGGTCGACGACCCGGGTCTGACCGACGATGACGTCTGCTATCGCGCTGCGGAGTCGCTGGCTGGCCTGGCGGGCCAGCTCCAATCGCCGTTCGAAGCTGTCTGCATTGCCGGTCATGAAGCACGGTCCTGGAGTCGGCGGGAGCCTACCACTCTTGGGGCGGATTGGGGTCGTGCCGGCCCTGCGCCCTACGGCTGGAAGTATCGCCCCACCTGTTCCCGGTACTCCTCAGGAACCTCGGAGCGTTGGACGCCGCTGACTTCGTCCGGTCCCACCTGGCCCAGGACCCCCGTGCCGGCTTGGTTGGCGCTCTCACCAGCGCGCGCAGGGGCTCGGCCCAGGCTGCTGCCGTGCATCGGCGCGCCAGGCAAGAGCCGAGCGTTCGCTTTAGCTCGCAGGCCCTTTCCGGTCACGGCGTCGGTCTTGCCGTCATGCTGTCCCGCGGCGTTGTCGTGCTTGGTGCCCGGACCACCCTGGCCCGCTTCTGGCGGTTGGCCGCTGCCGGCCCCGCCCGGTTGCTTGCCTCCCGCACCCGGGCCACCGGACATGGGAATCGGGACGACCCCGAGCTTGCGTTGGCACTGCGCACCACCGCGGTCGGCGTCGCCGAGACCCTTCTCGCGTTCTGCTTCCGGACTGCGTGGCGGCTGGGCGAGTTCCCTGAGCATTTCTCTGAGCTCCTGCTTGCCTTCCGGAGACCCGAGGTGCTTGGCCATGTCTTCGATTTGTTCCTTGGTCAGCGGATTGACGGATTCACCGTCCTGGTCGAGGCGCTTCTGCAATTGCTCGGAGAGACGATTGCGCTCTTCCTCGCTGAGCCCCTGCAGCGCTTCCTCCAGTGCTTCAGCCAACCGACGCTGGGCCTCGGGGCTTCCGGTCTCGCCAAACTCCTCCAGATCACGTCGCGCCTGCTCGCTGAGCTTGCCTTCGAGTCCCCTGGCCAGCTCGCGGAGAGCGTCGGCCTTCGCACCACGCTCTTCCAGTAGGCGCCGCTGCTCCTCCAACGATTTGGCCACCGCTTCGGCTCCCCGTTTCCGGGCGGCCTCGGCTGCGTTCTTCAGTGCTTGCGCCGCCGCCTCGCGGTCCGCTTTCTCCGCCTGGTTCGCCAGCTTCTTCATCTCTTCGTCGAAGGCGGTCAGATCGCCCACTCCGAGCGCCTTGGCTGCGGTCTTGGTCCGGGGGTTCTCTTGGAGCTTCCGCACTGCCGCCTCCAGCCCGGGTCGGTTCTGCCGATCTCCAAAGAACAATCGCTCCGCCGCGATCTCGTCACGCAGCTTGGCGATGCGAGCCTGTGCTTCGCGCTGGGGCATGCCCTGTGCGAGATCTTGCCGCAGACGTCGAGCCTCGGCTGCGATCTTCTGGAGGCGTTTGCGCTGCGCGGCATCGCGCGCGTTCAGCTTCTCCAGTGCGATGATCTTCTCCAATCCGGTCAGATTGGCCAACGTGACTTGCTTCGCGCCCGGCTCTGGCGGGGGCAGGGGAGGGGCAGGGGGCAAGGGGGCCAGGGTAGCGGCGACGACCACTGCGACTCCCAGCGGGCCGAGCACCTGCCACGCCACGACGAGGCGCGGTCTGGCCTCGGCGGCATCACCGTGATCGAGCGCACTCGCGGCCCGTCGTACCACCGCGTCGTAGGCAACCCCGGGTGGCTCCGACCTACCGTCGAGTTCGACCGCCGTACTGATGGACTCGTTCGCGCCGAGCTTCGCATCCAGGTAGAGCGCGACCTCGAGATCCGACCACCTGCGCCGAACCGCAACCAACAGGCCCACCAGACCACCGGCGATCCCCAGCCCCGCGGTCCAAGGCCTGAGGTCGCCCAACCGCAACCACCAGAGCAACACTGCGACGGCTCCGCCGGCCACCAGACCAAAGGCGATCCCACTGGCCACGCGTCGCAGCATCAGTCGAGTGCGCACGCGTCGAGCCCAGCGGGCGAAGGTGCGGCGAAACTCTCGTGGCTGCTGCCGGTGCGCCATCATGGTGAATGCTCCAACGCATTATACGGATCAGACCACCGAACTGCCCGCAGCTCTCTCCGAGATTGCAGTCACACCGGAGTAGATACCAGGATGCGGCCCACCGTTCGGTCGTCCGCGCGTGCGCCTTGGGCGCGCTCAGGGTAGGTTCGTGCCCGAGGCAGCAGTTGCATGCACCCAGACAAGGTCACCGTTCCTGAGATCCGGTCGCGGAAGCTCGGCGGACCGAAGATCGCAGCAGTTACGGCATACGATGCCACGCTCGCCAGGCTGCTGGACGTGGGTGGAGCCGACATTTTGCTCGTGGGCGATTCGCTCGGAATGGTCGTCCAGGGATTGCCCAACACCTTGAGCGTTACCCTGGAGGAGGTCTGCTACCACGGTCGGGCTGTCGCACGCGTCGCCGAGCGAGCTCACGTGGTGGGCGACATGCCCTTCATGAGCTTTCAGGTTTCTTCAGAGCAGGCTCTCCAAGCCGCTGGCACGATGTTGAAGGAGGGGGCGTTCGAATCGGTGAAGCTCGAGGGTGGCGTGACCATCGCGGAGCAGGTCCGGCGTATCGTCTCTTCCGGCATCCCCGTCATGGGCCACGTCGGGCTCACCCCCCAATCCGTCCACGCCATGGGGGGATTCAGAGTGCAGGGCAAGGGCGAAAACGCCGCTGCGCGCGTGATGCAGGATGCCAAGGCACTCGAACAGGCCGGAGTCTACAGCATCGTGTTGGAAGGCCTTCCGGCAGATCTGGGACGGCGGATCACGGAGTCGGTCGAGGTGCCGACGATCGGCATCGGAGCCGGCCCCCATTGCGACGGACAAGTGCTCGTTTGCTACGATCTGCTGGGGATGTACCGCGATTTCACCCCGAAGTTCGTCAAGCGCTTCGCCGAATTGGGCGACGCAGTCGTCGATGCGATGGGCGAGTATGTGGCCGAAGTCCGAAGCGGTGCGTTTCCCGACGCCGACCACAGCTTCGGCATGTCCGCCCGCAAGCGTATCGGCGAGCCCACGGGGTCTCGCCCAGTTGTGGACGCCACGCCGCCGGGCTATGGCCCAGCCAGCGACGACGACGCATGACCCCATCGCTCAGCCGAACCGGCACGAAATTCCGCACCGCCTGTGAGCGGGTGCGCAACGATGGCGAGCGCATTGCCCTGGTCCCGACCATGGGCGCGCTCCATGAGGGACACCTTGCGCTCATTCGTTTCGCACGCGAGCGAGCGGACCGCGTGTTCGTTTCCATCTTCGTCAATCCGACCCAGTTCGGTCCGACCGAGGATTTCGAGCAGTACCCGCGAGACATCGAAGGCGATCTGCGCCTGTGCCAGGAGGCGGAGGTCGACCGGGTGTTCGCCCCTTCCGTTCGCGAGATGTACTCGGACGACGATCTGACTCGGGTGCGAGTGGCAGGGTTGACCGAGCATCTGTGCGGTGCCGGACGCCCCGGGCATTTCGAGGGAGTCGCTACCGTGGTGGCCAAGCTGTTCGGGCTGGCCGGGCCGTGCACTGCCGTGTTTGGGCGCAAGGACTACCAACAGCTCAAGGTGATCGAGCGAATGGGTCGTGATCTGATGCTGCCCGTGGAGGTCGTGGGTTGCCCCACCGTTCGCGAAAGCGACGGCTTGGCGCTGAGCTCGCGCAATCGCTACTTGTCTGACGAGGACCGAGAGCGCGTGGTGGTGATTCCAGAAGCCCTGAGCGCAGCCGTGCGCGCGTTTGAACGAGGAGAGCGTCGAGCGGGCGTGTTGAGCACACCGGTTGCCGAGGCGATGGCAGTTGCAGGCTTGACACCGGAGTACGTCACGATTGCGGACGCCGATCAGCTCCACCCATTGTCGGATGACACCCAGATCGAGGAGCGCGCGCTGCTAGCCGTCGCGGCGCGTGTCGGAGCGACACGGCTCATCGACAATGTCGTGCTCGGTGAAGACCCGGCTCCGATCGAAGACGACGAAGGCTGATGACGTCTTCCGGGCGGTTCATCGTGCTCGAGGGCATCGACGGCTGTGGCAGTACCACCCAGGCCGAGCTCGTGGTTGCCGCTCTACGCCAGCGCGGAGTGGACGCGAGACGAACCTGCGAGCCCAGCAGTGGGCCGGTGGGCAAGCTCATTCGGGAGATTCTCCAGCACCGCGTGCCCGGCGAAGTACCGGGCACGCCGCGTGTCTTCAGCTGGCAGACCATGGGGCTGCTGTTCGCCGCGGATCGCCTCGACCACGTGCACTCGGAGATCGAACCAGCTCTCGTGGCCGGGGCCACCGTGGTCAGTGATCGCTTCGATCTGTCCAGCATCGCCTACCAGTCCGCCACGTCTGACGCGGAGCCTGCCGCCGCGGACTGGGTTCGCGAGCTCAATCGCCATGCACGTCGTCCGGACCTCACCGTGGTTCTGGACGTGCCCGTCGACGTGGCCGAAAGCCGGCGCGAGGGTCGTGGGTCCGACGTCGAGCTGTTCGAGAAGCGCGAGCTGCAACAACGGCTGGCCGAGCTCTACGCGCGCGCCGCAGAGCTCGTCCCCGGCGACCGACTCGTCCACGTGGACGCCACCCCGCCGCCGGACCAGGTGCTGGAGGAGATCCTGGCGAGCGTGTTGCCGGTCCTGGGCTGAGGCAGGGCCGGGGGGCCTTTCCCCAGACCCGCACCGAGCGCCGGGCGCGGGCCCGCCAAAGGCCTGAAGCCCGAGCGGCGGCGGCACGTATCGTCTCACCAGCTCGTTCCAAGCGCCGGGCGCGGGCCCGCCAAAGGCCCGAAGCCCGAGCGCGAGCGGTGGCGTGGGGGTGAGGAGGTGTCTCGTGCAGGGCGGAGCGGCGGCAAGGTTCGAGACCCGTTTCGGCGCGCCCGGTGCGGCTGTGTCTCGCGCGGGGTGGAATTGCCGCACTACTCGAGACCTATTCGTGCGGGCGCGGGCGCGGGCGCGGGCGCGGGCCGGGGACGGCGGTGATCGGGATCAGTCCGTGCTTTCGCCATCCGCGTAGGAGTAGATGCGAGCGCGCTTCTGCGGTCTCCGGTTGGGCGTCGGCAACGAATCTAGGGTCCGTGCGTCCCAGCGGTGCTGCCCGCGCGTCCGCGATGCCAAAGACGGCCGCGGGAATTCCGCGCGCACCCTGCCATCCGTCAAACCAGACTGCTGAGGAATAGGGGTCCAGCGGAATCGGATTCACGCGAGCGGACCGCACGCTCGTGCGCCCCAGCGAACCCAACCCCGGATCGCTCGCACTGCTGTGTCTGCCCGCGTTGTTCAGGACGTGCCGCAGGGCGTTTCTCACTTCGAGCGGGGTCTTGAGCACTCGGGAGTGGTACCGGTCGGCGAATACCGAGCCTTTCCGGTGCATGGCTGCGTTCAAGCGGCGCGCTAGCCTGACGGAGAGCCCCTGCAGCGCGCGTGCGAGACTGCGAGCGCTGGGGGCCTCCACCAGGAGATGGATGTGGTTGCTCTGCACGCTGTAGTGAACGAGCCGGAATCCGAACCGACGGCAGCCATCACAGAAGGCTTGGTGGACCGCCCGGAAGAACGACTTCTTGCGCAGAGTCGGTAGTCCCTTCCGCAGGCGGAGAGTGACGTGGGAGGGGTGGTGGCGCGTTAGGCGCGCTCGGCGGCGGTGGGGCACACCGGCGCCACCTGGTCTTCGGGGCCTGCCAGCCCCGGGTCTGCGGCCGCCGTGTTGGTTGGGGAAGGAGAGGGTGAGCTGCGGGGGTGCGCCGCCGTCGCCTGCCGCTATCCGAGTTCGACTGGAGCCTGGCTTCATCAACTTGATTAAGGCATAGTTTAACCACTCAATGGGTCGTCGCAAGGACCGAAGCGCAGATTGGTTGCTGTCGATTGCGGCGACCATCGCTGCAGAGGTCGCGGGTGAGCGGGCCACGCGCTGGGTAGGGAAGTGCAAGCGCAGACGGCTGGGGAGCAGGGAACTACCCCCTCAGTAGACCGACGCTGCCGCGGATGGTCTGAGCCTGCCGCTCGGGGATAACCGTGCACCGTACCCTCGTACGGTGTGTTGCAGTGGCTTGGCATGGGGGAATGGATTCGGACGGGCGCGGCGTCCGTGTCTCTTGCTATCGCGTTGGCCCAACTCGGCTGCAGCGCGACCGAGGCGAACCTGGACGCCGCGCTTCGAGATGCACGCGAAAACGAGGTCCGCGCCTTGGACAAGTACGAGGGGCTGACGCTGCGCGTGAGCGGAACCGTGGAGAGGTTCGGGCTGAAGCGGATGAAGAAGGTCGAGTACGAGCACGACATTTCTGTCGTCCAATGGTTCGACGGGGTCGCGACCGCGAGCGGAACCAGCACGTCACGTGCGCGCACGGTCCGGGTTCCGTACGTGGTACTGGTTCCAACCCAGCCGGAACTTGGTCGCCTGCTCTGCTTTCTGGAGCCCGAGGATCGAGATCAGGTTGCCGATTTGGTTGAGAGCGCTCGGACGACCGTGGAAGGGGCGTTCACAGACTTCCGCAAGGGCCAGACGCATCTGATGCTGATCATGCACGGCTGCACCATCGAGGGGGAATAGGGCAGTTCGCGCCCGTCGAGGGCGGCTCGGCGGGTGTACCGCCATCCAGCGGCGCTCGCGTAGCGACCCGCGGTCCAGCCCGATCCTATGACGAGTGCAGTTCCAGCGACCGCGAGCCAAATGCTCGCACGTCGAGCGTCAACCGGCGTTCTCGGGAGATCGTCGTCGCTACAGTTCATTGCGACGCAAAGTGTTCGACGCCGGTGCGTTGCCCGCGCGTCACCCGCCAGCATTTGACCTTCAATCACACCAGAAGATGATACGTGCCGGTCCGTGACGGGGGAAGGGGGATCGCCGCACGCTTCCCAGGGGTCCTGGTGCGGCAAGCCGCGACGCGGGCTGGCTTGGGCAGTGCCGAGCCAAGCCCGCCCGCCGGGCCCCCCCAAAGGCCCGAGCGGGGCGGGCGATCGAGGCAGGTGGCGTGAACCGGCGCGGCGCACCTTGGCGCGTGGCGTGGTGCGGCAGTAGACCGAGACGGCGATCTTGGTCTCATCCGTGTGCTAGAATCCCAGTGCATGTGGGATTGGATTCGGGGGGGCGCAGCGGCCGCGCCCATTTGGATCGCGCTCGTACAGCTGGGCTGCACCGGCGCCGAAGTGAATCTGGACGCGGCCCTCCAGGAAGCTCACGAGGACGAGTCCCGCGCTGGGGAGAAGTACCGGGGGCTGCAGCTGCGCATGAGCGGAGCCGTCGAGAAGTCCGGCCTGACGCGGATGAAGGAGACCGAGGAGGATCGCGACCTTGCCGTCGTCGAATGGCTCGAAAGAGAATCGACGGAAGGCAAGGCCAGTTCGTCGCGAGCGCTGACGGTCCGGATTCCGTATGTGGTGCTGGTGCCGGACAAGCCGGACCTCGGGCGGCTCGTGTGTGTGATGGAACCCGAGAATCGCCGCCAGATCGACGGTCTGACCGAGAACGCTCGGAAGACCGTGGAGGGGTGGTTCACCGGCTTCCGGGAAGGCCGAAAGCACCTGATGCTGGTCATGCATGACTGCACCATCGAGGGGTACTGAGCACCTCGCGGCGCCGCTCGTCCGCCCCCCAACCCGCC
>CAZSVU010000150.1:0-19159 GCA_964610275.1 uncultured Polyangiaceae bacterium | reverse complement strand
GTGTACCTGGAAGCGCCGGCCGACGTGATGGCCAACGTGTATACGCTGGATGAGGACTGGACCTGGGCCGACGGCGGCTTCTCGACACTGGTTGCCGGAGAGTGGATCTGCATCTCCCTCGACACGAACGCACCGGTCAACGCGACCGGCGACTACGACCCGACGACCATCTTGGAGGTCGGCGTTCAGCTCTGGGGCAACGGAGATGCGGTCATCGTGCTGGACGACGTCGGCTACTGACCGGTAAAGCACGGTATCTACGCATGCGCATTCTGGTCATGAGCGACGTGCACGTCGAGTTTCACGCGGACGCTGGTGTGAGTTTCGTCGAGTCGCTCGATCCGACTGGAGTCGACGTGGTGGTGCTCGCGGGAGACATTGCGGTGAGCACCGAAATACCGGCGGTGCTCAGCTTGTTCTGCAGGCATTTCCGCCGAGCGCAGGTCCTGTACGTGCACGGCAACCACGAGTTCTATACTTCCAGCGTTCCGGAAGTGCAGGCCCTCACTCGTCAGGTCGCGCGGCGCCATCGAAACCTGCGTTGGCTCGAAACCCGCACCATCAAGCTCCAAGGCCGTCGGTTCCTCGGTGCCACCCTGTGGTTCGCTCGTGACCCGAACTCTGAGCTCGGCCGCGAGTACTTGAACGACTTCTTCCAGATCGAGGATTTCGAGCCCTGGGTCTACGAACAGAATCGGCGTACCGTCCACTGGCTTCGGCGTGTGGTGCGACCGGGCGACGTGGTGATCACCCATCATCTGCCCACGCCCAAGGCCGTCGCCCCCTACTTCGCGGACAGCCCTCTGAATCCGTTCTTCGTGTGTGACGTCGGGGACGTCATCGCGAAGCAGAAGCCGGCTGTGTGGATCTACGGTCACACCCACGGATCCGCCGATTTCCAGCTCGGCGACACTCGCCTGATCTGCAATCCGCTGGGCTACGTCGGGAGTGAAGAGAACGCGGATTTCGATGACCGGTGCGTCGTCGAGATCTGAGTGTGCAACTCCAGCGGCTGCACGTAGCCGGGCTCGCGGACCGCGCCCGGGAGCCGAGCACAGCTCCCGGACACTGCCCACTTGGCACGCACCTCGGTCAGATGACTACGGCAGGCAGACGTCCCACCAACCGGTCAAGTCGGGATTGCACGTCGTGAACCCGTAGTCGGGACAGTTGAGCCTGGTCATCTCGCCTGTAACGCGGTCACAGTACACGACGGCATCGCAGTCGCAGTAGGCGGGGGTGTCCATGCCACAGGCTACGTTGGAGACGTCGAAGTAGCACCCGTTCGAGTCGGAGTCGCAGGTGATGTTGGACCCCAGAGCAGGACAGTCGATACGGCCCCAAAGCCCAGTGTCTTCGTCGCACTCGACCAGGGTGGTCCCATCGCACGAGGGCTGATCGCTCGAGAAGTCGCACGTGGCTCCGGTGGGGATGCATCCGTAAGCGTCCTGCCCGGGCTCGGCGTCGCCACAGGTCGCGCTCTCGAGGTAGGCGTGATTGTCGCAGTCGAGCTCGTACTTGATACCTTCGGCGATGCACGCGTAGGCGACGTTGTTGTCGCATCCCGCCGTCCCAAATCCCGGACATTCGGTGGCGTCGCTGGCAATGCCACAAACCGCTCCCCCCGAAGTGGGCTCGATGCAGGTCAGTCCCTGGGCCGCACAGTCGTACTGGATCATGTGACCGCCCGACATGTCCCCGTCGGTGTGGAGGCAGTAGTTGATCACGTTCGAGCCCGCTTCGCAGCTAACGCCCTCCACGGGGAAGTACTGGAAGCTCGAGCCGGTGCAGGCGGAAGACGGCGAACCTCCATTGATGCACTCGAGCACCTCGTCACAGCTGGTTGCGGCAACGACGCAACCAGCGTGAGCTTCCGCCTCGTCGTATAGGGCCATCTGTAGAGTCCACATCCAGGTCTCACCGGCACCCGCAGCGGGCTTGACGTCGAGACCCGGTGCCGGACCACCGAGGGACCGGTTCACACAGAAGCCCAGGAAGTACTCCGCGCCGGGCGTACCGGTCCCAATCCCTGAGAAGCACGACGCTGCGATCAGACATGCGTTGAAGGTGTCGCCGGGAGTGACGCCATCGCCAGCCGCAACACACTGTCCACCGGCACCGGCCGTTCCGAGCGTGCCCGCTGCGCCGGCGCTCCCTGGTTCTCCGGCAGTCCCCGCAGTGCCGGCTGTTTCGCCCGCCGAGCCCGCTGCTCCACCGCCCTCGCCGGCCTGCCCTCCGCCGGTAGTCGTAGTTCCGCCGGCACCACCAGCCGCACCGCCACTGCCACTCGGTGCCCCTGCGCTGCCCGCTGCCGCTCCAGCCTCGCCACCAGCTGCCTCGATGCCGCCCGCGGAGCCGCCCGTGCCGGTGCTCGGTTCTCCCGCACTGCCACCGGTCCCGGTTTCCGTCTCCCCTGCTGCGCCACCGGTGTCCGTACCCGTCTCCCCTGCTGCGCCACCGGTGTCCGTACCCGTTTCGCCTGCGCCACCGCCGGTGTCGGCGTCGCGTCCGCCACTGGCAGTCGAGCCTGCTGCACCCGCATCGCTACTGCTGCTCGAGCTCCCTCCCCCTCCACAAGAAAACGCGGCCGGCGCGACCGCCGCGCACACCAACCAACCTGCCCACCATCTGTTCCGCATCGTTACCTCCATGTTCATTGCCCGGTGAGTCGCAGCTGAGGCACGCAGACTCCACCAGTCGTAGCCTGCTTCATTACTTGGCAAGCACCGGCTCGGCAATAGCCCGGGCGTTGTCCCTCGTGCTTATTCGCGCCAAATCCCGACTGCACGAATCGGGTTACACGAGCAACGAGAAGGACCCAAGCGAATTCCCTCTTCGCCTCGGCCCGGCGCGCCCGGCGCGAAGGTCTAATCCACTCGCACCACCTGCGTGGTGAAGGCTTCCGCAGCGGGGTCGAGGTTGACCCGCAGATAGTGACGGCCGATGCCGTCGAACTGTTCGGGGATGGCGCCTCCACCGCCACTCACGTGGGCCTCGATGCCGGCGAGCTCATAGCGATAGTAGGAGTGGAGGTGTCCAAAGAACAGCAGGTCGACGTCGGCTTCGGCCACCTCCCCCAGCACCAGCGCCGCCTCATTGCGGCTCGCGAAGGAACCGTTGCGAAGGCCCACTGGATCGATGAGAGGGATGTGCATGCCAACCAGATGCAGCGAGCGCCGGCCACGTCCAAGCCAGTCGTCCAGCCAGTCATAGACGATCGGGTCGAGGGTGGAGCTAGCGGCGTCGAGCAGTGTGAAGTGAACGCCGCGAAACTCGAAACTGTAGCTCCCGCGCCCGAAGTAATCATGAAATGGTGGTCCCGAGGTGAACAGCTCGTGATTGCCGAGCGTGGTGAAGAAGGGAATACCGAGACCACGCAGCCTGAGCTGGAACTCCTCCAGCTGCTCTCTCGAGCCCTGCTCGGTCAGGTCACCGGTGCTGAGCACGAACGCGAGGTCCTCTTCTTGGTTCATGCGCGCGTAGATGTCACCGACTTCGGGGAGCGCATCCTGAACGTCGCTCAGGATGGCGACCTTGAAGGGTCCCTCCTCGTCCGCACGAGGAGAACGGATGCGTGCCTCGATACGTTCTTCGTTGGGTAGACGGATTTGCCATTCGCACCGCGTCGGGAAGGCGGTCACCTCGCGCGTGACCGCAACGTCGGGCTCGAGCCAAAGCACTGCGTCCGGCAGGCAATTGTCCAGAATGAGCCGCCAGTCGGTGGAGCCGTCTGCCGTCCGCTCGAGCTCGAGCTCAAGCGAGGGCGCGCCTCCCCAGAGTCTCAGCTCACCCGGCTCGAGCGTGCGTACGGCCGCGAGCCCTTCCTTCACTTCCACGGAGAGTCCCGCTCGCGAAGCGCGACCCACCTCTCGGTCGCGCTCAGCCCGCGACTCGCTTGGCCGCAGGCACGCGCTCGCGACGAAGCCAGCAACCAGGGCACCGAGCAGCACGGTCAAGGCGCGCATCACTTGGCCCCCCAGTCGCGGAACTTGGCTGACATCCCCACGACGAATGCCGAGCCGGCCTGTGCCTCCATACCCAGTCCCCAGTTCGCATCGAAGAAGTGGTGGCCACTCAGCCCGACGTGCCCGATGGATCCACCAGAGCCCCGGGGCAACAGCAAGCCGGCTGCGTAGTCGTCGTGTCGATGATCGTAGTAGAGCTGCCACTCGCCCCCGCCACTCGTCTGGTCGCCCACGTAGATCCCGAAGGCGAAGCGCGCCAGCAGCATCGCGGCCGACGTCGATTCGGCTCCGGCGATATCGAAGCGGGTGACCTGAAAGGCCGTGCCAACCCCGGCCTCGGCGAATGCCCCCTCGAGGTGTGGCGCGACTCGACGGAGATCGAGCCGTCCCTTCACCTGCCACTCTAGGGTGGTGATGTAGAAGTGCTCCCGCGGAAAACGGTGCTCGGTGGCGGCCCCCTCGATCTCCGCGTAGCTCCCGTCGGTGCTCGATTGTCCCCGGACGGGCCCCCACCCACGGACCGCGCCTTCGAGGCGGAACCGCGAGTTCCGCTGGTCCGGCGCAGCCCAGAGCGAAGGGCTCAGTCTCAGCCGACCGACATGGGCGGACAGCCGGGTGACGCTGAAGTGACGATACTCGAACCGGGGGTCGTAGACGTAACGGTAGCCGAGCTCCGTCTCCCAGCGGGGTGCGATGCGCGCGGCCTCGCCGAAGCCGCCTTCAGGCGCGACCACCGCATAGAGATCCCCCAGCCAGGAGATGGTGAAAAGCCCCATCCCACCCACGGTGGAGGCGACGAGCACTCCAGCAACGCCCCGCGCCGCCCCGGTTACAGCCAGGGCCGTGAGGCTGCCCACGGTCAGGCCGACGCCACCGAGTTCCATCCACAGCAGCGGGGTGCCGGTCTCCGGGCGCCCGAGCACGTAGCTGCCGGTTCCGTGCACGAGCACACCTGGGAAAAACGCGGCGGCTCCGGCGAGTGTCTGCTCACCCGCCGTCGGGGGAAGTGACTCGGGTGTGGCCCGCTCAGGGTCCGGTGCTCGCGGAGCGGCCGTTTCGGGTTTGGACGCGTCCTCCGCGTGGGCGACGCCCGACGCCAGCCAGGCTGCCACCGCGGCGGCGGTACAGAGCAAGACCCTACGCTGGCGCATCGTGAGACCCGAGTCTGGTGCCGACCTCGCGCGTTGCCAAGTGGATTGAGCCGTACCGGCGGAGCGTGTGATCTCCTGCGGCCAGCCCTCAACCGCGTGCAAACCGCGCACGCCAGGCGTTGGCCCCGATGTGCTCGAAGTCTGCTCGAGTGAACCCGAGCTCCCGCTCCAGTAGCGCGAGCTCCGAGGTGAGCGTACAGGCAGAAGGACCCGGATCGTCCGTATTCACGCGGAAGCTCAGGCCGAGGTCACGGGCGCTCAGGACGGGAATCTCGATTCCCAACCCGGCAACGCGGAAACGAACGATGAGGCATGGGTTGGCAACGGAGTCGCACCTTGACGCCCATTGTACCGCGGATCGTTGGACAGCAGAATGTGTCGACGGCGATTGCTGGTGGAGGAGGCCCTTGAGCCATGCTCAAGGGCTTGCCGTGACTATCTGAATATCGTCCACGTAGAACTGTGGCGCGGCCGGGTCCGAGTCACTGTTGGAGCGGACGTAGATGGAGTCGACGGTGTTGGTGCCGATGTCGAAGTCTTCGAGCGGGATCACCACTCGCTGCCACTGGCCCACTTGCCAGCCCTCGGCGAACCAGCTCGGGGAGCCATTGACGACGACGTCGGCGCTGTTCGCCGAGCCGCGGAATTGTACCCGGAAGTGCACGTCGACACTCGAGGGCATGACCCAGAAGACGACGTGCGTCCGGGTAGAGAGATCGACGTCACTGCCCTTGTTCCAGTAGACCGCGTCCCAGACGCCGGGGGCGAACTGCACTGAAGCCGAGGTGCTACCGCCGGAGGTGTGATTCTGACTAGTATCGGCAAAGTCGTACGTTCCGGGATTGCTCCAGGTGCCTGATGACCACGCACTCTGCTCACCATCGAAGACGAGCTCGGCGTCGGTGATGGTGAGGTCGGGCTGGGGATCGACCGGGACGTAGTCGCCGAGATCGCACTCGGTGCAGCAACCAATGGGGCCAGCCGATACCACGAAGTTGTCGAATTGCGCCCCTTGATTCGTCGGGGGCGCCCAGGTGGCGTCGCTGCCGCCAAAGAAGGTGGAGAAGTAGAGGCCGTCGACCTGCACGGTCTCCACATCACGGAACCGAATGTCCGTGCGCTCCAGCGCAAGCTCACCGTCAAACCAGGAGCGCACGACGCCGTCGTACTGACCGGCTCCACCCACCACGGTGTTCATGACGATCTGGGTTTCGACGCAATGCCACTTGCCGGGCGCGAAGTAGCGCTGCCCGGCCACGTTCCACTCCATATCCTCACCGTAGTCGGTGATGTCTGGATGATAGACGTATTGCACGACCTGCCCACCTGCCCGCCACATGATGCGTGCGCTGAATCCGTCCGTGCCGGTGGGGATTTCGCCACCGGTCGGCGCAGTGCCGCCGATCAGTCCGGGCAGCTTGCCACCGAGCACGAAGTCGAAGTCGGGATCGAAGCGAACGTAGTAGCGCACGTAGGCCTCGTCCCGCGCCGCGACCGCCGGGCTCAAGTTGGCGAAGCGCATCATGTACTGCACGCCGTCATCGGGACCGTAACCGTCCTGGTCCTCGGGACCATTTCCCGGAGCGAAGTAGGTCACCCGTGCCGTGTTCGCTCCGTGTAGCGGGTCCGTCGTGGTCAGGCTCTGATTGGATGCCGGGCTCGGGCCCCATTCCAGTCCCCAGGCATCGACCCAATTGGCACTTTCGTACCCGGCAAACCAAAGCGTGTTGCAGTCTGCCAGAACGCTCGCTTCGGCCGCGTCGGATTCGCCTGCCAGCGTGCGCGTGGTGCACGGGTCGAGCGGCGGTGCGCCAGCCGCTCCTGCAGCACCGCCGCTCCCCACGGCACCTCCAGCTGCCGGCGCGCCCGCCGTGCCGCCGGTGCCAGGTGTTCCTGCGCTGCCCCCAGCGGCTGGAGTCCCTGCGGTGCCTCCGCTCGACGGCGTTCCGGCAGCCCCGCCCAGCGCCGGTGCACCGGCGGATCCGCCCGTCGGGGGAGATCCCCCGCTACCGCCGATACCGGATTCGTTGCCGGATCCCCCGCTTGCCGACGCGCCCGCCGCGCCCCCGCTGGCAATCGTGCCACCGGTCCCGCCAACGCCCGCGAGACCTGCGGTGCCTCCGCCGGACACGTCGCCACCTGTGCTTCCACTACCGACCGCGCCTCCACTGCCACCACCGGTCAGGCTGCCTCCGCTACCGACGGTGCCTCCGTCCGCAGAGGCATTTTCCGCACCGCCGACCCCCGGCACGGCAGCC
Source organism: uncultured Polyangiaceae bacterium (assembly GCA_964610275.1). GTDB lineage: Bacteria > Myxococcota_A > Polyangia > Polyangiales > Polyangiaceae > JAFGBI01. The sequence goes on along the minus strand of CAZSVU010000150.1, from coordinate 11,785 downwards.
TCGCCACCCGCGTTGTCGTCAGAGCTCTCCGAGCTTCCGTCCGAGCCACACGCGACGACGACTAGGACCGAAGCTGCCCAAACACTCGAAACTCGATTCACGCCCATGATCCCTGGATTGTAGCCCAGCTGCGGGCCAGAACCTCCCATCTCGTCGAGCGATCGACGGACATTCTGGCAATTTCGCTGGTTTCAGGCTTCGGTACGTGCATCGTCGACTTGCCGCGAGGGCGACGTGCGCACGTCCGCGTGCACGCAGCACGAACTCGTGCGACGCTCACGCTTCCGCTCAGGGTGACACCGGCACGCCGACGTTGCGCATGTCGTAGAGCCAGTCCTTGGTGAAGCCGCCCATGTAGCCCTCGCCCACGAGCAGGTTGTAGTTGGTGTCGAACATCCTCGGAAACCAGCTGCTGCTGGCGCACCACGCCGTCCAGCTCACGCCCAACCCGTCGATGAACTGTCGGAACGGATTGCCATAGCTCGAGATGGTCCCGTCCACGATGTCGTCAGAGCCCTGCTCGAAGCCCCACTCGCTCACGAATACGGGATGCACCGCTGCCGCCGTCGTGATTTCGTCTCGGAGCGACGGCTCGGCCCAGTGCATGGGATACATGTGCGCGGTGTAGGCCACGTTCGCGCCGTTGATCGGGTTCGTGGCCGTGGGTCCGACGTTCTGGCACCAGTTGGGAGTGCCGACCAGCACCAGATTGTCGGCAGCATGGGTCCGCACGGTGTCGAACCAGCTCTGCATGTCACTCCGTACGCTGTTCCAGTCGTTGTAGTTGATGGGCTCGTTGTACAGCTCGAACAGCACGTTCGAGTCCGCGGCGAAACGCGGCGCCATGGTGTTCCAGAACTCGGTCGTCGTGGTGCGGTGCTGGCTGGTGTCGTCGATGTAGTGCCAATCGATGATGACGTAGAAACCATTCTCGGCGCAGTAGTCGACCACAGGTCGGAGCAACTGATCGTAGAAGGCGTCGCTACCGCTCTGGAAGGTGAAGGGACTGTCGTGATCGGGGGAGTCGGCTGGGTAGATGGCAAGTCGGAACACCGTCGGGTACCACCCAGGAGAGCTCCCCTGGGTGTCGGTGGTGTCCGACAAGCGCTGGATCATCTCGATGGCACCGCCTTCCCACTCTTCCGTCGTTCCAAGATCGACGAGCGCCACCCCTCGCAGGGTGACGTTGTTGCCGGCGGGATCCTTGATCTGGTTTCCCTCGACGTGCAACCAGGGCAGCCCGTCCGTCGGCTGTGTTCCACCCGTGCCCGCACCGCCGGTTCCGACACCACCCGTACCCGCGCCACCGGTTCCCGCGCCGCCCGTGCCGCCACCGATGGTGCATGGAACGCCAGCTTGCTCCGGGGTCGACCCGACCACCACGCACGATTCTTGGTTCTCCCAGCCCCAGCCGTCGCCGTCGGGGTCGCTGTTCGCGGACGCGCACAGCGGGTGGCACACATCATCGATGAGCACGCCGTCTTGAGCGCCGGAGGCACCGCCGGTCTGCGTTGCGCCGCCACTGCCCGTGTCTCCACCGGTCTGGGTTGCGCCGCCGCTACTCGTGTCCCCACCGGTTTCCGGTGCGCCGCCGCTGCCCGTATCCCCACCAGTCTCGGCCGCACCACCACTTCCCAGAACGCCTGCGCCGCCGGAAGCTCCACCCAGCGATGCCCACGTTCCGCTTTCGCCACCGTCGCCGCAACCGCTGACCAGAGCGAGTACAGCCAGCGCTACACCACTGATAGAAACCACGGGTTGGTGTGGACGGGAAGACGGCACGCGAAGGCACGAGTGGGGCATCAACGGCTCCAGGCTGTTCAGGGTCATGGGTTCAAGCCACCAGGGCGGGTGGCGACACGCCGGGGTCAGGATAGCGCGACCCAGTCGATCGAGCATCCCGGCTCGATGGCAGACCGGCCAATCGCGCTCACTTTGACACGCCCGCCTCGAGTGGGACCCGGACATTCGCCGCGCCCAGCTGCGTCGCGCCGGCGGGCGCTAACCGACACCGGAGCTCCGACTGCGCGCAAATCGCGAAGAAAGGAAAAAAGAAGAAAGATGAGCCGTCTGTCGGGACCAACGGTACTCTGGTGCGTACCGTCTGCGTGGCGCTCGGCACGCGGACGGTACGCCATCTATCTGCTAACCAGGCAAGCGCAGGTCGACGAGGCCGTCGATACTGTTGCGTCCAACGGTGGCCGGAAACTCGGGGAGCAGCTCGGCGGCTGCAGCCGGCACGTTCTCCGGATGAATGATGGCCACTTGGATCGTGCGGCGCTGCTCGTCGAGCAGGATCATGAAGTAGCGATCGCCCACGGGCCGTCGCCACACCGGGCAGCCATCGGAGGAGCCGCCTGCTTCCACAACCGGACCGGTGGCGTACGCCTGCCCGGCACACGCATCGAGGACCTCCACATCAGCCGCGTATGCGTTCGGGTCACAGCCCGCCCCGCAGACGCTCCCCCCCACGTGACCCTCCTGGAACGAGCGCACGCCGGTGCTGATGAAGTCGCGGTTGCTGTACTCGTTGTCATCCATGACCACTTCGAACACGTTGATTTCACCGCACCCGTCGCCCACGCTGCCCGTGGCGGAGTAGCAGTTGCAGAGCCCGTTCCACTTGCGACCGCCGTCACGAATGAGCTCGGAAGCCACGAACGCCACCCAGGGCCCGGGGTGGCCGGCCTCGGTGCTACCACAGGCCAGCACGCCCGCATCGTCGAACGTCATCGATGCCAGGAACACCACGAGCTTGGAGCCCGACCAGCCCTGGTGGTTGATGCCTGGATCGTCGGGGCAGTAGTAGTCCGCCGTCGCGCATTCGAACACCGGCTCCCGCATCAGGTACCAGACGCAGTCATCACTGGTGAGATCCCCTGGAAAATCGACGCTGCCCGCTCCGCTCTGGGTGAACCAGAGATTCTGCGCAGCGCCATTCCGACGGTCCCATGAGGACACACGCTGCCAAGCGCTTTGGGAGGTCGAGTCGACGGGCTGATACACGGCCAGTTGCCGCACGTCGATGGCCTTCAGTATGAGCGTCATTTCCTGGTCGAAGGGCGAGAGCGTCTCACTGGTCGTGGTGTGCCGGGTCATGCAGCAGTGGCCGCCCCAGGTGTCGGTGTCGTCGCGGTAGTCGCAGTCCGGGTCGCCCCAGTCACGATCGAGACGGCGCGGCCACCAACCCGGAGCGCCGATGTTGGTGAAAGTGATGGTTCCGCCCTGCGTCACGGTCGACGGATCCACCGGGTACGGTCCCAGTGCGTCCCCAGGGGATCCCGCACCGCCGCCCAAACCCCCGCCCCCGCTTCCTGAGGACAATCCGCCACTGCCGGGCTCGCTGCCGCCACTGCCAGGCTCGCTCCCTCCGCTGGCAGGCTCGCTCCCTCCGCTGGCAGGCTCGCTCCCTCCGCTGGCAGGTTCGCTGCCACCACTGGCAGGTTCGCTACCGCCACTGGCAGAGGGCCCGCCGCCAGAGGCGGTGGTGCCGCCGGACCCGTCATCCGCACCACCGGCAGCGACCGCGCCGCCGTCAGTGCTTCCACCGATCCCCGGCGGTGACGCCGAGCCGCCGGCTCCTTCCGGATCTGCAGTCTCGTCGTCGGAGGACGAGCAGGACGGAAGCATTAGCGACGCTGCAGCCATGAGCAGAACGAGCCAGGCAACCCTCATCACGGTCTCCAATCGTCTACTCGGGTGGACAAAACACAATCTCGTAGTCCTCGCCACCACTGCAGGCGGCCATCGACTCGGCATCGTCGCCGGACCACGAGTATGCGTCGGCGCAACCGGCTTCGAAGTACTGCGCCACGGGACTGTCCGGATCGTCTCGGTTCGGACTCACGCAGGACAGAATGGTTCCGGTTTCGGGCCAACGCCCCTCGGGCGGGCAGTCCGCCAAAAGATCCGCCGGGCACGACAGAGTGCGGCAGTCGCTGTGGTCCACGGGCACGAGAGCCATGGGGAGGTTGTGCGCGTCGACGTGGCTGAGATTGTACCAGTCGAAGTCGTTCCAATCCGTGTTCAGGGTAAGCTCGGCCAGCGTGTGCCGACCGCCTCCGGGATCCTCCGATCCCGTGTACCCCCAATACCGAATGGAAGGCACCTCCTCGGTGTTGGCTCCGAGGTCGCGACAGTCGCGCTCACCGGACTCGAGCGCCCCCGCTTCGATGTTGCTGCCCTCGAACGAAACGGTTTCGAGACAGCGATTGGTGAAGATGAGCGTGGTGGTTCCGTCGCCGGTTTCGGCACAGGATCCGGACGCTCCGCCCATCCCGACTGGTGTTTCTCCGCCGGTACCCCCGGTCGGGTCAGCCCCGCCCACGCCCTCAGGCTGTTCCCCACCGATTCCACCAGAGGCGTCGGCTCCGCCCGGACCGCCGACCCCTTCAGATCCACCGACGGACGACTCGCCTCCCGACGCCTGCGGTAGCGGCACCCCGGCCGCACCGCCAGACACCGATTCATCGTTGGACCCATCGCTCCCGCACGCCACGATCAGCGCCAAGACACTGGCGGACGCGGTCGCTGTCTCGATGAGCTTCGACATCGCGATCATCCTTCTGCCCAAACGCTGAGTGACCGGCAAAGCGAGGTTTCGTGTTCCAAATGCGAGCTTCCCTCCGGATTGGGGCACAGAATCGGAAAGCCCCGGCCACACACCAGCAGAGGACCCATGAAAAGAGTGATCCGGACCTTCGCTGCGTCGACCCTGCTCTTGATCATCCTGCCGGGATGCTCCGATGACGGCGGAAGTGACGGCGCGGGCGCGAACGCGGCGGGCACTGCAGGCACCGGCGCACCATCGAGTGGGGGCGCCGAAGCCCTCGGTGGAGCGACCTTGACCGGCGGATCGAACGGCGACGAAATCGGGGGCACGGCCGGCACTGGTGGCAACCCCGTGGCGTCAGGAGGAAGCGCGGAAGCCGGCGGTTCGGGCGGGACTCCGGCGAGCGGGGGCACGTCCAATCTCGGCGGCGCGGATGCCGCCGGCGGAGAGCCCGGCGCGGGCGGAGCCGACGCAACCGGCGGCACGGCCGGCGCGGGCGGTGCAGATGCCTCCGGGGGCACTCCGAGCTCGGGCGGCACCGATGCGGTCGGCGGAGCTGCAGGGGGCGGAGCAGCCGGCTCTGGAGGCGTGAACGCGAGTGGCGGAACACCCGGCTCCGGCGGCACCGACGCGGTCGGCGGAGCTGCAGGGGGCGGAGCAGCCGGCTCTGGAGGCAGCACTTCGGATCGCGCGGGCTGCAAGCGAGGCGTGGCCTACGGCTACCACTCCGAAGCCGACCTGCAGGCGCTCTCGCCTGGCGTGAGCTGGTGGTACAACTGGGCGACGCAACCCGACGCGGCGGTTCGCTCCGGCGCGTACCTCGACCTGGGTGTCGAGTACGTGCCCATGATCTGGGGTGGCAGCTTCGACGTCAGCACTGCGGTGAGCCAGATACCGGCCGAGGCGGAATTCCTGCTCGGGTTCAATGAGCCCAACTTCTATGCGCAGGCGAACCTCTCGGCAGCCGACGCAGCGTCGCTGTGGCCCCAGGTCGAGCAGATCGCCAGCCAGCGCGGGCTCGCGTTGGTGTCACCGGCAGTCAACTTCTGCGGGGGTGGGTGTCACGACACGGATCCGTTCAACTACCTGCACGAGTTTCTCGACCAGTGTACGGGGTGCCAGGTCGACGCGATTGCCATCCACATCTACGTGGGCTGCAACGCCGGTGGCGACAACCACGCGCAGTGGCTGATCAATCACGTGGAAACCTACAAGTCCGAGTTCACTCAGCCGCTCTGGCTCACCGAGTTCGCCTGCGATGACGCCGCCACCATGGAAGAACAGAGGCAGTTCATGGTGGATGCCGTCACCTATCTGGAGAACGAAACACGGATCGCTCGATACGCTTGGTTTGCCGGTCGCGCCGACAACATGCAGAACGTGGACCTGCTCGGAGCGGACGGGCAGCTCACCGTGCTCGGCGAAACCTACGTCGACCAGCCGCACAACGCGGCGTGTGGGCTCTGAGCTTCGTCAGTCAGAGCTCGTACGCCAGTGCGAGGGCTCCCATGACTCCGACCGCCGGGACCCGGTAGACCAGACCCAGATTCTCGATGGCAAACTCGGGGCGCGTGAACGGTACGATGAGCTCCAGGTCGAGCTCGGCGGCCCAGGCACCTGCGCCGGGCCAGCGCAGCTTCCCCCCCAGGCCGGCGGACCACACGTCACGGTGACGATTGGTCGTCTCCGGGACACCGGTGCCTTCGGCCCAGATGCGGGTCGCGTGTGCGCCCAGGCAGGTGAACACCGCCAGCTCAGAGTCCACCGCACGTGGGCAGAATCGAGCGGTGAGCCCCCCAGCAGTGAAGTCGGCTCCCTGGTCCGGACTGCCCGCCACGGCGGCGTGGGCAGTGGGCACGAAGTAGAGGCTCAGATCGAACCGCATCCAGTCGTCACGCAGGCCGCCGCCCAGCACCGCCCCCACGGCAAACCCAGGAACCCGAGCCTGTTCGCCCACGATACCCGATAGCAACACGCCGCGCAGAGGCGCTTCTCCCGAGCTCGACCGCGCGCTGGTCCCGGCCTGAGCATGCGGCGAGCTCGGGCGGGCTGGGGCAGCTCGAGCGGCGCTCGGTTCAGGAGGGGTCCGATCGGACTCAGCCTGTTCGAGCTGTTGCGTCACTACGGACGCGGCCTGGGGGTCGATGGCCAGGGCGATGATCAGCGCGGCCGCCCGAGCTGCCGCATCGCACGAGTGGGCGCTGAGCTGGCGCACCCCCTCGACGTCACCTCGTAGCTCGATGCGAATCTGCAACGCGCCGGCGGACTGCTGGTCGACCACGGCACGGGCGTGGACGCGTCGGGGAGCAGTGCCGATTAGGCGTGCCACTTCCCCGAGCACGCGACTCTTGCTGGAGCAGTCCGGCGGGGCGTCCCACTCGAGGTCCACCGGAGCGCCGCCGTCGGCACGAACGGCGACAGACCATGCCAGAAGCGACGGGATGATCCCGCCGGCGATCAGGCTGTGACCCAGGTGGCGCACCACCGCCACAGTGTAGACCGTATCGGGTGGTCTCGAACCGAGGAACGCTTCGGGTGACGCTATTGGGTCTTTCGCATACAGGCGGCACGAATCCGCGCGGCCAACGGCGACCGTGGGTTGTCGACCAGAAATCGCTTCGCGGCACTCCGTCCCTCGGACGTCCTGCCCGCCTTGCACAGAGCGATGGCCCGAGCCCCGGCGCGCTCTTCGGCCAGAACTCCTGACGGATGCTCGGATGCGTGTTCATCGAGCAGTTGGAGCGCGCGACCGGGGTCTCCCTGCCGCATGGCTTGTTGGGCCGCACCGATGAGTCGCATCTCACGGTCCAGGTCGTCCGTGTCTGCACCAGGTCGGGAACGCACAGCGGCAGAGGGTGGACTGGAGCTGGCTCGGTCGGTCTCGGTGTCCTCCGCTGGGCTCCGTTCGGCCTTCTGCGGAGGTGCACTCGGCTCGATCGCGGACGCGGGCGCAGCAGGCGGTGCCAGTTCTCCCGGCACGGAGGTGACCGTGGCATCAATGGCCGGCTCGGCGGGCCCGGAACCCGGACGGTCCTGCACCACCCACCACGCGCCGACGCCCACTCCAGCCAGTGCCACCACCACGACAGCGACCTTGCCATGCGCTGCAATCAACGCAGCCAAACCCGCCGATGGGGTCGCGGCTCCTGCGGACGTGGCCGTGCCAGCGGCGGCCTTGGCGGTGGTTGCGGTCGCTGCAGCGGCTCCGCTCGCCAACGCGATCTTGGCCAACACCGCGCTGCGCACGCGCTCTCGATCGGAGTCGGTCGGCTCGTCTGCCTCGCGCAGCGAGTCGAGAAGGCTCTGCTCGCTCGGATCCAGGTCGCTCATTTGTCGAACCTCCAGCGATCGCGGGCGCGATGCCGCGCGGCACCTGCGGCAAACTCCTGCCGGGCAGCACGCAAGCGCGCGTAAACCGTGTTGATGTTGGCCCCCACGGCCTCGGCCAGCTCGGCTGCAGGCATTTCTTCGAGCTCGGAAAGGATGAACGCTGCGCGCTTGTCGTCGTCCATCTGATCCAGAAGGGCGTGGGCAATGCGCACCGCCTCGGTCCCGGTCGCCATCTCGTCGGGAGCCCGGTGGTGGTCGGCCAGAGTGTCCGGGTCCACGAGCTCCCCGGTCGCGCGGTGAGCCGGGCTCTTGCGCGAAAGGCTTCTCCTGTGCACCTGCACGACACGCATGAGAATCCCAAACAGCCAGGTCCGCAGGGAGGAACGGCCCTCGAATTCTCCGAGTCTGCGGTGCACGACCAGGAACACCTCCTGGCACACGTCATCGAGTGCCGAAGAGTCCACGCCCATGCGGCGGGCAGTGCGCCAGACGAATGCGAAGTATTCGTCGTAGACGTCGGTGAAATCGAGTGGCTGGGCCAAGACGTCCGTTGGCGATGGACTCGGAAGCTCCACGACCGCTACGGACAATGCCACGTCTGATGAGTGGCCGGTGGGATTAGGTCCCGTGTCGAAAAGCGCTCCTCAGGCCCCTTCCCTCTCGGCCGCGGGTCCGAGAGTTGCTGGCTGCCTCGCTACAGCGGCGTGATGCTGGGGTCGGACGTACCACAGCCGTGGCCGGTGGTCGGATCGAGGAAACACTCGTAGACGCGAACGTAGTCCACGACCATCTCTTGCGGGAATGTGGTCTGGTCGTTGGGCGGCCCGGGCCAGTTGCCCCCGACGGCGACATTCAGCAACAGGTGGAAGCGCTGATCGAACGGCGCGGGGAACGGATTCCCTTCGGAGTACCAGTCCGTCTGCGTCGCATAGTGGACGTCATCCACGAACCAGCGGATCTCCCCCGCCTCCCATTCAATCGCGTAGCTGAAGAAGTCCTCCCAAATGTTGCTCGGCGGTGTGGTGCTGGTGCCGGAGTTCGTGTTGTTGGGCCAGGCCGCGCCGTAGTGCAGCGTGCCGTAGACGAGGTTGTTGTCTGGGCCTGAGTTGACTGCCTCCATGATGTCGATCTCGCCACTGGCAGCCCACCCTCCGTAGATCGAGTCGGTGGGCAGCATCCAGATCGCGGGCCACAGGCCCTGGCCGTAGGGGAGTCGGGCTCGCACCTCGATGCGCCCATAGGTCCACTCCCCCCTGCCCAGTGTCCGCAGTCGTGCCGAAGAGTGCCCCAACGTGACGATGGTCGAGTCATTGCTGGGCCCGCCGATGGCTCCAGTCGGCGAGTCATCCAACGCGACGATGTGAAGAAATCCGTCCTGCAGGAACGAGTTCTTCGGATCGTCCGTGTAGCACTGGTCCTCGTTGTTGCCACCGCCCCAACAGTTCACCTCGTGCTCCCACCGGGATGAATCGATGCTGGCTCCGTCGAACTCGTCGGACCAGACGAGGCTCCAACCGTTGCCGGGGTCCGGGGATCCGGCAGCTCCGCCGATACCGCTCGACCCGCTCTCGCCGGCCGCACCGCCGACTGCGTCGCTGCCTCCCACGCCAGACCCTGCGCTGCCACCCGCGGCGGGCTCGCCGCCACTGCCCACCGCACCGCCGGACGCGGGTTCACCGCCGACTCCCGACGCGCCACCGAAGGTGGGGACGCCACCGCTGCTCATGGCACCACCGAACGCGGAGTCACCCCCGACTCCCGATGCGCCACCGGAGGTGGGGGCGCCCCCGGTCCCCACGGTCCCTCCCACACCCGAAGCGCCACCGCTGCCACCGAAGCCTCCAGACCCGAGGGAACCCCCGGTCTGATTCGCACCGCCACCCGCCGCGCCGGCGATCGGAGCGCCACCCACTCCCGTGGCTGGTGCCACGCCACCGCCGCCGGCCGCGCCCGAAGCATCCTCGTTCTCCCGGCCGCAACCCAGCAGCGCCGCACCGGAGAGACCCCACACGATCCCGCGCCGGACTGAATCCTTCATGGTCCTTCCTGGAGTATTCCGTAGCACGATGGCCCGCCCGAGCGGTTGGGCTGCTCACGCTGTGTGTTACCGGGCCAGCGAAAGTTCGTGACCAGAAATGCTACCGGGCAGAAATCCGCAGTCCAGGCTGGTCGGGTCCACGGACGACGGCGTGGTGGGGCACGCCTCAGCGGGCTTCGGCTGCGACCCTGGGGAGGAACGCGCGAAGCTCGCGCATGAAGTCGTCGTAGCGGTCCCGGTGGACGCTGTGGCCGGCGCCGCCAATCTTCACCAGGCGCCCAACCCTCACGCGGCGCATGAGCTCCTCCGCCGCACCTGGGTCGGCCAGGGCTCCGAGCGCTGGCTCACCGGTGATGAGTAGCACTGGGCACTCGATCCCAGACGCCTCTCGCTGCCAGGGCCCGTGCATGGGGTAGCGAACGTCGAACACCCCTTCATCGACCTCGCGGTGAGCGTGGGTCCAACATTCCTGCTCGATCGCAGCCCAGCGCGGATGCTGCTTCCGGCAGGCGGCGAGCAGCGATTCGTGGCCGAGCAGCCGCTGCTCCGTCACCGTCTGCTTCCACTGATCCCACCACTGGTTGCCGACGGGCGCTGCAGTGTCCGCCATGCTCCCATCACCCTCATCCACTCTAAGCGGTGAATCGATCAGCACCACCGCCCGAAACGCACTCGGCTCCAGCGCAGCAGCGAGGGCCACGGTGACGGCACCCATCGAGTGTCCGATGAGGCTCGGGCGATCGAGCCCGAGCCAACGGCTGAGCGCAATCAGATCCGTCGCGCCGACCCGTAGTGGGTCATCCACTGAGGCCGCCGTCGACTGCCCGTGGCCACGGGCGTCGTACAGAACCAGGTCGTACTCGCCCTCGAGATCGCGAGCGATGCGTGTCCAGCAGAGCCCACTGTCGGTCAGGCCGTGAGCCATGACAATGGGCGGTCCGTTGCCGCCGGTACGGTGGTAGCGAAGACGGGCTCCGCCGATGTCGGCGATGCCGGATGTCCAACTGGTCATGAGTCGCTGGATAGCTTCAAGGCGGGCTGGAGGGCTAGCCGCGTCCGCTGAACCCGCTCGACGCGGCCCAGCGGCCACCCGGGCGACCCTCCTCAGCACACCTGATGACGATGTCAGCAGCCTCTGGGCGCAGACGCCCCCACCCACAACCCTCGTCGCAAGCGTCTCCGGCGCCCCCGCCACCAGGGTCAACGCTCAACCTGCTCCGTAGAAATCGACACCCCCCCTGTTTCATCCGCCTGCGCACGTTCCGCCCTGTGTGGAACCGTTTCCAGGGGTGCCTACCCCCGCGGTCCCGATGTGCCCATCGAGCCAGCCCGGACAAGTGCTTGAAAGGCAACCGGAACAGTGGGACAAGAGCCCAGCCGGGACAGTGGTAGCGGAATTATCGTGTCGGGAGAATCATCCCATGCGCGCTGCCAGCGTATCGCTTTCGCCAAGGGAATCGATGCGAATCAGATCAACCGGCGCCTTCCCGGGAATTCCGGGAATACACGTGGGCGTCAGCCGGAAGTAGGGGTCATGAGAAGAGTTGCCACTTTTGTTGGTCTGTCGTTGTTCGCTTTTGCTTGTGGGAACGAGTCCTCGAACGACTCGTCTGGCCCGGGAGGCGCGACGTTTGATTCCGCGGGCGGAGCCTGGGGAACCACCGGCGGGGGCCCGGGCGTAGGCGGTGCGGTGCCGGGTGCAGGCGGTGCGGTGCCCGGCTCTGGGGGCGCAATTCCCGGCTCCGGTGGCGCAATTCCCGGCTCCGGTGGCGCAGTGCCCGGCTCCGGTGGCGCAGTGCCCGGCTCCGGTGGCGCAGTGCCCGGCTCCGGCGGCGCAGTGCCCGGCTCCGGCGGCGCAGTGCCCG
>CAZSVU010000149.1:8574-19267 GCA_964610275.1 uncultured Polyangiaceae bacterium | reverse complement strand
TTCATGAACCTGAACCAGTCCGCCCACGGCGACCGGGAGTTCGGGTTCATCGGTGCGCGGATGCGGTTGAACCGCAAAGTCGTGGTCGGCCACTGGCAGGACCCGGAGGTGGTCGAGGAGCTGGCGGGCTGGGCGCACGCCGCCCTGGCCATGGCCGAGTCGCAAAGACTCAAGATTGCGCGCTTGGGCGGCATGAACATGCGCGAGGTGGCGGTCACCGGTGGCGATCGGGTCGAAGCTCAGATCCAGCTTGGTTGGTCGATCAATGGCTACGGGGTGGGCGAGTTGACGGCCCGCATCGGCGAGGTCTCGGACGTCGAAGTCGACCGCCTGGTTGAGGAGTACGAGTCGAGCTACTCAATGGCGCCGCCGCTCAGGAAGGGTGGCGAGAAACACGAGAGCGTGCGCGACGCGGCCCGTCAGGAGATCGCGCTGCGCGCCTTCCTCGAGGCGGGTGGGTTCGGGGCCTTCACCACCACCTTCGAGGATCTGAACGGGCTCAGGCAGCTCCCCGGCCTGGCCTGCCAGCGGCTCATGGCGGACGGGTACGGCTTCGGCGCCGAGGGCGACTGGAAGACTGCCGCGCTGGTCCGCCTAGGCAAGGTGATGACGGCGGGCCGTCCCGGTGGCGTGTCGTTCATGGAGGACTACACCTACCACCTGGTCAAGGGGAAGGAGCGGGTCCTCGGCGCGCACATGCTCGAGATCTGCCCTTCCATCGCCGACGGGAGACCGTCCCTGGAGGTTCATCCGCTGGGCATCGGCGGCAAGGCCGACCCGGCCCGGTTGGTCTTCGACTCCGCGCCCGGCCCGGCGGTGAACACGACGCTCGTCGACATGGGCGGGCGGATGCGGATGATCGTGGCCGAGCTCGACGTCATCAAGCCCGATCACCCCATGCCCAAGCTTCCCACGGCGTGCGCCGTCTGGATCCCGCGCCCGGACTTCAAGCGCGGTTGCCAGGCCTGGATCGAGGCTGGCGGCGCGCACCACGCTGCCTTCTGCCAGGCGGTCACCGCCGGGGAATGGGAGGACTTCGCCGGGATGGCCGGGCTGGAGGTGATCCGGCTGGGCGCCGACCTGGACCTGCACGCGCTCCGCAACGAGCTCCGCTGGAACGACGTGGCGTTCAAGCTAAGCAGGGGAGCGTAGATGTCGAACACTGAGCGCATTCGCGCCGTGGGTGCCCCGTTTGGGGTGGGGCCCCGCTCGCGGGGCGGGGTCTGCGGCAGACCCCGAAAAAGCAACGGGAATCTGTCTCGAGCACAAGCGTGGCCCTCTGAGCGATTGCGAGTCCTCACCCGCAGGGGGGACCGCAATAGCGATCGAGGATCGCGCTCGCTGATTTAGGGCGGTAGCGCCATGGCGTCGCCGTACCGCGAGCTGAAGGAGAGGGCCTGGGCCGCCAACCAGGAGATCCCGAAGCGCGGCCTGGCCATCTACACCTTCGGAAACGTCTCTGCGCTGGACGCCGCCCGCGGCGTCGTGGCCATCAAGCCCAGCGGGGTGGAGTACGACAGGCTCACGGTCGACGATCTGGTTGTGGTCGATCTCTCGGGCAAGATCGTGGAGGGCAAGCTTCGGCCTTCCTCCGATACCCCAACCCACCTCGTCCTCTACCGGGCTTGGAAGGGCATTGGCGGCGTGGTCCACACGCACTCCAGCTACGCGACTGGATGGGCCCAGGCGCGGCTCTCCATCCCCATTTACGGGACCACCCACGCCGACCATCTCGCCGAGGACGTGCCCTGCACTGACGTCATGTCCGACGAGGCCGTGGAGCGGAACTACGAGGTCGAGACCGGAAATCAGATCCTGGAATGCTTCAAGAGCCGCGATCCGCACCACACCCCCATGGTGCTCGTGGCGGGCCACGGTGCATTCACCTGGGGCGAGACGCCGGAAAAGGCCATCTACAACGCCGCCGTGCTGGAGGAGTTGGCGCGGATGGCGTTCGTCACGCACGCTCTCGATCCAGCGGCGGCAAGGCTCCCGGATCGTCTGATCCGAAAGCACTTCGAGCGCAAGCACGGGAAGAACGCGTACTACGGACAGAAGTGATTGGAGCGCCATGGCAGTGTCAGGCGCGGGCACGGGCGGGACCGTGCGGAGGAGGAATCGGTGAACCAGAATCAGCAGAGCGCGGTGGAGTTGATCCGATCGGGCGGCGCCATCCTCGGTATCGAGCTCGGCTCCACTCGCATCAAAGCCTCCCTCATCGCTCCGGACACCACGCCGCTCGCCTCGGGTTCGCACGCCTGGGAGAACCAGCTCGAGGACGGTGTCTGGACGTACGACATGGAGGACGTTTGGCAGGGCCTGGCCGCCTGCTACGCCGCGCTCGCAGAGGACGTGCGTGCTCGCTACTCCATCGAGCTCGGCGCCGTCGCGGCCATGGGCTTCAGCGGGATGATGCACGGGTACGTGGCCCTGGACCGCGAGGGAAACCTTCTGGTTCCCTTCCGCACCTGGCGGAACAACATCACCGGCAAAGCCTGCGCCGAACTGAGCCCGCTTCTCGACTTCGCCGTGCCGCAGCGCTGGAGCATCGCCCACCTCTACCAGTCGATCCTGGACGCGCAGCCGCACGTGTCGCGGATCGCGCACTTGACCACGCTCGCCGGCTACGTCCACTGGAAGCTCACCGGCGAGCACAAGCTGGGCGTGGGAGAGGCCTCGGGCATGTTCCCCATCGACCCGCGCACGGGCGACTGGGACGCCGCGCGGATGGCCAAGATCGACGCGCTTGTCGCGCCGCGCCAGCTGGGCTGGAAACTGCGGGACATCCTCCCGGGCGTCCTGCCCGCTGGTCGTCCTGCCGGGCAGCTCACTGCGGAGGGTGCGAAGTTGCTCGACCCGACGGGCAAGCTCCCGCCCGGCATTCCCCTCTGCCCTCCCGAGGGCGACGCGGGCACGGGCATGGTCGCCACCAACGCGGTGCGCCCGCGCTCGGGGAACGTCTCGGCGGGGACCTCGGTGTTCGCGATGATCGTGCTGGAGCAGAGCCCGTCGCGGGTCCACGATGGGATCGACATCGTCGTCACGCCCCACGGCAAGCCTGTGGCCATGGCCCACTCCAACAACGGGTCCTCCGACCTCGACGCCTGGATTGGCCTCTTTGGCCAGGTCGCCAAGGCGCTGGGCGCCGAGATGCCGCTGGAGGAGCTCTACGGCAAGCTCCTGCCGCTCGCGGTGCAGGGAGATCCGGACGCGGGCGGGCTCCTCTCCATCAACTACGTCTCCGGCGAGCACGTGACCGGCTTCACCGAGGGTCGGCCGCTGTTCGCGCGCAACCAGGACAGCAAGTTTTCCCTGGAGAACTTCGTGCGGGCGATGTACTACGCATCGCTCTGCGCCATGCGGACCGGCATGAACATCCTCACCGAGGAGGAGGGGGTGGTCATCGAGGAGATCCGCGGCCACGGCGGCTTCTTCAAGGGCGGCGACACCGGCCAGCGCATGATGGCCGCCGCGCTCAACGTCCCGGTCAGCATCCCCGCGACGGCCGGCGAGGGCGGCGCCTGGGGCATGGCCGTGCTCGCCGCCTACCTGCTCCGCGTCGACGCCAAGCAGTCGCTGCCCGACTACCTCGACGCGCGGATCGCCCAGAGCATCGGCAAGCCCGTCCAGCCCGACCCGCGGGACGTGAAGGGCTTTGCCGAGTTCTTCGCCCGCCACAAGCAGGGGCTCGCCATCGAACGCGAGGCGGTGAAGGCGCTGCGGTAGATCGCAGACCATGCTCACCCAATCGGCAGCGCGGATTGTCCGAACAGCCGCTCGCATCGTTCCCCCGCTCATCGTGAGCCTCGGGGTTCGCTCGATCGCCAGCGCTCAGCCGTCCGCCCCGGTGACCATCGACGTCGATGCGACTGCCGCGGGGATCCCGCTCGAGCCCGTGTGGGCGTACTACGGCTACGACGAGGCCAACTACACGACCATGCCGGAGGGTGAGGAGTTGCTCCGCACGCTGGCGGCGGCGCACACGACGCCGCCGTACATCCGCACGCACTTTCTCTTCAACACAGGCGACGGCGTGCCGGCGCTCAAGTGGGGCTCGACCAACATCTATACTGAGGATGCGGACGGCAACCCGGTCTACAGCTACACGCTCATCGACCAGATCATGGACGCGACGGTCGACGCCGGGGCGTTTCCGCTGGTCGAAATCGGGTTCATGCCCCAGGCCCTCTCGACGCAGCTGGGCCCCTACCGCAACTCCGATACCTACTTCCTCGACGGTGGCTGCTTCGCTCCCCCGCGGGACTACGCAAAGTGGGGGGAGCTCGTGACCGCTTGGGCCACGCACGTGCGCGACCGCTACCCGGGCGCCGAATCGAGCTGGCAGTGGGAGCTTTGGAACGAGCCGGACATCGGCTACTGGCACGGAACCTTTGACGAGTACGCGCAGCTCTACGACACCACCGAGGCGGCGTTGCATGCCGTCTTCCCCAATGCGTCGCTGGGTGGCCCCGCCGTGGTATTTCCCGGCAGGAGCTTTCTGACCCAGTTCCTGCAGCACTGCGCCACGGGTACGAACGCCGTCACCGGGCAGACGGGCACACGCCTGGACATGGTGAGCTTTCACGCCAAGGGCGGTGTGGGCATGACGAGCGGGCACGTGCAGATGAATCTGGGCAATCAGCTGAGCCTGCACCGGACGGGCTTCGACGCCGTGGCCGCGTCAGAGGAGTTCGCGAGCACGCCGATCGTCATCAGCGAGGCGGATCCCGACGGTTGTGCCGCGTGCCCGGTGAGCGAGACGCCCGCCAATGCGTATCGCAACTCGCCCGCCTACGGCGCCTACGAGGTGGCGACGATGAAGCGCTCGTTGGAGCTCGCGGCCGAGGTGGGGGTCAACCTGCGCGGCGTGCTGACCTGGGCGTTCACCTTTCCCGACTCTCCCTACTTCGCCGGCTACCGTGCGCTCACGACCAACGGCATCCACCTGCCCGTGCTGAACGCTTTCAAGCTCCTCGGCAGCCTGAGGGGCGATCGGCTTCCGGTCACGAGCAGCGGCGCGCTGCCGCTGGCCGACATCCTGGAGACCAGCGTTCGACAGCAGCCCGACGTCGATGCGCTTGCGGTCGTCGACGGCGACCGGATCCAGATTCTGGTCTGGAACTATCACGACGACCTCGTGGACGTCCCGCCCGCACCCGTCACGCTGAACGTATCGGTGCCGCCCTCGTTTGGAGCGCACGCGGCCGTGACGCACACGCGCGTCGACGACACGCACGGCGACGCGTACTCGGTTTGGGTGTCGCAGGGCAGCCCGGAGACGCCGTCCGCCGCGGAGCTTTCGGAGCTTCGTGAGGCGATGGAGCCGGTGGTGTTGGAGCCTGAGCGCGTGGTCGACGTGGCGGGCAGAGCCGTGAGCCTCGCGTTCGACCTGCCGCGCTTCGGGATCTCGCTCTTGACGCTGGTGCCCTCGGACGAGCGCGAAGCGTCAACGCCGAGCGACGACACCGGGTGCTCGTGTCGCGCATCCGCACCAACGCGCACGCCGCTGCGTGCGCTGCTCGCGCTTTCGTTGGCCGTTGCACTCGTTCGCCGCCGACGGTTCGGCTGACTCTCAACGCCACCGAGCCGACGATCGCCCAGGCCCTGCACAGCCCGAGCAGCCGTGTCTGAGGACGACTACCGCGACAGCTCGATCGAGCCCGTCGTCACCGTCGGGGTCGGGCTCACCGGGGTGACGGTCAGCGCAGTTCCCGAGACGCAGTACGAGTACTGCAGGTCGCCCGGGTTGACCGTGAAATCGGAGCCCGCGGGGGTGTAGGTGCTGGTGGCCGAGGCGTCTGTGGTTACCAACCCCATCCCGCCACTCTGGTCGACGGCGGCCGTGCACGTACACCCGACGCCGCAGTCGGGGGAGGCTACGCTGTTCGGATCTTCTTCGCAGGTGCCCGAAGCGTAGCCCAGGGACGGGAAGATGACTGTAGCAAGCCGGTCGCAGCTGGTGCAGGTCCCCGAGATTTCGCGACAATAGCCTGAACATGCGAACGTCGCGGTGCCCGTCGTGGTCGTGTTGTCCGCCACCGTGCCGTCGGCGTTGACGGCAAACGTTCCGGTCACCTGGAGGGATCCGGTGACCGCTGGCTGAGAGAGGGGCCAGTCGACCCCTGGCTGACGGTCGCAACCCAGGCCAAATGACGTGACGTCCACTTCACCACTCACGTCCAGACACGACGACGTCACGTACCAGGTTCCGACCACATCGCCGCCGCAGGCCGTCACGTTGGCACACAGGTCAGTCCCTCCACCTCCAGTCCCGGTGTCCGTGCCACCCGCACTGGTGGCGTCGCCACCCACGCCGGTGTCGCCACCCACGCCGGTGCTGCCGCCCGTGGCCGAGTCGTCATCGTCGCCGTAATCGCCACAGCCGGCGAGCAGCAAAGCAAAGACCAGCGCATTCGCGCCCAGCGCGATGAGACGCATTCGGTGATTCATGTTTTCCTCCCCCAGTGAGCTCTTACTGATTGTACCCCGCGGCCTGAACGTTCTGGAGGACAGCATTGTCGGTGGCATCGTCCGGCCGCCCAGCGGTGACGACGCCTTCGTAGAAGGTCCCCCACGAATGATTGCTGTTGTCGCCGCCGATGCCGAGAATGATGGCACCGTTCAGTAGTATGTTCTTCGGAGTTTGTCCGTCATACGCGGTGGTCAGACCGCCGGACAGCGCGCTGCCGACTCTGATGGCGTAATTCGACGGTGTGTTCTTCAGGATACCGAAGGCGAAGTCCTGGTGCGAGGAGGGGAGATTGGGGTTGTTCGCACCCGAGTCTCCGGAGCCTCCGGCCCAGACGCCCCCCTCGAAGTCGGCCATGAACCAGGGAGCGCTGCCTGCGCCGCTGCCCCAATAGCCATCTCCGAGCATGAGTGCAGACATGATACCGGTGCGGCCGTAGCAGTTGTCCTGCGAGGCGTTTCCGAAGTCCCAGCAGCACGCGGAGCCGGAGTAGGTGCCGTCTGCCACCATGTAGATCCCCTGCGGGTCACTGTCTCTCGGGAAGTTCGTAGGATTGTTGTTCCGATAACCCTCACGCTCATGCGTCTTGAGGGCATAGACCGAGTGACCGCCCACCGTCAGCGACCGGCCTTTCGCGTCTGACTCGTAGTCCGGCAGGTTTGCGCTTCCATCGTCGTAGCAGCCAGCGGGCGCCACATGGAGATCGTTGCCCTGCCCGGACTGGTCATACAGGATGGAGACGGTGCACGACTCGTTGCCGCAGGCCGCGTCCTGGGCGGCCCCATCACCGTAGCCATCGACGGACGCGATATCGGTGGTCACGCCACCAGACCCAAGTGGGTCACCCCCTCTCCTCACCTGATAGAGCGGCCCAGAGTACGTGCTGTAGAGAACCCTCGCCATGCTGTATGCCGCGACACACGGTGTGCCGGCATCCGCGTAGATGTCACAGGGACCGATGATTCCCACGCTGCCACCACTGCCCTGGTCCCCACCAACGCCCTGGTCCCCACCAACGCCCTGGTCGCCGCCAACGCCCTGGTCACCGCCAACGCCCTGGTCGCCGCCAACGCCCTGGTCACCGCCAACGCCCTGGTCACCGCCAACGCCCTGATCGCCGCCGCTGCCGATGGCTCCACCGCTGCCGAGATCGCCGCCGCTGCCGATGGCTCCACCGCTGCCGAGATCGCCGCCGCTGCCGAGATCGCCGCCGCTGCCGATGGCTCCGCCAACGCCGATGGCTCCACCGCTGCCGATGGCCCCGCCGCTACCGATGGCCCCGCCGCTACCGATGGCCCCGCCGCTACCGAGCGCCCCGCCGCTACCGAGCGCCCCGCCGCTACCGAGCGCCCCGCCGCTACCGATGGCCCCGCCGCTGCCGAGCGCAGCGCCACCACCGACCTCGCCGACGCCTCCCGCGAACCCATCGTCTGCCGTTGGGGAGGTGTCTTCGCTTCCACAGCTCCAGAGCAGGAAACCACCACCAAGGACAAGCATTCCTCCAAGCTTCGTGCGCATCGCGACCTCCTGAGTGAACGATTCCGGCTGCAGGTGCTTCTGATCACCCAACCGGCAGCGGGCTCGATTGGAATGTTAGCGCTAACGCCTCGGGTATAGGGGGGGGGAATAATCGCCCCCTGGGACTGAAATATTGTTGCCCGGCGCCTCGAGAAGACACTCTGGCGGGTGCGTCCGATCTCCAACCATCCGTTTACCGGGACGTTTGCGCTGCCCAACACCGAAGTCCGCGTCGCTCCGAGTCCACGAGATCGCATCGCGACCTGCGGGCGAGAGAAGGCCGAAGGCATCGTGGCGAGTCGTGCATCGAGG
The DNA here is from genome assembly GCA_964610275.1 of uncultured Polyangiaceae bacterium. Classification (GTDB taxonomy): domain Bacteria; phylum Myxococcota_A; class Polyangia; order Polyangiales; family Polyangiaceae; genus JAFGBI01. Next base: position 10,968 of record CAZSVU010000149.1, on the reverse strand, counting down.
ACGCGAACCCATCTGGGCTCCGGGCACCGACGACGGTTTCTTCTGCGGCGGAAACATTCAGCTCCGGGCGCCCTGCTTCTCAGCGGGTGTCACGGCGCACGACTGCGACTCGGATCCGCGCGGCGACCGAGTCAGCGGGGAGCGGTGCCGCGCACGGAGACTCCCCCCGCAGGCACTGCGCTGCCCAGTGCACGAGACCGCTCCGACGCGCCAAGAGAACGCAGTCAGGCGTGCGTACAGATCAGAGACTTCCGGGATACGGCGCTACTGCCGCTGGAGCTCGACCGAGCCCGTTATCGTGGCGGTCCTGCCCACGCTCACCGGGGTCACGGTCAGCGTGGTTCCCTCGACGCAGTACGAGTACTCCTGCTCGCCCGCGGTGATCGTGAGCGTGCTGCCCGCGACCGTGTAAGCGCCACTCGCGGACGGGTACATGGGGGAGACCCCAAGCCCACCGGCCTGGTCGATGGTGCACGTGCACGTGCACCCGGCGGTCGCGGTGTTGTCGACGCAATCGACGGTGGCGAACCCCACGGACGAGAGGGGAGCACTAATCCGTGAGCAGGTGGTGTGGGTCCCCGACACATCCAGGCACGTGGTCGGCAACTCGAGCGTCTCGGTGCCCGACGTGGTCGTGTTGTCCGTATACGTCCCGTCGCCGTTGGCGGTCCACGTTCCGGTCACCGTGAGGGTTCCCGTGGCCGTCACGGTCGGGCAGCCCAGGCCAAAGCTCGACACGTCCATGTCACCACTCACCGTCAGACACGAACCGGTCACGTTCCAGGTTCCGACCACGTCGCCGCCGCAGGCCGTCACGTTGGCACACAAGTCAGGCCCTCCACCTCCAGTGCCGGTGTCCGAGCCACCCGCACCGGTGGCGTCGCCACCCACGCCGGTGTCGCCACCCACGCCGGTGCTGCCGCCCGTTGCCGAGTCGTCGTCGTCATCGCCGTAGTCGCCACAGCCTGCGAGCAGCAAACCAATGACCAGTGTGTTCAAGCTGAGCGCGACGAGGTTGCGTCGATGATTCATGGGCTTCTCCTCTGGGCAGAGCACGAGCGTTCCCCGCTCGCGACGCGGGCATCTTGCCTCAACGCCACGCGATTCGCAACGCGGTGTTTCTGCGTCGTATGTTGTTGTTCTTGGCGAAAGGATTCCGCATTGAAGCGATTCTTGGACTTCGTTGACCACCATCACGTTGGGCGCAACCACCACGGGCCGCGATACAACCCAACCGTCCCCACTGCCAGTTCTGGCAGCGGCCATGTTCGGCGCAGCACACGCCTCGGAAGTATGACCTTGCTTCTGGTGCCGCAGTCTGGCTGCTACCGTGAGTACCCCGCATCCTGGATGTTCTGGAGGACAGCTGCGTCGGTCTCATCCGATGTCCAGCCGGAGGTGATGCAGCCTTCGAAGAAGGTTCCGTCCGACGAATTGCTGTTGTCACCGCCAATGCCCAGGGTGATGCCGCTCTGCTTCTGCCAGCTCCAACTGCCGATGGGGCCGTCATAGGCCGTGTGCACATCGCCCTGCTGGGCATCGCCCGTCCTGATCGCGTAGTCCGTCCCGCCAGTCTTGAGGATGCCGAAGGCGAAATCCATGGTCATGGATGGGAGATTCGGATTGTTCTGATCCGAAGGCCCGGTGCCTCCGGCCCAAACGCCGGCCTCGAAGTCTCCCATGAACCAGGGACCGTTGCCCGTGCCACTACCCCAATAGCCAGTGCCGAGGAAGAGCGCAGCCATCATGCCGGTGGGGCCGTAGCAGTTGTTCGTCGATGCAGTTCCGAAGTTCCAGCAGCAGCAGCACCCGGCGCCAGGACGGAGGCCGCTGCCCGCTGCCACCATGTACACACTTCCGTCTTGCGAGCCCGTTGGCACGCCACTGGTGGTGTTGTTCCGGTAGCCGTCATGCTTGTCCATGTACAGGCCGTAGACGCTGCGACCGCCGACCGTCAGCGGCTGACGTGTCGCATCGGACTCATAGTCGTCTTCAGACGCAGTTCCCTCGTAGCAGCCTGCGGGCGCAACCGTGAGATCGTTGCCGCGCCCGGACTGGTCATACAGGATCGAGACGGTGCAAGTTTGGCCGCCGCAGAAAGTGTCCTGGGCGGCTGCGTCGCCGAAGCCATCGACGGACCCAATATCCTGCGTCTCGCCACCCGAGCCAGTGTTCGGGTCCGGGCCCCCTTTCCTGACCTGGTAGAGCGGCCCGCTGTACGTGCTATCGAGAACCCTCACCATGCTGTAGGCCCCGACACACGGTGTGCCGGCATCCGCATAGATGTCGCAGGGCCCGGTTATGCTCGATCCACCAGTGCCGTCGCCGCCGACGCCCTGGTCGCCGCCGACGCCCTGGTCGCCGCCGACGCCCTGGTCGCCGCCGACGCCCTGG
>CAZSVU010000149.1:0-8474 GCA_964610275.1 uncultured Polyangiaceae bacterium | reverse complement strand
TCACCGCCCACGCCCGGGCTTCCACCGGTGCTGGAGTCACCACCGACACCCAGGTTGCCGGCGACGCCCTGGTCGCCGCCGACGCTCGATCCGTTGTCTCCCCCGGTGCCGTCCTGAACCGTCGTGCTGCAGTCGCACACGCCCCAGTACCCATCCTCCAAGCAGGTCATGGTGCCGTAGGTGCTGCCGGTGCAAACGCATTGCTCGAGCGCCCCGGGGTTCTCACACTCGATTCCGTGCTTGCCTTCTTCTCCACCACAAGCGGTCGCGGCCCAACCTGCGGCAGCCAAGAGCAGGATCCTCGCGTATCGTCGTGTTGTCTGCATGGCTCGCTCAGTCGTGTTGCTACACGAGAATTCCCGAGCGCCCAGCAAACGATCAGTCGAAACGGACCGGACGGAAGGCCACCGGCCGTCGTGGCGGAAAATCTTGGCCAGCGCGAAATCAGCGGGGTCCGGCAGTCCCCCTGTCGCACCCAGGCGAGGCCGAGCTCGCGCCTGGCCCATTTGGCGCCGAGGACTAGCTCACAGTCCGAGGACGCTGATCATCGTCTCGGCGTAGCGCGTCCCCAGGGTGACCTGAGAGTCGTGACCGAAGTGGAGGTTCCATTCAGTGTCCGCGGGATCCACGACGAGCCCTTCCGCAGAGACCACGTGGGCGTTGGTGACGACGCTCGGAAGTTGGCTGATTAAGGTGTTGTGGCCGGCACAACCCCCGCTGTAGAGCAGCTCACCGGCGAGGAACGGGATGTCACCGAGCCCCAGATCGCTCTTGAGATCCTCCACCAGCGTGTTCACTTTTCCGGGCCAGCTGGTATCGCCGTTGTTGGATTCCCCTTGGTGGAAGAGGATCCCTTCGATCACCCCTCCCGCCTGCTGCGCGAGTTGGGCACGCTGGACGATCCAGTTGTACCTGCTGCCTCCGACCTTCATGAAGGTCTCGATCGCCTCACCGTTGATCGCGCACGGCACGAGCCCGATGGTATCGCCGGCTGGAAGGACGTCGATCAGGGTCTTGGCGAAGTAGTCTCCGGGACCCAGGCCGTCGTTCCAGCAGCTGTGCAGGGGAGGAGCGGCGACGTCCCACTGATCCGTCTGGCGGCCGGTGGCGGAGCAGTCGTCGTACCCCAACACCTGGACGCGCTCGTCCTCAACGCGGTCTGCCGTTTGCGCCTTGGGATACCCTTCCATGTTGGATTGGCCGAGCAACAGGAAGACATGGAAGACCGGCTCCGTGCCGGAGCCGCCGGTGCCCGTCTATGCCGATCTTCTCCGCAATTCACGACCCCGCCAGGTCAGGATCAAGTGCGCCATTCTTGAGAAGACGCGGTCACTTCTGAGAAGTCCAATCGATCCGTAGCCCCTCGCCAAGGTACCCGCTATGCAAGACATTGCCGGCGCAGGACCGGTCAGCGCGGTTGCGTCTTGCGCCCGCGGCGCCGGTACAGCGTCGATCGATCCACTCCAAGGGTACGCGACGCTGTGGACACGTTCCCCTCTGACAGGCGCAGCACGTGCTGAACGTACCACTCGGTGCAGCGCTGCAACGACGCCGTTCCAGTTCCGACATCGCGCGGCACGGACGTGTGCGGTTGGGCGCGCCGGCTGGGGCCTGCCGCGGTGCGCGGTGGCAGCCCGAGCATCAGGTCGCGCAGGGCATTCTGAAGCTCGCGGACGTTTCCCGGCCATGGATACGCGCCGCGGGACGAGGTTTCGAGCCAGCGTTCGATGGCGGACTGCGAGACGCTTCGCGTCGATCCCGCGACATGGCGCTGTATGAAGGCCATGCCAATCGCCACGATGTCCTGCGCACGTTCTCGAAGCGGAGGCAGGTGAATGACGTTGCCCGCCAGCCGGTGGTAGAGGTCCTCACGAAAACGCCCTGCCAAGACCATTTCTGCCAGATCTTCGTGCGTGGCTGCAATGACGTGGATGCCGATGCCGACATGGACGCCGATGTCGACGGCGACGGCGACGGCAGTGTGCCTGAGCACGGCCCCGCCCACGGCATCCTCGAACTGTTCAGCATTGGGCGTGTTCCCGTCGCCATCGTGCTGATGAGCCTGTGCCTGCTGTTTGGTGGCAGCGGACTTGCGCTCACCTTCCTGCTGGAATCCTGGATTGATGCGTCCTGGCTGACTGGGGTGCTGTCGTTGGTGGGCGCTGCGTTCGTGGCCGTGGTGTCCACGGCCCGTGTCACGCGTCAGGTGGCGAGGTGGATGCCGTCCACCGAGACGTACGCTACCCGCGACGAGGAGCTCGTCGGGCAACTGGGAACTGCAGAGCTCGACATTCACGCGCGGTTCGGCGTGGCTCACGTCCACGCACCGGACGGCACTCTCATCAAGATCCGCTGCCGCTCTGCCGGAGAGCGAATCGGCAAGGGCGACCCGATCCTCGTGACCGATTACGACCCCGCGACCGGCGTCTACGACGTGGAGAGCGACTCGTTGAGCCAGCTAGGAAGCTGAGCCCAAACACTCAAGCGTTTGCAGCAAGAAGGAGAGAACCATGAGCATTTTCATCATCATGATACTGGGAATCGGCTTGATTCTGGGTCCGATGGCCGCAGCCAGCGCAGGCTACCCCCTCGGCGGTGCTGCCAGTGCCACCTGCGTTCTGTTCGGTAGTGTGGTGACCCTACTGGCTGGAGTCGCACTGGTGTTCACGCGCCTCTACCAGAAGACCAAGGCCTCCGAAGCCTTCGTCCGTACGGGAAGCGGAGGCGTGAAGGTGATCCGTGACGGTGGAGCCATCATCATCCCGGTGCTGCACGAGCTCAAGTCAATCTGACCCAGCGCAATCAACTGGTGCGCGCGGGAGAACAGGCGCGCAAGGAGCAGGACGTCGTGACCCGCCAGGCCGTACTCGAATACGACCGGCAGGAGAAAGAGGCCGAAGCCCGCCAGCGTGCCGAGGTGGCCAAGATCGATGCGGACGCCACGCGTGACGCTCAAGTCAAGGCCATTGAAGCTCAGCGTGGGATTGATCTGGCATCAGTTCAGAAGCAGCGCGAGCTCGAGGTCGCCGAACGTCAGCAGCAGCAGGCCGTCGAGGTGGCCGAGCGCGAGAAGCAGGAAAACATCGCTTTGGCGGAGAAGCGTCGGGCAGCAGCCGAGCGGGACCTGGCCGAGGCCGAGGCAGAACGAGAGCGAGCGCGTCAGAACGTGGAGTCGGTGAAGTGCACCGAGGAGGCCGAGCGCGCCAAGCGGCGTCAGGTCATCGAGGCGCAGGCGCAGGCCGAGACGAAGTACGTGGCCAGCCAACGTCAAGCAGATGCCGAAGCGTACACCAAGCAGAAACAGGCCGAGGCAGCCCGGCTCGCCGCGCATGCCGAAGCGGAAGCCTTGCGCCAGAAGGCGACCGCCGAGGCCGAAGCCGAGCGCAGGCGCGCCGAGGGCCGCACGGCCATCGACATGGTTCCCGTCGAGGTGCAACGCGCGCAGGTCGAGGTGGACCGCGACCGGCTGGAGACGGTCGTCAAGCCCGAGCTCGTGGCACGTGAGGCTCACGGCAAGGTCGCCCAGGACTTCGAGATCCGCAAGCTCGCTGTCCAGGCCGAAAAGGAGGTTCGCGTCGCAACGGCGCAGGCCACCGCCAGCGTCTTCACCCGAATGGAAGCCAAGCTGTTTGGCACTCCCGACGAGGTGAACAAGCTGCTCTCCAGCCTGCTCACGGGCGAGGGTCTGGCGACGACTGCCAACGCCTTCATGGAGTCAGCCGACGAGCAGACGCGCCATGCGGTGGACGGCATCGCTGCGGGACTCTCTGGCCTGGCAAGCGCAGCCGGTCAGCGTCTGGGCAGCGCAGCCGAGTCGCGGGTCGACCCTTCGCTTCCCGAGACGTCGACCGTCGAAGACGTTCCGCTGGCAGCCATTGCCAACGCCGACGCCGAATCGCATCCGTCAGAAGCCGTCGTCATCGAGTGAGCTCGGGTCCGATTGACATGGCCGCCGCCTCGCAATGAAGTGCCGGGCGGCGGCTTTCTTCTTGGCGCTGGCGCGGCCGAGTGACGGCAGGCGCTGCCCCTAGTGGCGTTCTTCCCGCACACCCCCGCGCGCCGCGCCCATTCCAGGGCGGCGCTGCAGGTCACGCACCCACCACCGCGGTCGACGCCGCCGGAATCCATGCGACGCACGATCGGGACGTCAGCCCTTCGAACCAGTGCCTTGCGCAACGCTTTGCAGGGTCACGGTTCCGCTCGCGAGCGCATTGGATTTCGCCCTGAGCTCGATGGTCCCTGGGTTCCCCCGAATCCCGCGGACGATCACCAGGCAAAGGCCGGCCGAGGCTCTACGTTCGTGCGAAGGGAAGGGCGTGAAGTCTGAGGGATCGCCGTTGTCCGTCGCGACGATCTCCCCGGGCCCTTCGATCTCGAGCTCGATCGGGTTGTTCGCGCGGGGAGCGGTGAGCCCGCTCTGGTCGGTGATGCGTACGGTGATGAAGGACAAGTCCCTCCCGTCGGCCCGGATCACCTCGTGATCGGCCGCCGCCGAGAGCGCCGCTGGTTCGCCGGTGGTCTTCACGACATCCTCGGCCCATTGGATTCCATTCTTGTACGCGACGACCTTCAATTCGCCGGGCGCGTACCGCACGTCGTCCCAGCGCAGCCGGTATTCATACGGTCCCTTCCGCTTGCGACCGAGCGACTGTCCATTGAGGAACAGCTCGGCCTCGTCGCCGGAGGTGAAGACGTGCACTGGCGTGACCTGGCCAACGCGCTCTGGCCAGGTCCAGTGCGGAAGGATGTGCGCCACCGGCAACTCGGGCCGCCAGCGTGATTGGTAGAGGTAGAATCGATCCTTCTTGAACCCGGCCAAGTCGATGATCCCGTAGTAGGAGCTCCGTGCCAGGTAGTAGGGAGTCGGCTCGCCGAGGTAGTCCCAGCCACTCCAGACGAACCCCCCCGCCACGTACGGATGTCGGTCCAGGGAGCCGAACACCTTGTCGGCAGACGAGCCGAAGGGCGCCGTATAGAGCTCGTAGGCGCTGACCAGTCGACGGTTCGGATCCCCGCCGTGGCCATCTTCCACCGGCGCGCTGATGCCATCGACGACAGGAAACAAGTACTGCCCGCGGCTGCTCAACGCCGCGGCGTTCTCGCTACTGAGGATGACCTTGTTGGGAAACGCTTCGTGGAAGGCCGGGTAGAGCGGCGAGGTGCGGATCCCCTCGAGATGCGCATAGCCCGGAGCGTCGCGAATCCCTTCGCCTTGGTAGTTCAGGCTGATGAGGTCCGTGACGGCGGGCAGCGGCAGGTTGGGCTTGGCAAAGTTCATCGAGGTCGTGGTGGGACGAGTGGGATCCTCGTCCCGCGTGATGTCGCTGAGCCGCTTGGCGACTGCCGCACCCTCCTCGCCGGTGTACTGCTCGCCGACTTCGTTGCCGATGCTCCACGCGATCACCGAGGGGTGATTCCGGTCCCTGCGGACTAGGGCGCGCAGGTCCTGTTCGTGCCAGTCCGGGAAAATGAGATGAAAATCGAGCGGGGCCTTTCTCCGCGCCCACACGTCGAAGCTCTCGTTCACGACGAGGAAGCCCATCCGATCGGTCAACTCGAGCAATTCGGGCGCGGGCGGGTTGTGGGCCATGCGGATGGCGTTGCATCCCATCTCGCGGAGCATCTCGAGTTGGCGCTCGGCTGCGCGGGTGTTGAAGGCCGCGCCGAGGGCGCCCAAGTCGTGGTGCTGATTGACGCCCTGCACGTGGATGCGCTCGCCGTTGATGAAGACTCCCTGGTTCGAATCGAAGCTGAGACTGCGGATGCCGAAGCGGGTCTCGAATTCGTCGACGGGCTTGCCGCTCTGCCGCACTGTCGTCACAGCCACGTAGCGGTGCGGCATCTGGGTAGGCGGCGGTCCCCACAGGCGCGGATTCTGGAGGGTGACGGCTCCCTTGACCCTGGCGCTCTGACCACCGGCCACGGACGTCGTCAGTGGCTCGAGCCGCGCGACAGCCGGGCCGGTCCGGATACCTTCGGCATCCAAGGCATAGATCAGCGTGACCACGTCGACGGTTGCCCCGGCGTCGGAATCGTTGTCGACCGTGACCTCCAAGTGGATGGTTGCAGCGCCTCTGGAAACGTCACTCGCGGTGACGATAGTCCCCCATTGGCCGACGTGAACGGGATGAGTCTTGGTCAACCAGACGTTGCGGTAGAGGCCGCCGCCGGGATACCAGCGCGAGGAATTCGGCGGATTGTCCAGGCGGATCGCCAGTTGATTGCGCTCGCCCGGCACCAGGTGCGCAGTGAGATCCACCTGCCACGAGGCATAGCCAAACGGCCAGCCGCCGACCAGATGCCCGTTCAGCCAGACCATGGCATAGGACATGGCGCCGTCCACCTCGAGAAAGACGGACTTGCCCGCATCCGTCGCGGGAATGTCGAGCATCTTCCGATACCACGCCACGCCAGGACTCGGTAGACGCCCCATACCCCCTCCGACTGCGGCGTCCGGGCCCCGGAAGAAAGGCTCGCCTATCGCCCAGTCGTGGGGTAGGCGCACGCGCTCCCACGCAGCGTCGTCGAAATCGCCCTGCACGAACGGGAAGTCACTGCCCGGGCTGCCCTCGGGGCGGACGTGGCGCTGTGCCGGATCCTGGATGAAGTCGTTGCCGGTAGGCAGAATCCACGGCTTGAGCACCATTCGGGTCGCGTCGGCGTGCTCCGCTTCCTTCGGCTTGGCATCGGCGGGACGGTCGTCTTCCGCGTCGCTCACCTCGGGACGCACGTCGTAGATCAGGTCATCGGCGGGGTCCGTCGACCCGTACTTGAAGAACCGCCAGCCTTCGTTGATCGAGATGCGCTGCCGCGGGACGCGGTGCGCGCCGAGAGATTCGTCGCGCCCGGTGGGTGGGGAGTCCGCACGGTGCGAAGGCGGCGCAGCGCAAGCCAGCAGGGTGAGGCATCCGGTGGAGGCGACGGCTCGACGCGTAGTGGGATTCGCGAAACGGGACGATGCGGGTGGGAGCATGACGATTCGGTTCTAGCCGTGGATCTACGCGGCAAGAAGTGGATGAACGAACGCCGACAGCAAGCGAGTCGCCGCATCGGTACTGGCGCATGCGCTCGGCCGCGTCAAGGTCACCGTCGTCTCCAGGTCGGACGGGAGGGGAGGCGCTCGACAGCTCGGGCGCAGGGTCATCCGAGCGAGCTCGGGCGGCCAGCAACTGCGCAGCGTGTTCCCGCGCAGCCCGGCCAGATGATAGAGTCGTTCAATGAACTTCGGAAGAAGGGCTGTACCCTGGAAACGTCTACCGAAGCGCTGCAGCAACAGCAAGCGGAACGCTACCGCGAGTTCTTCGACATGTTTCGTGATCACAGTGACGTGATCACCGGGGTGACGTTCTGGGGCATCGCCGACGACGACACCTGGCTGTCGGAGTTCAGTTCGGGACGGGATGACTTTCCGCTACTGTTTGACGCCAATCAGGAACTGAAGCCGGCGTTTGACGCAGTGATGGACTTCTGAGGGGACGACCGGTGAGAACTCGCCCGGGGTGTCCTGCGGCGGTAGGCCGCCAGCGGATGGCGGCGAGAGCCAGAGGGGCGCACCCCTCGATATCGAGAGACAAGCGGTTTTCGAAGTGGCAGAGTGCTAGCAACAACTGGCGTGCCGTTCCGACGCTCTGCTGTCCCTCACTCCTTGTGTCCCTAGGCCGGGGACGCGCGTCGGACTCGATCTTCAGGAGATTTCCGTGACCCTAGGTTCGACTCAGGTTCTCGCACTCGCGGCCATTGTCCCGTTTGCGGTCGCGTGCGGCTCAGACGGCAGTGACGGTGCGGGATCGGGCGGTACTTCTGGTGGTGAAGGAGGGGCGACTGGTACCGGTGGCGGGGCGGCTCCGGAGCTCGGCAGCGTCGAGGACAGTGGGGCCGATTGTCCGGTTCCTGACCTGCCCCGGCCGATTGATCTCACGCCGTACGAGAAACACCACGACCCCTTCGTGATGCTCGATGGCTCACGCATCACGCAGAAGGCGGAGTGGCCTTGCCGGCGCGCAGAGATCAAGGCGCAGGTGGAGAACTACGAGTCGGGGCCGAAGCCGGACGGTTCCGCAGACAACGTGACGGGCGAGTATGAGGGGAATACGCTGACGGTAACCGTAGCCGAGGGCGACAACAGCGAGTCGTTCTCCATCGACATCGATCGACCGAGCGGCACGTCGGGTCCCGTTCCTCTCCTCATCAGTCTCTATGGATTCGGGACGATCACCCTGGACTCGAGTGTGCTCAGTGAGAACGGTGTCGCGACGGCCATCTACAACAACAATGACATCGGTGCGCAGGGGGGACTCAGCACTCGAGGACAGGGCTTGTTCTACGACCTGTATGGAGCGGACCACCCCGCTAGCTCGATGATCGCATGGGCCTGGGGGATCAGCCGCATCATCGACGCCCTGGATAAAACTCCCGAAGCCAACATCGATCCAACGCGTATCGCGGTGACGGGCTGTTCGCGTGACGGAAAGGGA
>CAZSVU010000148.1:0-19315 GCA_964610275.1 uncultured Polyangiaceae bacterium | reverse complement strand
TTTCGATCGGCGTCGAGCAGGATCACGGCGTTTCCAGCGGTCGTGGTGGCAACGCCGGCCACGGACATCTCCACGCGGTCCTTCTGCCCTGGCGACGGCGCTGGCCGCGTTGCCTTGAGCGGCTCCGCTGGAGAGGACGGCGCGGTGCTCGAAGCCGGCGGCGCCGGGGAGGTCCGGTCTGAGGGCGACGGACGAGAGCATCCCGCGGATGCCACGGCCACGAGGACAATCCACCAGCCGGGCAGGACGCTTCGACTCACCCAGCAAACATAGCTCGGCCCAGTTCGCATGGGGTCTCCGCATGCGGTGCCGAGCGCATTCGCCGCCGGACGCGACCGCGGTGCGCATCGAGCAGCGCGGATCCCATCCAGAACGAGCCCCCGAATGACCGCGAACCAACTGAAATGGTTTCAGTTTTCCAGAAGTCTCCCCATTTCACTCGTGGTTGCTCGCTGGGCACATCATCGATGACGGGCGTGACCTGCCGAGAGCAATTGCGAGGTTACCAACGGGACGAGGGCCGGTTCTCTCGTGTTACCCTCGCGGCCCATGCCGACGAGTCGACCGCGCCGCTTCAGCGACATCGCGCGTCAGGCCGAGACCGACCTCGACGCCGCCTGGGGATCCGATCCGGCGGCGTCTTCTGCAGCACAATCGGAGCATCCCAGCTCTCGGTCGGTCCACGAGCCGGTCGGTGCGGGGGAGCAATCTGCCGCCGCTCTCGAAACGCTCGGCGGCGAGGTGGCGGACACGACCGCTGAGAAGGCACGGGTGTCCACCGCCCGATCGACGGATGCGCTCGAGCCGGACCCGCTGACGCTCGCCGATGATCCGGGTGAGTGGGCCGACGACGACGAGCCCGCGGCCACCGAGTCCGCGGCGCCCGAGCCTGTGCCGCTCGAGCCGGTGGCGCCCGAGCCTGTGCCGCTCGAGCCGGTGGCGCCCGAGCCTTGGGAGCCAGCACCGCAACCGACGGTCGAGACAGTTCACCACGCACCGGTTGTGGCTGAGCCCTCGTTCGAGGCCGGGCCGGCCTCGTTCTCCGACGCGGTCACTACCGTGATGCCGGCCATCGAGCGCCCGGACTCTCCCGCGCACTTCGAGCAGCCCCAGCTGGGCGTTGCTGCCGCTCTCGGGCAGCGCGTGTTGGTCGGCACGGCGCGGGTTCCCCTGTGGACTCTGTTCGCAGCTGGCATCGGTATCGCATTGCTGCTTGGAGGTGCCCTGGCGCGGCTCGTGCTGGGCGCGGCACCAGCGGAGTTCCCCTCCGCAGTGCCTCCCGTCAGCGCGTCTGCCGCGGTGGTACCGAGTGCCCGTTCGCCGACGTTGGCGCGGCATGCCGCGCTCGGAGACCCGGCGGCGTTGCGGCGGTTGGAGAGCCGCGAGCCGGAGGACCGCAGCATGGATGAATCCCTCGCGCTGGCGCGGGGGCGTGACCTCGAGCAACGCGCCGCGTTGGACCAGCTCGCCGAACGAGTGCGCGGCAAGCCGGCGGTCGCTTCGGCGCCGGAAACGCGGGAGAAGCTACTCGAATTCGTGGATGATCCGCGCACCGCCACTGAAGCGTTGCGAGTCGTCGCCAGCCTCCCCGGGTCCATCGGGCCGGACCTCTTGTATGAGGTCTGGACCGGAACTCCGCAGCGCAACGACACCACCCGCTTGGCGGAAGAGCTCGTGTACAGCCGCGAGGTCCGCGCCAAAGCTTCGCCGTCTCTCCTCGTCGCTCTGGACCTGCGGCACGCCGAGGCGTGCGACGCGGTGGCGACCATACTGCCTCGTGCCATTCAACACGGCGACTCTCGGTCGCTGCGAATGCTCGGGAAGCTGCTGCGCAGGACGGGCTGTGGCCCTCGAAAATCGGAGGACTGCTACCCGTGTCTCCGCGGTGGAGAGCAGATCGCGGATGCCATTGCAGCCGTCAGGAGCCGTCGTGCGCCGAAGTTTCAGTGACGCCGTCACTGGCGCCTGCCGGCATCGATTCTAGAGACCGCAAATAGCATGCAGTTGAGAACCGAGATCGAACTGGCCGCCCCTCCGAAGCGAGTTTGGGCAGCGCTGGTCAAGTTCAACCAGTACCCGACGTGGAATCCATTTCTCACCGAAGTCATTGGTCGAGCCGAGATCGGGTCCAAGCTCGAGGTGCGCTACAGCTTCACCGACGGGAGCGAGACCCGGTTGCGCGTCAAAGTGCTCCGGGCGCGGAAGTCCGAGGAATTGCGCTGGGTCTCGCATCTTTGGATCCGCGGCCTATTCGACCTCGAGCACTTCTTTCTGCTGTCGGCGAGCGAGTCGGGGGGGACGAGGCTCGTGCAAGGGGCTGATGCTTCGGGACGCATGGTCAACCGCATGGGCAGCCGACTGACACACCTGGTGCGTGGCTTCGTGGGGATGAATGAAGCGTTGCAGCGCTATCTGGTTGGGTGACTGAACGTCGCGGCGTCGATGCGTTGCACCGGCAACTCGAGCCTGCCGAGAACCTGGTGTGGCGCAGGTGGGGGTGGAGCAGGAGAGTGAGACGGAAGTGGCTGAGGAAGCCCGCGAGCAGTGCTCGCGGGCTGTCATGCATTGGGGCCAAACCCCAGCACGATGTAGCCCCCCGACTTCGCGTCTTTCTGAAGCTCGAGCAGACCGCGCGACTCGGCGGCCTCCAGCAGTTCGTTGAAGCTTCGAAACCCGTAGTATGACTCGGAGAAGCTCGGGCGCTTGCGTTTCAGGGTCTGCTTGATCATCGAGCCCCAGACGTTGTCGCCGCGGTCGCGGAATAGGGATTCCGCAGTGTCCAGGACGACCTCCATCGCTTCGCTGGCGCGAGCCGCGGCCTCGGGGCTTTCTTCCCCGCGCTCACTGGGGCTCTTCTCTCGACCACCCTTGACGGGCTTCGCGTCTCGGCCCTCCTTGACGTCCTTGCTTTCCTTCGTCTTTTCCCTCGCCCTACCGCGTGAAGCGCGTGAGCCGTCGCGTTGAGACTTCTTCTGCGCGGTCTTGTTGCGGACCAGATCGTCGTAGAAGATGAACTCATCGCAGTTCTCGATGAGCAGATCGCTGCTCGAGTTCTTCACTCCTAGCCCGATCACCTGCTTGTCATTCTCACGGAGCTTGCTCACCAGGGGCGAGAAGTCGCTGTCACCGGACACGATGGCGAACATGTCCACGTGGCCCTTCGTGTAGCAGAGGTCGAGGGCGTCGACGACGAGCCGGATGTCTGCGGAGTTCTTTCCGGAATAGGAGACGTGGGGGATCTCGATGAGCTCGAACCCAGCCTCGTGCAGTGGGCGCCGAGCCGACTTGTAGCGCTCCCAGTCCGAGTAGGCCTTCTTCACCACCACCTTGCCCTTGTCCAGCAGACGCTCGAGAACGAGCTGGATGTCGAAGCTTTCGAACTTGGCGTCGCGAACGCCGAGAGCGACGTTCTCGTAGTCGCAGAAGATGGCGATGTTGGGGGCGGAGTCCATGGAGGTAGCCACGGCCCACGAGTAACACGGACACGCGGTGACTGCGACTGCCGAGCGGTTGCTGCTCCCGCGGCGCCGGCTTCTGCGGGCAGCCCGCCTATTTCTTCGGTGTCCGCGCCGGCACGGAGGCAAAGTCGGGTGCCGGCGTCGTCCGGGCACGGTCGAGCGCTGGGCGCAGGTTGGGGTCCCCGCGCACGCACGAGTAGCAGTCACCCAGCCCGAGGAACCCGCAGCCCTTGGTGGCGAGCAGGCGTCTCAGATACGGATCCGACCGAGCGTCGGCGTCCTTGGCGGCGCGCGACAGCAGCTTCTTGTGAGCAGCGCAGCCGCGAGCCTGCTGAAGGTCCAGCGCGACGGAGAGTGCTGGGGACGCCTTGTCTCGAACGGCCTCGTCGCTCAGCGCCTGCATGGCCCGATCCGCGTAGGGCTTCATGCGCGTGTCGCGTCGATGGGCGTCCCACACGTCAAACAACAGGGCGGGGCCGACACTGCCCAGCGACTTCTTGCACAACTCGAGCGCCTGCGGGTGCGTGCCAGGATCGTCGAGAGCGCGACGCAGATCACGCTGCAGCTGCTTGTCGGCACTCAGAGACGGGTCGAGTCGAAGGGCTCTGGCGTAAGCGGCTAGGCTGAGGTCGAGCTCGCCCACCTTCGCGTGCCCCCGCCCCAGTGCCTTCCACACTGCCAGGCTACGCTGGCTCTCTGGTCTGGCAGCGAGCGCCTTCAACGTTGCACGGTCTCCGGACTCAGCCTGCCGGAGCAGTCTGTCTTGCTCATCGTCCGTCTTGCCAGTGGCCGCGTCCCGAGCCGTGTCCTGACCGTGCTTCACCGTCTCCGACCCTGGCTCGCCGGCAACCGTGACGAGGAGGAGCACGACCACGGTGGCGACTAGTCCAATGACCGTGGCGCCGCTCCCGATGATCCAGACCGGCACGGCGTGGCCGGCGATGGGAAAGGTCTTGAAGAGAGCTGGGGCACGCTGCCTGAGGCGAGCCAACGGTCGTGAAGCCGCCGCGGCAGTCACGCTGGCGAGAGCGGGGGCGGGGGCACCGGCGTCGGGCAGCGTGGCGGCGATTCCGGTCGTCGAACTCGCGGGCGATTCGCCGGGCTGGGTTGGTTCCAAAATCGTCGGATGATAGGCAATCTGCGCGGATCCCATGGCGCTCTGGGGGACGCTGAGCGGGTCGTAGCCAAGCATCTGCTGCAAGCGCTGCAGGAGCTCATCAGCAGTCTGAATGCGTTGGGCTGGCTCCTTGGCGAGTTGGGTCATGACGAGGCCGCTCAGCTCTGGATCGACGTCTGGCGAAAGCGGCGGTGGCGGCTGAGTCATCTGCGCCGTCAGTACCGCGATCATGTCCTCATGCTCGAACGGGGTTCGACCCGAGAGCATTTCGTAGAGCAATAGTCCCACCGTGTAGAGGTCTGCCCGGGCGTCGACAGGTTCTCCCTTGGCCTGTTCGGGGGCCATGTACTCCGGAGTGCCAAACACCGAACCGATCTGAGTGAGCGCAGGCTGGCCCGCGGTGTCTTCGGCACTGAGCTTGGCGATCCCGAAATCCAGGACCTTCACGAAATCCGGGTCGCCCTTGCGTTCCACGAGCATCACGTTGTCCGGCTTGAGATCCCGGTGAACAATCCCTGCCGCGTGTGCAGCGCCGAGGGCAGCGACGATCTGGGCAGTGATGTGCAGCGCTCGCAGCGCGGGGAGCTTCTGTTCCGTGTCCAAGAGCTCGCGCAAACTCCGTCCTTCGACATACTCGAGTACCAGGTAGAACGAGCCGTCCTCCAGTCGCCCAAAGTCCGTGGCCGTGGCCACGTTCGGGTGCTCGATGCGAGCGGCTGCCACGGCTTCGCGCTCGAAGCGCGCCACGACCTCCGGGTGCATGGTCATCTCGCGGTGTAACACCTTGACGGCCACCGCCTTGCGCATGTGAATGTGCGTACCGCGGTACACCGCCCCCATGCCTCCGGAACCCAGCAGTTCCTCGATCTGGTAGCGCTCGGCCAGCACCTGCCCTTCGATGGAGGTTTCGCGATCGCCTTCGGAGGCGCTCGGCTCGACTTCTGGGGCGGGGGCCGGCGTCGCGGCGCCTCCGAGCAGCGTCTCCTGCTCGCGAGAGCTGAGGGCTCGGGTGGCGTTCTGCGGCGATCTCCCGGCCAGCACGGCTCGCACGTCGTTCTGCATGGCCCGTGCTTCCCAGTAGCGCGCGTCTTTCGAGAAGCTCAAGGCCACGTCGATGATCGACGCGATCCCGGTGGGGACGTTCGGGGCGACCGTCGCGACCTTCGGCGCAGGCTGGGTTGCCATCGCGGCCAGTAGCTGCGCTTCGGTTTCGCACTCGTGAACGCGCCGCCCGGTGACCAGGCGGAACATCATTGCGCCCACGCTGAAGAGGTCGCTCCGGCCATCGACCTCCGCGTTGCGCCCCTGTGCTTGCTCCGGAGCCATGTAGGCGGCCGTGCCCAGGGTGACGCCCAGGTGCGTGCCCGCGCGCTTGGATCCGAGCTCGGTCACGCGGGCGATCCCAAAGTCCAGCACCTTGACGCCCCCAGCGGTGGTGAGAAACAAATTTCCTGGCTTGAGGTCGCGGTGCACCACCCCCTGAGCGTGCGCCACGATGAGCACGTCCAGCACCTGATCCACGATCCGCAGAAGATCGTCCGCGGGAATGAAACCCTCGCGCGTGACGCGCTCAGCCAACGTCTCGCCTTCCAGGAGCTCCATCGCCAGGTAGGCGTTGTGGGGATCACTGCCGCCGTGTTCGAGGACCTGCACCACTCCAGTGTGCGGAATGGTCTGCGCTGCTTGCCCCTCGCGCTCGAAGCGCTCACGGATGTCTGGGCGCGTGCTCATCTCCTCGCTCAGCAGCTTGAGCGCCACGCGCTGGCCACTGGCGTCACGCGCAGCGTACACCGTGGCCGTGGCGCCGGCACCGAGCACTCGCTCCAGGGTCCAGCGGCCAGCGATGACTTCGCCCAACCGGCGCGCGGCGTTGTCGTCAGTCGGTTGCAGCGCTCAGCCTCCAGCTACCCGTCGTTCGAGGATCGCCCCGCGCCTCGCTCGGCTCGCAGACGCCGCGGCAGCCTACACCGACGGAGCGCCCATTTCACGTGCGGGCGGGTGCCCCCCCTGCCGCGATGCATGGTTTCTCGGGAGCCACCGAGGATGGGCGCGTCGCCGATCCCCTGGCCGGGGGTCCGAATCGGCGGCGGTCAATCAACCCGCGAGCTCCGCTCGCGGATTCCCTTCCCAACCGCCGTCAGCACCTGCTGCTTCACAACCAGAAGCGGAACATCGAGTTTCCACGGGAGACTCTTGGACACGCGCAGCATGCGCGCACCCACCCCCCCGCAAGCGAAGCTTGCGGGGCTCCTTCCCCACGTCCGTCAGCACTTGCTGCTGCCCAACCAGAAGCGCGACCCCGAGTTTCCGCGCCCCCCCCTACTCGGTCACACAGCTGTCACTGCACCCGTCGCCATTCGTGAGGTTGCCGTCATCGCACTGCTCCCCTGCGGCGACCGCTCCGTTGCCGCAAGCGTCCATCGCGACCCAGAGCCAATAGGGGAACTCCGACTGTTGTGGGCTTGCCTCGTCGCCTGCCCGTACCAGCACGTAGTACGTGGCCGGATCGAGCCCCGGAGCGATCGCCACGGCGCAGGCGCCCAAGCCGCTGTCGTCGTCGCTCGCCAGCACCGTTTCTCCACCTGGTCCTATGATTTCGACGTAGGAGTCGATCTTTCCGGACAGGCAGGAACCGTCATTGAGATCGAAGGTTTCGGCTCGCAGTGTGGTGCGCGGCTCGGTCACCTCCACCTCGATGACATCCACGTCCCCGGCCGGGAAGATGCTGCCGTAGAACGGATCGACGTACACGTTCGCGCTTTCTTCGTTCTCGGATGACTCGACCAGGCACTGGTCGCTGCAGCCGTCGCCGTTCTCGAAGCCTCCGTCGTCGCACTGCTCGTTCGGGTCTCGGTAGCCGTCTCCGCACTCGTTCAGGGGGCGACTCTCGACCGTGAGGCGGAACTGTCCCGCCTCGTCGGGTTCGGCGCCCTCGACCACCACGTAGAAGGTCTCCCCGGCGCTCACGGGTCGCTCGATTTCGTCGAACGCGCACGCCGTCTCGGTCGCGGCCGAATCACACTCGGTGCGTAGCGCCAGACTCAACACGTACGAGCTGTCGAGGCTCACGTTCAGCATGCCGTCGTTCGCGGCCACGAACTCGTAGACGACCTCCGGTCCGCCGGTTCCGGAGCAGGAGGAACTCGTGCTGTCCGCACTTCCGGCGTTGTTGCCCCACACCGAGCTGGGATCGGTGAGGACTGGCGCGGCGTCACAGGGCGAGCTGCAGTCGCAGTCCGAATCCATGCAGTCGACCGCGCCGTCCGCGTCATTGTCGCGTGCGTCGTGGCAGTCCTCGGTTCCGGAGCACTCGTCGACGTTCAGGGTGCAGTCTTCGTTGCAGCTCAGGGAACCGTCGTCGAAGCCGAGATCGAGGCAGCTCACCAGGCCGCCGAAGTCCGTCCCGTCGCAGCGTTCGGCATCTTCGTCGATGACGCCGTTGCCACATAGGCTCGCACCCGAGCCGGCAGCGCCCGCACCTCCCCCAACGCCTTGAGCACTGCCCCCGGAGCCCGTGCTTCCCCCTGGGCCGGCTGCTCCCCCCTGACTCGTCTGGCCGCCAGGCCCTGCCAGTCCACCGCCCCCGGCAGTGCCCGTGGCACCGCTGGAGCCGGGCGCTCCGCCCGACCCGGGCTGCGCCGCGGCGTGGGGAGGGCGGCTTTCGTCGTCTCCACACGCAGCCAGCCAGCCCGTCAGGGCGATGGTCAAAGAGAGAGAGGCGATTCCTAGAGATCGGGCGGGCATGAGAAGGTCACATCCCAGCTGTTCAGGACCGGCGGATTGAAGCGGTCGGTACCCGGAATGATTTGAATCTGGAGTTCCAGCGCCGGCTGGCGGTTTTCCGGGGTTCCGAGGGCATCGAAGAGGTCGGCCGTGCAGTCTCCCGTGCACACCTGGTTGGTCACGTTTGCGGTCGCGATGTCGACCCAAGTTGCCGAGGCCAGTTGTCCCTCTTCCATGGCCGTTCGCGCGCGGAACTCGATTCTGGAACCGTCGTTGGGAATGGCTGCATCCCACGTCAGGAAGCTCCACTGCTCAGCGCCTTCGATGCACTCGGCCAGGTAGCTCTCGTAGTGGGTCGTCAACACGGCCGCACCCGTGCAGCCGATCTCGACCCAGATCCGAGCGCCCGTATCGGCCCGGACGGTATCGCAAGCGGTCGGGCACAAGCTCAGAACGGTCGGATCTGCGGGGTTATTGTAGTACCAGCCGTTGTCCACGCAGTCGTTCGTGGGGTCGGCTATGTAGGTCAGATCCGTTTCGTCACCGTTGCCGGCCGTGTACTTCACCACGGCCGTGTCGGGGTTGAAGAACCCCTGATTCTGAAGGGCGTAGTCGCAGGAGACTGCGGCCGTCTGCACCACGCTCTGCGCGATGGCGTTGAACATCACGTCGAAGTTGTCGTTGTCGCAGATCGCGTAGCGCAGACCGCCGGTCAGGATGCTGAGCGCCTGGTAGCTGGTACCGTACCCTTCGGAGCCCGTGCCGCAGCCGGCCACCTGGATGGCTTCGTTCGGCTGCCAGGCGCTGCCGTCTGCTTTGCCCCTCATGCCCAGGATGCTGTGCCACATGTAGTTGCGGTTGGTGGCGGTGCCGAACTGTTCGGGGGCCAGTGCGAGCAGCGCGGCATCGAACTCGGCGGCCTCGGTCGTGCCGTCGGCGGCGGTGCCGTAGTCCGAGGTGCGGTCCTCGTACTTCTCGCTGTTGTCATCGAAATCGGCGGGGAACGGGGGCGCGCCGTATAGGAAGTCCTCGGCAGATCTCGAGGTGCAGACGGCATCGTCGTCCGTGATGACCAGGAAGCTCTTGAATGCCTCTTCACGCAGCCATTCGCCCCACCCGTTCGGGGCCAGTGGAGTCCACCAGTCTCGGCGCTCATAGTCCCAACGTTCAGGGTCCAGTTCGTGCTTGTCCGAGTGGTCGTACCCTTCGAGCAGCCGACACCAGGCGTCGAAGCTGAAGATATCGGCGCTGTAGTGGAAGAAGCGTGGCGGATTGTTGGCGCCTTGCACGGTCTGAGCGCGGTTGTCAGGGCAGTCATCCGGTCCCAGTGGCGAGCGAATGCAGACCGGGTAGCGACTGCTGCCGGCGCTGACACCGTCCACGTCGCCGTAGCGAGTGACCATGATCACGCGATAGTCGAGCCCGCTGTTCTCGATGATCTGGACGAAGTCCTCGTTGATGCGATTCTCGACCTGCCGGATCTCGCCCTGCATACTGCCGGAATTGTCGATGATCATGATGATATCGACCGGCTTGGCGATGAGCGTGGCCACACTCGTCCCGCCCGAGCAGACGGGCTCTCCGCAGAGATTGGGCTCCTGGGCGGTCGGGTAGAAGTAGAGACCCCAGTTGTTCATGCAGCTGCACTCTTCGACGTCATTCGGGCCCGGTGGGTTGACCATGACTTCCCGGTTGTCGGTGAACCCGCAGCCGGTGACGTCGATGCACTCGCCCGGCGGAATGGGCGTGTCGGTTTGGCAGTATTGTGGACTGCCTTGGGTTTGGTCCGGCGTGCACGATGGGAATTGCCCCGAGCCCTCCGGCCAGTGGACGAGCGTGATGCCAGCGGGCGCCGCGGTGTTTCCGTGGTTGCACACCGGGATTGACGTCTCGCAGGGGATCCCCAGTGAAAGGTCCATGCCCGCGCAGTCGTCATCCGTGATTCCCGGGTACCACGGCAGGCAAAGGCCCTCGATGTTGGTCGGGTCGTCGGGATCGCATCGCACGGTGCACGAGTTCTCGGCCAGGTCGACACAAGCCTGAGTCCAGCTGCCGGGCACGTAGGTGCCGCTGCCCTCGAAATTCCACAACGAAGTGTCGCCGCTCTCGACGTGGCAGTTGGCATCGCAACCATCTCCCGAAACCGTGTTTCCATCGTCGCAGGTTTCGCCCATGCCACATTGTGTCAACCCGTCGCCGCAGTACTCCACGACGCACACCGAGCTACAGCCGTCGCTATTGTCGTTGTTGGCGTCGTCGCACTCCTCGCCGATGCCCGGCTGGAGCACGCCATCCCCGCAACCCTCGAGCTGACAGGCTCCGCTGCACCAGTCGTCCGGGTTGGAGTTGCCGTCGTCACATTCTTCTCCGATGCCGAACTGGAGGATTCCGTCGCCACAGTACTCGACGATGCAGTTCTGGGCGCAGCCGTCGTTGGCCACGGTATTGCCGTCATCGCACTCCTCGCCCAGCCCGGGTTGCACCAGGGAGTCCCCACAGCTTTCGATCACGCAGGCCGGACCGCAGCCGTCCTCCGGGGCGGTGTTGCCGTCATCGCACTCCTCGCCGACATCCAGGTTGCCGTCCCCGCACGTGCCGAGGCTTTCGACCTGACAGGTGTCGCTGCAGCCGTCGAGCGGCAGTGGATTGCCGTCATCACATTGTTCGCCCAGCGCTGCCTGGACGGTTCCGTCGCCGCAGTACTCGGCCTGACACGTGGCGCTGCAGCCATCCTCGGACGCGGTATTGCCGTCGTCGCATTCCTCGTTGAGCGGCGCGCCGCAGGTGACGATACCATCGCCGCACTCCTCGGTCTGACACGTGGCGCTGCACCCGTCGCCTGAAGTGGAGTTGCCGTCGTCGCACTCCTCACCGATTCCGGACTGCACCACGCTGTCGCCGCAGTACTCGTTGAGGCAGGTGGCGCTGCACCCGTCGCCGCTGGCGGTGTTGCCGTCATCGCAGGCTTCGACTGGCGGCTCCGTGGTCCCGTTGCCGCACACGGTGCTGTAGGTACGCGGCATGTAGGACGGCGGGCCTTCACAAATGGACGGCTGGTACTGCGAGCAACTCACGTCGTTCCAGACGCCCCATCCGTACATCTCAGCGCAGTCTTCTCCGCCCGAGTTGTTGGGCTCGCCCCCATTCCAGTTGTCGTAGGCCGCGAGGCTGGTGCCGTCGGTCCACTCCCAGCTGCCCTCGGTGGATCGGTCGTTCGCGCCAATCCAGTGGTCACTGGAGATCAACCCGTCCAGGAAGTCGTTCTCGTCGTCGGACTCGATCTTCGCCAGGTCCCACCCCGTTCCCAGCGCCTGGCACGCCGTACGGGCGCTCGTCCAGGTGGCCGAGCCGGCGGAGGTGTCGTAGCAGCTGGCGTCGCTGGCGGGTGTCTGATAGGGCGCGAAGGCCGCCACGACTTGGGCCAGCCGGTTCGATCCACTGACGTTCCAGGCTACGGTCTTGGCGCCGGCCGTGCCCCCGTCCAGGGTCCCCAGGGCGGCTCGCATGGAGTTTCGTGAGGTTTCCAGGTGCTCCACCAGGCTGCCGGTCGGGGAGAAGCTGGCGCCGTCGTCGCCTGAGCCGACGAAGGCCACGACGCGGCTGCCGTCGGTCGCGGTCGTGATGTTCGTGGAAATCGTGGACGCGCCCGACCCGCCGTCATTGTCATCAGCGGTGGCCTCCGGCGCTTCATCCGCCACCCCCGAGAGCTCGAGCACGTGGAACACGATGCCGCTCATCTTGTCGGTGACGTTGGCGTAGAAGTAGTGGCTGCCGGCGTCGGGGAGCTCGGACTCGCCGAGGTAGAAGAGGCGGACCTGCATGTAGCCGCCGCCGAGCTCCGCTTCGGCCTCGTGCATGGCCACACCGTCATAGGTGATGCTGGTCGACGAGCCACCCCAGTTGCACTCGACTGCGACTCCGACGACGAGCATCCGGTTGGCATTGCCGCTGATGGTGTAGCTCCAGTAGCGAGTGCCGTTGCCGTCGTCCACCTCGGCGTCGTCATCCACGTGAGATATCGTGGCGTAGCCAGCGGCCTGGGCCGGGCGCTCGTCCTGGCCCGGCTCGCACTCGCACGTGAGGCCGCAGGTGTTCTGGACCTCGTAGACGCAGGTGTCGTCCCACGCGCCACTGCTGCCCGTCACCACGACGTTGTCAATGTCGAGGGTCAAGTCCTCGTTCTCGGCGCTGTTGTGATTGAGGTAGGCGCCAATGGTGAGGGTGTGGCTGCCCGCGCCGAGCGATGCCGAAGTGAACGTGAAGGTTCCGGATTCCGACCCACCGTTGCAGTGGCGCACGACGTAGTCGTTGCCGCCCGAGCCGTAGTAGCTCCCGTCAATCGTGACCCGCACCTCCCCACACTCGTGACTCTCGAAAGCGTTCTCCATGTCGAGCGCGTAGTCGAAGCTCACGTCGACCGTGCCGGACGCAGTGAAAGTCTCTCTCCAGCCGCCGGACTGGTGGTCGCTGTCGTCCCCCGTGTTGTAGACGCGCAGCCTCCCCCCGGTCGCACTACCGGACATGTTGTCCGGCTCGCTGGTGCCAAAAACGTCGTCCGCGTAGGTGAATCCCTCGGCGCCGCTGCCGAAGTCCGCGTCGATGAGGTCTCCGGAGGGAGCGGTGTCGGAGCAGCAGCCCGGGGAGGTCGCACAAATGGCGCCGACGCACGCCGTGCAGTCCGAGGGGAGCGCTGCACCGGTCACACACGGGTCGTGCGAGCAGGTGTAGGGCACCGTGCTGCTCCCGCCGCCGCCAGCGCCCCCGGCGCCCGAGTCCTCGTAGGTGCAGGTCGCGCTGCACCCGTCGCCGTCGACGGTGTTGCCGTCGTCACATTCCTCGGGGACTCCGCATTGCACCGTGCCGTCGCCGCAGGACTCGATGGTGCAGGTGGAGCTGCAGCCGTCTCCGGGGGCCTGGTTGCCGTCGTCGCAGTTTTCGCCCATCTCGAGCACGCTGTTGCCGCACGTCGTGCCGCCGCTGCCTGGGACGGCGCAGGTCACCTCGGCGTACAGTCGCTTGACGGTGCCTACGCAGGCATCGCCAAAGGTGGCGTTGTTGGCCGACACGGTGCACGCATTTCGCCCGAGACACGCTCCCTGCACCACGCTCAGCGACGTGGAGGCGTTGCACGAGGAGGAGCTGAAGCTTCCGCAAGTCCCCGTGGGAGTGCCGTAGCTCGCGAAATTCACCGCCCGAATCACTTCGCCGGCGCCGCAGGTCAAGGTGATGCTTCCGCCCTCGTCCGCTGTGTCGCAGACCCCGCCGCCGGTGTAGCCGCCGGAGCTCGCCAGCGCCGGTGCAAACGCGGCCAGCACGTGGGAAATCCGGTTGGATCCGTTTGCCGTCCAGCTGAGGGTGGTCGACCCGGCTGACGCCGCCAGCACCGTGCCGGCCGCAGCGCGCATGGAGTCCGATTCGGAGTCGCCTCGCTCCGTCTGTCCTCCGGTCGGGGTGAAGCCGGCGATGTTGTTGCCAGAGCCCACGATGTCGACGACCCAGCTATCAGCCGTGGTGGTGGTCAAGGACGTCGAAATAGAGCTCGCTCCCGAGGTGTTGCCGTTGGTCGCGGTCGCCTGAGGCGCCTGGTCCGCGACGCCCGCGAGCTCGATGATGTGGTAGACGACGCCGCCATCTTCGTTGCCCAGGGTCACCTCCAAGTCGTAGTCGCCGCTCGAGGTTGGGAGCTGCGACTCGCCCAGGTAGTAGAGGTGGACGTGCATGGTCGTGCTGGACCCGACCACGTTCTGTGCGGCCAGCTGCATCGCCACGCCGTTGTACGTGATGGAGCTCACCGTCCCGCTGGTCGACCCGGCCTCGACCGCGATGCCCACCAGCAGCATCCGGCTGTCACCGCCGGAGATGGGGACGCTCCGGGTGGTGCTGGTATCGTTGTCCGTCACCGTCTGGCTGCTGACGTGAGTGATTTCGGTAGTGGTGGTGCCGCCGCCCGTGCTGTTGCTGTCCACGACGTTCACGGTGATCGACTGGGTGGAGCCCACCACCGTGCCGCCCAGACCATCGGCGCTGTGGGCGGTTGCCGAGATGGTGTGCAGGCCCACCGAGGGCGTCCACGGAGTGTAGTCGCCGCTCACGTCCCCGGCCATGGCGTACGGCCCGTAGTTGTCAGTGCTGGTGGTGCCGTCGTAGTCGAAGCCGACGCTCTCCACAGCGCCGGCGACGTTGGCGCGGACGTTCAGGTTGGTTGGCAGGTTGTCCAGGACCAACTCCGCCCCTTGCAGCAGCGGATCGTGTACGGCCAGCACCGCGTCGGTGTCCGCGTCGATCAACGTGAAACCAGTGACGCCCTCCGTGGGGACCGCGCCGGCTCCGCCGCTGCCTACGCCGCCGACCCCGCCGCTGCCTCCTGCGGTGTCGATGCATTCCACGAGGCAGTTCGCATCACAACCGTCACCTGCGGTGGTGTTGCCGTCGTCGCACGTCTCTGTGCCTTCGACCGAGCCGTTGCCACACACCTGCCCGTCCTCGTAGCGACCACAGCACTCGGGGCGCTGGTCACACACGATGGTCACGCAGTCGTTGCATTCGTAGGTCAGGCCCGAGCCCGGCTCGCAGACGCCATGTGCGCAGGCGCCGGGCGAGGGGGAGTAGCAGTACGTGTTGAACTGGCAATCGTAGCCGGTTTGGCACGGCTCGTTGAATCCCCCATCAAAGAACCCACCCGGAAGGTTGCTCAGCGTGGAGATCGACCCGGTGTCCCAGTCGTACGGGGACCCGGTCATCTCGGTCGTGAGCGGTTCGTCCGGCACCTCCATGTAGACGCGACAGAACGGATCACAGGGGTTGTCTGCGCAACCGGTCGCGCTGCTCAGAGCCTGGGTTTGCGTATTGGATCCATCGGCCCCGCCCTGGCCGACGTTTGACACCGGAATCTCGAAGATCTCACCATCGGTGCATTCGCCCCATACGCTGTCCGTGCACAGCTGCGTGCCCGCGTAGCACTGCAGCACGTCGTCGTGCTGGGCCAGGGTGATGTAGCAGTCGCGGGTGGTGCCCGTTTCGCAGGGGCCGGCGACAGCAGCGAGATCCGCGGGGTCGTTCGGCCCCAGGCCGCCTGATACCAGCTGCTCGTCGCCCGAGCATCCCAGCAGGAGCGCGAGCGCCGACGCCAGGGTCAGATATACGCTCGGCCGGGAGCTGCACCCGGCCGACGTTCGAGTTGTCATGCAAGTCACAGGGGTCCTCCGTTCCCGGGAACGGTTCCGGCGCGGATGGGGCCTCACGCAGATCACCACAACCGTGCAAGAGTAGCAGAAATTGTGCCAGCTAGCGGGTCGGCCCAGCGGCAGGTTACCACCCTGCCGAGCGGCCTTCGTGCCGCGCCGTCTTCGCCAACCTCGCCCAATGAAAGCCCGGCTCGCGCGAACATGTCGTCCGGCCGAACAGCTGCACGGCGCCGGCGGCGATTGCTCACAGCGCAAAGTTTCCCCGCCTACGCAAAATTGTCAGCGGTTGTCGCAGCATTGAGGCGGCGGCGGGACCGGTATCGAACCCCGCGTCATCCAGGTGGAAGCCCTTCTGAATGGGTCGCAATGCGAGTAATGAAATGTGCGCGGATCCCGAGGGTGTGCGCCCGAGCGCCCTCCTGAATGAGCGTTCACCATCCTAACTCGACCAAGTGTGAATATACTGGCGCCGAGCCGCTTCAGAGAAAGTGCACGAGATAGCGAGGGTTTCCATGAACTATCCAGGGCTGGTTGGACTTGTGGCGACGGCGTGGGTCGCGAGCGCGTGTGGGGGCGCAGCGATACCGCAATCGCAATTGATGGCGTCAGAGAAAGCGGTCAGCGCTGCAGAAGGCGGCGGAGCGACCAGAGTTCCCAAGGCCGCGCTGCACCTCAAGCAGGCGCAGGACCAAGTGACCCAGGCCAAGACGCTGATCGAAGAAGAAGAGGATATGGAGCGCGCGGAGTGGTTGCTGCGCCGCGCCGAAGCGGACGCAGAGCTCGCGCTGACCATGGCGCAGGAGAACGCAGCCAAGGCCGAGGCAGCCGAGGCGGTCGAGATGGTTCAGCTGCTTCGTGAGAAGCTCAAGTCGGGTGGGGCGAAGTGAGGCGTGCCGTGGCCCAACACAGGGACTCAAGAAAGGTCGGTTTCGTAATGGCTCGGACTTCTTTGGCTACGAAATGCCTTATCGTTTCACTTGCGGCAATGGTGGTGACGGCCTGTGGCGCCACGCCTCCCCCGCGTGACCTCGTCAGTGCGCGCTCGGCCTACCAACGTGCCGAGACCGGGCCTGCGGCAGAGCTGGCCCCGGCCCAGCTCGACACGGCCAAGCAATCGCTTCGGGCAGCCGAAGAATCGTTCCGCGAAGATGGGGACACGGAAGAGACCACGGACCTCGCTTACATCGCTCAGCGCAGGGCGGCACAGGCTGAGGCCGCGGCCGGCATCGAGCAGGCCAGTCGCGAGCAGGCCGCCGCCGACAAGGAGTACAAGTCGGTACAGGGTCAGCTGACCGATGTGGCCCGAGCAGAGCTCGAAGCCACGCGGGCAAGACTGGCCGAGGAGCGCATGAAGGGTGAGCGGGAGCGCATGGCCGCCAAGCAGGCGCTCACCGAGGCCGAGCGTGAGGCGAAGCGCAAGGAGGAAGAGGCCGCCGCGGAGCGGGCGGCCCGCCTGGAGGTCGAGAAGAAGCTCAGCGCGGCGCTCGCCAGCCTGGAGAAGATCGCCCAGATCAAGGAGGAGAAGCGCGGGATCGTCATCACGCTGAGCGGCTCCGTGCTCTTTGCCACGGGCAAGTGGGAGCTCTTGCCCATTGCCCAGCAGCGGCTCGAAGAGGTGGCCAAGGCGCTGAAAGATCAGGGCTACCAGAAGATCATCGTCGAGGGCCACACCGACTCCCGCGGTTCGCATCAGATGAACATGGAGCTCTCCCGCAAGCGTGCGGATTCGGTGCGTAGCTATCTGGTCAGTCGCGGCATCGAAGACGCCAAGATCACCAGCGTCGGCATCGGGCCGGATCGGCCAGTGGCGGACAACAAGTCCTCCGAGGGTCGGGCCAACAATCGGCGCGTGGAGTTGGTGGTTACTCCGCAGTGAGCCAGCGAGCGTGAAACTCGGCGCGGCCGTCGAGCCGCGCCGAGACGACGAGGTCCACGATGATCGAGCAATGGCGCAGGATGGGTTTCATGGGCGCGGCTCTGCTCGGCAGCGCTTTGCTGATGGCGGGCTGTGGCGGAGCAGCGGCACAGGGGGCGGGCAGTGAGTCCGGGTCCGGCGAATCGGGAGACGAGGGGTCCGGGGAAACCGGGGGTGACGACGAAGGTGAGGCGGGCGGCGGGGAAAGCTCGAGCATCCCCGCCCCACCGGAAGGCGCGCGGGGCGAGGAGACGCGGACCATGGGCATGGATGTCACGCTCCGACTCACCAAGGACGGGCGGGACGCGGGTATGAGCGCCAAGAACTGGAGCTTCGAGGAAGGACGCGGCGTCGTCATCGAGGCGACCAAAGGCAGCTCGGTGACACAGCTGGCGGTCATCTACGGGCACCGCGAAGGCAAGGGCATGGAGGGCTGGACGCCGCTCCCCACGGAAGGGAAGGGGTACACTCTCAAGGCCAAAGGGGGCGAGATCGTCGTGCTCGACGCCGACGATAGCGCCGCGATTGACGCCGAGCGCGAGGTGGCCGCGGCCGAGTACAGCTACGTCGGTCGAGCGCATCCGTTGCTGGCTCAGATCATTGGAAAGAATCCCGTCGACGGCGACAAGCTGAAGCTCGACTCGGAGGGCGCCGTGGCGCTGATCGGATACACGCCCGAGATGAAGCTCGGCGAGGTCAGCGCTGTCTACCGAGGCAGCGAGGAGTACCAGGGGCGTCAGGTCGCTTCCCTGGACGTCAAGTTCGAGGCCAAGCTCACCGAAAAGGATACCGTCTACGCGCTCGACCTCGGCGGCTCGGCCTTCGTCGACGCCAAGACGGGCTGGGTGCTGAGTCTCGACCTCAGCGGAAAGGTCAAACCCAGCGGCGAGATGACCGTCAGAGGCAAAACGCTGAAGGTTGGTGGGAAGGGCAAGTTCACGCTGACGCGGAAGGCGACGATCAAATAGCGCCCGACCGGAGGTCGGGCGCTTCCCTAGACCGATCCGTGTCACAGCCGTCTCCACCCCAGGAAGCGGCACAGTGAGGTTCGGTGGGTGGCCTTGCGGAAGCCTACTGTGCCGCTTCTCGGGTGGCAGCAGAAGAGGTGGACGGAGGTGACTAAGGAAGCCCGCGAGCGTTGCTCGCGGGCTGTTGGGGGCGTCCGCTAGCTTCGCTAGCGGACGAGTCTGGAAATACCAGCACGTACGACCCGGGGCTCGGCTGGAGCAACCGAGCCCTGTTTGGGTGCACGGAGCGATCGAACTGCCGCGTCCAATCGAGCGAGCTCCAGGGTGGACCAGCCTTGATGTACTCGGGGACGATCAGATCGATCTCCACGTAGCGGCCCTGCACCAGGGACTTCAGCGCCGGCCCAAAGCTCCAGCTTTCGCGTCCGGTTCGCGGCGCGAGATCGTTGTGCACGATACCACCGTACGCGATGACCATGCGTTCGGTGCCTTGCTGCTGATTTCGCTCCAGGATCGCCCGGACCATGGTGGTCGTCAGCCTCGCGATCATCTCCAGCATCTTCACGATCGCCTCGTCTCCGGCAGAGACGAGTGCGTCGTACTCCTCGCAGGACGGCCGGAGCACGTGGGGTCGAATTCCCAGGCTCTTGGCCTGGTTGCCGAGAGCGACGAACTCGTTCTGATTCCCTTCCGACTGTGTCTCCGTGACCGGCTTCTGCTGCTGGGCGACGTGCTGTTCCTGCTGGCCGCACTTGCCGTCTGCTACCCAAAGCTCGAGCACGAGATCCGACGCCTGGTGCTCGAACACGGGCAACAGGCTTTCCGTGAACCGGTGTGTGGTCGAGGCGAGCGCCTCGGTTCCCTTCTGGGCGTGGGTCTCTCCGACTGCCACCACCAGGGGCTTGGATGCCAACACGTGTGCGAAGGCCTCCGCGGCGCTGTCGAACAGC
>CAZSVU010000147.1:0-19324 GCA_964610275.1 uncultured Polyangiaceae bacterium | reverse complement strand
GACCAGCACGGACGGCCAGAACTTCACCCCAGCGACCAGCGGGACCTGGGCCGCGGACGCCAGCATGAAGATCGCCACGTTCCCGCCGGTCTCAGCACGCTACGTCCGCCTGCAGGCGCAAGCGGCGGTCGGCAACTACGCGGCAGCTACGGAAATCTCGGTGGGACGAGCCCCCTAGCTGCGCGGATGCCGCTGGCGTGTCCGCAACTCTGGAACGGCAGCGCTGCGACCGCCGCTACAGGCCGCCTGCAGGCTTGACCGGGCAATCTGGCCGTTCCGACCCGGTGCGGTTCAGCACGAAGATATCCGGTCGCTCAGTCGCCCTCACGCCACAGTTCCGGTCGCAGCCGCGCGCAGGCGCGGCTCAGCGCGTCGCGCACCCCGTTGTGAACGAGCTGCGAGGCTGGCTCGAGCCCCATGCACACGAGGCCAAATGGGCTCGGGGCGATGCCCAGCCCGGACACGATGAGATTGGCGCGCCCCGTTGCGGGGATCAGCCGGGCTGCGAATCGTCGGGTGGGAACCTCAAATCGCTCCAGTCGCGCCGTGCCATCTTGCAGCGAGAGCACACACTGAACACTTTCGCCGATCTGCCCGTCCGGGAAGAGCGCGACGGAGACGGTCGAGATGCCGACGCTCGCGAACCGATCCTCCACGACTCCAGCGAGATCTTCAGCAGAAGCGCTGGCGCTGACGGCTATGCACAACCGCACGAGCTCGCGGGCTCGAGCCTCGGTCTCCATCTGCTCGGCAGCCTGTGCCCGCACCCCGGCTGCAGCGATGGCGAGCCGTGCTCCATCCAGGACCCCCTCGAGCGCCGTGCGCAGCCCTTGATCAGCCAGCACGCACGGGATGAGATGCCGCCAGAGCTGTGACGTCACGTCGTGAAACACTCGGGTATCCCCATCGGCCGCCACCACCCGACCCAGCGCGTCGTCGAGGGCCAGGCGAAATGCGTCCGAAGACCGGCCCCGTATCTCCTCCACGAGTCCCGTGACCAGTCGTGTCTCCCAGCCGGATCCCAGCATCCCCAGCTGGTTGCGCCCAGCCCGCCGCACGTCGTCAATGAGCGCGCCCCGGCGCTGCACGAATGCCGCCTCGAAGCTGCGCCCCCCACGCTGCTGCAACTCGGCAGGCGTCAGCGGAAGCCGCCCGATACCTTCCAGACAACCGCAGCTGCGCCGAACGACCAGCTCGGTGTCCAGCCAAACGCGCTGGGGAGGGCCACCGGCAATCTGACTCAGCACCAACTCCGCCGCCTCTCCCCCCGCTTGCGCGACGGGTTGGTGGACGGTGGTCAGTGGCACTCGGGCCTGCCGACCTGCGGCCACGTCATCGAAGCCCGTCACGGCCACTTCCCACGGCACACTGATCCCGTGAGCCGCCAGAGCCTCGATGCAGCCCCAGGCCATCCCGTCGTTGGCCGCGACGATGGCGTCCACCGCTTTGATCGGGACACGTCGCTCGTCCAGGAGGATCTGCGCGGCGCGGCGCCCCGAACGCACGGTGAACTCTCCCGGGAGGATCAGCTGCGGGTCGACCTCCAGCTCGTATGCCGCGAGCGCACGGCAAAATCCCGCTACCCTCACCCGCGCGTCAGGACGGCCATCCGGGCCTCCAATGTAGGCGATTCGCCTGCAGCCGTGTGCCTTCACGAGGTGCTCCACCGGCTTGGCGATGGCGGCCTCGTTGTCGATGCTCACACTGGACGCTTGGGGTTGCTCTCCCGCAACCAAGCACCGTGGCAGAGAGCGAAACACGTCCGGAAACGCTCCCCGCCGACCGTCATCTTCGGGCACCCTTCCGTCACCGAGTATGATCAGCCCGTCGATCGCCTCCCTCCCGATGATCTCGTGAGCCGGCCATTCGGCGTCCCCCTGTGGCCCTGGCAACCCGGAGGTGTAGCAGATGAGACTGACGTCTCGCTCTCGTGTCGCTGCCTGCGCACCGCGCAGAACCTGCCCCGCATACGATGGGTCCAACCAGTCCAATAGCAGGCCGATAGCTTCTGATCGGGTGTGCATTGCCTCGCGCAGGTAGAGCTTACCCGACGCGGCAGTGCATCGCGACCGAAACTGCCCCTCCGGAGTGCGTTCACTCTCCGGACTGCGGAATCGCGACCAGGCGACCGCGTGAGTGCATGGGCCGGTAGGCCCGGTACGCCCAGCACGCCGTCACTCGTGTCCATCGAACGCGTCAAACGCGGCTGACGCAACCGTGGAGCCAGGCCAGGTTCTCGGCGAAGCGGTCGACCGTGGTGAGTGCTTCGTCGTCCTTCACGACGTCCCCAGCCTTCCCGGCCAGCGCGACGTTCCAGTACGACGAACCCGGGACGACCATGTCATTGATCATGTACCAGAACAGAAGTTGTGCGTACGTGAAATTGTGTCCGGCACGGCGCGCCACGGCAATCGGGCCGCCGAGCTTGTGCGAGAGCAGGTTGCCGCACTGGCGGCTCACGTACCCAGCGCGATCGAGCAGTGCCATGAGCTCCGGCGTGGCCGAGCCGAAGTAGACAGGCGAGCCGACGACGATGATGTCGGCCGCTAGAATCGACTCGAACACGGGATGAAAGTCGTCGTCCCTGGTGGCGCACGTCCGGTCCTTGCGCTTGGCACAGCTGCCGCAGGCCTTGCAGGGCCGAATGGTTTTATCGCGCAGCGTGACAAACTCGCCCTCGACACCGCGGTTGGCGAGCCCCTCGAGGCACCGGCGGATGAGGATTTCGGTGTTGCCGTCTTTTCGCGGGCTGCCCGAGATGGCTATCGCTTGCATGCTGTGCCTCCGTCAAGCTCTAGTGCGCGGCACTTGGTGCCACAACCGCGCCAGATTGTCACCTGGCTTGCGCGCCGCGCTGCCGGCCGCCACGCCCGTACGGACGAGTTTCCGTGGCGTTCGGCGGTCACGGGTCGCCCGGGGTTGAGCCTCGGCGCGCTAGGGGTCATGCTCTCGGACATGTCCACCTGGAAGCTCGCACCCGCAATCGCCATCCTCTCACTCGTTGGCTGCGGGCCCTCAGCGCAGCAAGTCGAGGCCCCCACTCTACCGGACCCCGAGGCTGAGGAGCCCGCGGCTGAGAACGCCGCGACTGACGACGCCGAACCGGGCGACTCTGAGTCGGGCGACCCCGATACAGCCGACGCCGAGACCGCCGAGCCTCAGCCCTCCCGGCCCCCAGTCGAACCCAAAAAGACCTGCACCGGCCTTTCCGAGAGCACCTGCAAGGTCACCAAGGGCTGCGCCTGGTCGACCACCGACGACTGCATCGAGCAGTAGGCGTCCCGCTCGCTACGTCAGCCCGCGCAGCATCTTGCCCACCCCCGCAACGAAGAGCTCCGTGTCGAGCTCTCGAGGCTTGCCGTGCACCAGCCAGCGGGACAGCGGGACCAGAATCACGACGAGCAACCGGGCGTGCACCGCGCGTTGTCGCGGTGGGAGCGAGGTGCGGAGTCGAAGGATTTCGGCGACCTGTTCGGAGAGCTCGAATTCCTCGTCCCCCTCGTGTTCAAGCCAACCGAGCTCCCCTTCGAGAGCCGCCATCAGACGCGGATCGTCGGCGTTCACCCGGGCCATGGTGCGCAACAGGTCCAACACCACTTCTACCCAATCGTTCTCTGGCTCCGCCATCCGCGCGAGCGCCGAGGCCACCAACGGCATCACCGCCGCGCGATGCCTCTGCACCACCGCTCGGAACACGTCTTCCTTGCCCGCGAAGTACTGGTAGAGCGATCCGATGGAGACCCCTGCGCGGCGAGCGATCGCGTTGGTCGAGGACGCTGCGTAGCCCGTTTCGACCAGCACCTGCTCCGCGGCCTGGATCACGGCCTCCACCGTCTCGCGCGCCCGCTCCTGTCGCGGCGCCCGTCGTCGGGAACCCGGCGACGAAACCTGAGCGACCGGCGCCGCCGGTCGCGACCGGCGGGCGCCGGGGGAGACCGTTGCGGCTCTTTTCGACTTGCTCGGACGTTGCCCGGGGCGGCCGCCGGA
Organism: uncultured Polyangiaceae bacterium; assembly: GCA_964610275.1. GTDB lineage: Bacteria > Myxococcota_A > Polyangia > Polyangiales > Polyangiaceae > JAFGBI01. The sequence continues at coordinate 15,337 of CAZSVU010000147.1, read as the reverse complement.
ACGCGAGTTGCGAATGTGAGCCATCGCTCATATTCTATCTGCGACGGCGGCCCAACGCCAGGTTTCATCAGCGACCCAGGTAGGTCTCTCATGCAGAACGATGCAGCAGCAACCTTCGACAGCGCGCTTCCCACTTCCCAGCCCCACGTCTGCCCGTGGTGGCTCGGGTGGACTCTGGTCCTGCCCGGGCGACGCTGGCTCATGGGCCTCGATGGGCTTCTGACCCCGCTGGTCCAGCCCGGCTACCGCGTGTTGGAGGTCGGGGCGGGCACGGGCTTCGTCACCGTACCCCTCGCCGAACAGGTGGGCCCGAGCGGTCGCGTCTGGTGCCTCGACCTCCAGACCCGCATGCTGACCACGCTACAGCGCCGCCTGCGTCGTCGCCGCCTCGCGGATCGAGTGACCACGCGCGTGTGCGAGACGGACGATCTCGGAGTTTCCGATCTCGGCGAGAGCATCGATCTGGCCGTCCTGTTCTACGTTCTCCACGAGGTGCCCAACCCTGCCCGAATGCTGAGCCAAGTTGCTGCGACGCTACGCCCCGGAGGTCGCCTGCTGCTGGTGGAACCGAAGGGCCACTGCTCGGCAGAGTTGTTTGCCGCGCAAGTTCGCATTGCGCTTGACCTGGGCCTCGAGCGCTGCAACGAAGGCGTCACCCCGGCATCGAGATCCCGTCAACTGGCGGTCTTCGAACGACGGGGATAGCGCGAAGGGCCATGCCACTCTGGTCAGGAACAACGATATGAACAGCTGCTACTGGCTGACCGTCGCCATTTGTCTGAGTCTGCTCGCCTGCGAGGAACGCGTCGACGAGCCTGCCTCCCGGGCGGCAGCCCCCGCCCCGACACCGTCGGAAGCCCCCACGGCAAAGCCGCCTCCGGCACCTCCCGCTCCCTCTGCCGCCCCCATCGACCCCGCGCTGCTCGAGCCGGACCAGGCCAAGGCCAAGGCACCGGCCAAGTTCAAGGTCAAGTTCTCCACCACCAAGGGAGACATCCTGGTCGAGGTGACGCGCGCCTGGGCACCGGTCGGCGCGGACCGCTTCTACAACCTGGTCAAACTCGGCTTCTTCACCGACATCGCCTTCTTCCGGGTGGTGCCGGACTTCGTCGTCCAGTTCGGCATCCACGGCAACCCCAAGGTGTCCAAGGTGTGGAAGAATGCATCGATCAAGGACGACAAGAAGAGCAAGCACTCGAACCAGAAGGGCACGCTGACGTTCGCCAAGAACGGTCCGGATACGCGGACCACACAACTCTTCTTCAACTACAAGGACAACCCGCGCCTGGACGATATGGGCTTCCCGCCCATCGGCAAAGTGACCGAGGGAATCAAGGTTGTGGAGGCCATCAACCAGGAGTACGGCGAGAAGCCCGAGCAGGCCATGATCGAGCATTCCGGTAACAGCTATCTCCGCGACATCTTCGGCCGCCTCGACTACATCAAGTCTGCCACGCTCGTGAAGTGACCGCGCGCTGCTCCGCTTCCGAGACTCCGGAAGCGGAGCTGGCAGTCGGCCCGGGCTCGTTCCCCCGAGCCTGTTGTCGGACGACCACGGCAGCACCGGCGGCCACGGCCAGTGCGACGGCGCCCACGAACAGAACAGTCCGTCGGACGGCGTGCATACCACAACTCTTCCGCTACTGATGCGTTCGGTCAACCCTGGCTGGTCGTAGCCTGGCGAGCGTGTCCCGGAACGCGCACTGGGGTCCGGAATCACCGATGACGGGCAGTGCCAGCAAGTCGTACCCTGCAGCCGTCATGAGACTTTCCAGGCTGGGTTGGCTTCCAACGCTCACGGCCGTGGCGTGCGCATCGACGTCTTCCGCTCCCCCCGGGGGCTCCGCAATCGCTGCGCCGAATCGTCCGCCCCCGCCCGCAGCGATGCCTCCAGCAGAAGAATCGCCACCGGCCCATGCTCAGGAACGGGCGGATGTCCCGACCCCTCGATCTGTCGAGCAGCCATGGATGTCCCTGGCCGAGTGGCGCCGTCGCCATCAGCGACAGCTGGCCGCCCCACATCGAGCCCGGGCTGAAATCCTTTTCTTGGGTGACTCCATCACCGAGGCGTGGTGCGAGTCCGAGCCCTTCCAGCACGCCTTCGGCCGCTATGCGCCTCTCAACCTCGGCATCGGTGGGGACCAGGCGCAGCACGTGCTCTGGCGCATCGACGACGGTAGCCTGGACGGCACGTCAGCGCGGCTGGTCGTTCTGCTGATCGGCGTAAACAACCTCGGCAACGGTTTCTCTCCGGAGCAGACGCTGGCGGGGATCCAGGCTGTGGTGGCCAGAGTCAACGAGCGACTGCCGGGCGTCCCCGTCCTGGTGCTTTCCATCCTGCCCGCAGGCGAGTCAGCCAGCGACCCTCTGAGGCGTTCCGTCTCGGAAACGAACCAACGCCTGAGGGCGTGGGCGCCTCCGCCCGGCGTCAGCGTTCAAGATATTGGCGCGGTCTTCCTGGAGTCCGATGGTTCCATTTCCCCCTCGATCATGGCCGACTTTCTTCACCCCACACCGCTCGGGCACGAGCGGCTGACGGCGGCCGTGAAGCCCCTGGTCGAGCAAGCCCTAGGCGATTAGCTGCTCGTGGCCGTTGCGTGAGGTCGATCCGCGCTAGCGGTACCCCGGTGCGGCAGCGAACGCCTCCCCCAGCGCCGTAATGACGCGCACGCCGTCCCCGTCCGCCAGGTACAGATCATTGTACGTGTTCCAGGGGTACCAGGCGTAGCGTTCTACCAGCGGGTGACTCGCGATCATTGCCACCGCAGCTGGGAAGAAGTCGAGCAAGGTCTGTTCATCGGGGTTGCTCGAACCCATGCAACCAAACTCGGTGATCCAGACGGGTAGGCCCCACTGCTGGGCCCAGTTGATGGCGCCTTCTAGTGCCCCAGCCGTACAGGAGCCAGCATTCCAGCCGTACCAGTGCATCGCGATGAAATCGACCCGGAACCCATTCGCCTGAACCTGATCCATGAAGTCCTCGAGCCAGGCGCGCCCGTCATCGGAAACCGCAGGGCTACTGACGCGTAGGTTCGGATTGCTCGTCATGTCCGGCCAAAGCGCAATCGCCTGAGCGACCGTCATGTTGGCTTGGTCGGTCTTGTTCGGCTCGTTGAAGCCGAGCACGGTGGTGTAGCCGGCGTTCGCGATCTGCTGGATGGCGCCTGCGACGTCTCCAGGTCCCCAGACCATTGGCACAAACAAGGGGTCGGCACAGTCGCTGGCCTGCGGTGAGGTCATCCAGTTGTAGCACCAGGTTGCTCCCAACGCGGCCATCTCACCAGCTGGCGAGTTCGCCAAGCCCTTGAAGGGCTCGCCCGTGCCGCTGCCGCCGCTGCCCGGGTCGCCGCCCGCGCCACTGCCCCCGCTGCCTCCGTCGCCGCCCGTGCCACTGCCTCCGTCGCCGCCCGTGGCGCTGCCGCCGCTGCCGAGGTCGCCGCCCGTGCCACTGCCGCCGCTGCCGAGGTCGCCGCCCGTGCCGCTGCCGCCGCTGCCGAGGTCACCACCCGTACCGCTGCCGCCGCTGCCGAGGTCGCCGCCCGTGGCGCTGCCGCCGCTGCCTCCGTCGCCGCCCGCGCCGCTGCCGCCGATGCCCCCGACTTCGGTTCCCGGACTCCCGCCGGTTCCTCGGCCACCGGTCCCGCCGGTCTGGGCCCCGGTGGTGCCACCAGTACTGTCCCCCATGCCCCCAGCTCCTGTGTCCCCCTCCGCATAGGGCGTATCGCAGTCGCACTCACCCCAGTAGCCGTCTTCCTGACACGTTCGAGTTCCATCCATCTCAGCGGTACAGACGCAGCGATCACGTTCCCCGGGATGCTCGCACTCCACCCCGTGCTTCCCGCCGTTGCCGCCGCAGCCACCCGCGAGCACAACACCGGCCATCACTAGCAGTCCCGATCTCACCAACTCTGTGCGCATGTGCCACCTCTCAACGGCACGATGCTAGCGAAGCCAGCCGCAGTAGACCACCCGGCCTGCAAAATGGCCCGTATTCATACCCCACCGCAACTCCAGGCACGTCCGAGAGTAGATTCGGCGTGCGCCGACGGTCCCGTCGTGAGCGCGCTCCCTGCTGTTCAAATCAAGAGATCGGACCCAAACCTGGTCGCCTCACTCCGGCGTTGTCAGAAGCTGCCCGTCTTCGTCGAAGTCGAGCCGCCTCCCTGCCTTGAACATCTGTCCGTTGATCTCGCAGTCGGCGGTGAGCACCTCGCTCCTCACGAGGCCAGTGTCCCAGTACTTTGCCTTCTTGCCTGGACACGGAAGCTCCTGCTGGATCACCTCAGTCTCGGGCGGGGCTTCGTCCCCCGACGTCGTCACCGGCCCGCTCTCGAGTTGCGCTTTGGGCGCGGCGTCGTCCTGCGCCTTCGGGGCCTCGCTCGCTGGCGACTCCACCGGCTCTTTCGTGCCGCCGCACGCCACCAGTATCCCCGCCACACACACCAGAACTGCCTTGCCGCGCTTCGTCATCGGAACTCTCCCTCAGCGACACTAGCCAAACGCAAGGTCGACCGCAATCGATGTCGCCAGAACCCCTTCGTCGCCCTGGACGCGGATTCGATATCAGTGTGCCATGCTACGCTCGTAGCATCTCCGAGGCGACCGTGGCGAGCGAAGCGTGGAAACGACAACGGCAGAGGTGGTGCGTGGCGATGGGAATCGTCGCGATGCTGGCGGCCTGCGCGTCGGCGGCCCCGGCCCCACCGCCTCAGCCGCAGCCGCCCGAACGAGCGACTTCGACGGCGGAGTCGGAGTCCGAGTCAAAGCCGCAGTACCTGCCAGTGGTCCGAACAGCGCTTGCAGACGGACGGTACCTGTTGCTGACCAACGGGACTCGCTTCGAGCGGAGCGGACCGGGCCGCTTTCGCGCGGCCCGGCAGCAACCCGCGCGCCCAGTCTACCGCGTAGATCCGATCCCCGAGTACCTCGGAGGAGGCTACCTGTTCGCGACCGGCGCCGGTCTGTACCGCTCGAAGACCTTCCTGGGTGACCTGAAGGGCTTTCCCCAGCCACCCCGCCTCGAGCGCATCAGCTTCGGCCCGAGCTTCGCTTTGATCCACCAGCACCGCTACGCACGCTTTGCGTTTTCGCTGACCGACAACACCTATCTCGAGCGACTACCCTTGCCTGGCATGGTCGAGGTCGCCGCGCTTGGGGACGGTCGCGCCATCGCGATTCTGCGTCCCCGCGCGCTTTGGGTCACCACGGATGGCGGTGAGAACTGGACGGACGAGAGCCGGAGGTTGGGGCCAGGCGAACTCAGCGTCGGACGGGCAGCAGGAGAAGTGTGGGTACTGATGGGCGCGTCGACCTGCCTCACGCTCACCGAACAGGGCCAGTTGGTGCCACGGACGCCTCCCGACCAAGAACCAAAGGAAGATTCGGAGCCGCACCTCACCGAACAGCTCGTCGGCGTTGCCACGATGGGTGTTCCACTCGACGATGACGCGGTACTCATCCGGACGAAGGATGGCTTGCAGCGCCTCGAACTGCGCACAGGACGAACCCGCAGGTTCGACTTCGAGGTACCCGACGGGTACGATTGCCGGCCGCTCGACGTTCCCGGGGAAGCCCTGCTGCACTGCGTGAAGCCCAGTCAGGAGCAGTTCATCGTCGATCCGCGCTGGGCGCCGCGAGTACGCCATCGCTTCGGGACTCACGCCAAGAGGATCTTCGTCGGTGACCGTGGCGCCCTGGCCATTCCAAGCCGGTGCCCCCGCGCCGACGGTGCGCCTGGCGAAGTGGTTCGGAGTGCCGTGTGCGTACGGCGCTCCGATGGTGAGTGGGTCGAGCACGACCTCGAAGACGTCCTGGCCCGTGCGGGATTGACCGGTCTCGCCATCTGGCGCTGGATTCCGGATGGAGACGGCAACGCCGTTGCCGTGGTGGGTCCCTCGGCCAGGAAACTCGTCGCTACCCGGACTCGGTCGGTACGCACGCTCTCGTCAAGGGCTTCGCGCCTTCTCGCTCATGTTCCCGGGGGCTCTCTCGCCAAACGAAACTGGATGCTCGCCAAAGGCGGACGGCTGAAAGGGTGGTCCCTGGAAGGAAGCGTGTCGGTCGATCGCGCTGGCGACGTGCAGTCTACCCAACCCCAGCTCACCGGAGTCGCCCACCACGGTCCCTACGGGCTCGGTCTGGACGCAAGACAGCAGTGGTGGCAGACCGAAGACTTCGGCGATCACTGGGTGCAGGTTCAAGAGCCACCTCCCGGGGCGAGGTTGCGCGAATGTTCTGCTGTCGGGTGTGATCTGAAGGGTTGGTTTCGGGTCGGGTGGCGCGCGACCCCACCAGCGGAGGGGCCGGCATCGGCAGCGCAACGCATTGCGCCTCCGCCACCTCACTGGGAGCCGGTTGGCCTCCCCAGTCTCGTCTGCCACCGGACAGGCGAGTTTCGCAAATCGAAGCGGGATCACCCCCTCGCCTTCCAACGCGGTCGCCAGAAGGACCTGACCTGCATCGTCGACGGCATTGCGGCGGTGAAGAACGAGTACTGGTCAGTCGGGTCACCACAACACGACTCGACAGGTCAGCTGCCCCCGCCGGGCATGACGATGCCCTTGTGGCACGTGGCCCCGTTCGATCCCAAGGGTCGAGTCCACCACGCCACCGCGACGTACCGAGCTTTCACTCACCACTTCTCGGGTGAAGCGTACGCGGGAAACGAGGAGGAGTGGGATGGCAGCATCGAGAACTTCGGGGAGTGTGTGGGTCGTGCCAGAGCTCTGTTCGTCCTGGGTGTGCGGCCCGGAAGCGCGGACGGCGTGTTCGTTGCGGAACCACATTTCGCCGTCTGGCTCCAGCCCGGTCACCCGCGTGCCCGGGTGCGCGCCAGTTTCGATCGCTACGACGGCCTGCCGCTCGGTGCCGTGGCCCTGGCAAGCGGCGATCTGGTCCTGCTCGGCCGCAGCCCGAAGCAGGTCCGAGTGGTATCGACCGGCGAGCGCCTGTGGGGCCACTTCGAGCTGGAATTCGGCAAGTTCGCGGATGCATGGATCGACCCAATCACCCTGGGGGTCGACGCGCACGGTCGCCTCGGTGTGGTGCGCGCGCCGTCAGGGGCAAGTCCGCCTTCCATCGCCGACCCCGCCATCGTGACGCTGCGGTCGCGGGAGGAGATCCGTCTGGCGCCTTGGTCGACGCTGCGCCCGGCCAACGCTCCCGAATGCTCGGATCGAGCAGCTGGATTTCGCATGATCTTTCGCACCGACAGGGACTGGCTCCCGCTGCGCTTGCCAGCACCGCCCCAAGACATCCCCGGCCAGTCGGAGACGGAGCAGGCCTACCAATCCACGCTGTGGACCATGCTACGCTGGAGCCCCGACCGAGTCTGCCTCGAGGCGCTGGCTAGCTGCTCCGGCCCCTCGTGCGTGGTGGCCCGCTACACCGATCCCACCGGGGCCGCCGAGATTGTCCTGCCAGACTATCCCTACGACGATACCGGCTTCGATCCGATCTGGCGTCAGGACCTCGAGTGCACACTCGCGCCGTGAGCACCAGTCTTCCGACCGTCTCCGTTGGCATGCGGCTCGCCTCGCCAGATCGCCATCGACAGGGGCGGCGCTTCACCCTAGCCTCCAGCAGCCGTGGTCGCGGAGGAGCGTGCCCTTCCCGTCGCGGTGGAGCGGTGAACGAGTGCGGAGGAAGTCCAGCGGGCGGTCCAAAACCCAATCCTGGTGGCAGCTCCAGGCGGGGCGTCTCAAGCCCCATTCCGGGTGGCTGCTGGTGGCGACGCTGGGGACTTTGGGAGCCTGGTTCTTCTGGCGGCTGCATGCCCCCGCCGCCACGGACGACGGCGCGCCGCCCCTCGAGGACCCTGGTCCCGAAGACCCCGATGCCATCGGGGTCGGCCGGCTACTGGAGGAGCTCGCGGATCTGAAGCGTGTCGCGGAGCTCCCGGATCCGCCGTACGTCGCCCGCATGGCGTCGAGTTACGACCGGCGTTCCCGGTCGAAGGAGGACCCGGAAACCTGGTTTGCCAACGAGGACTGGGCGAGCCGAGCGCGGCCCCACTTCGTGCGCGTCGACGAGGTCGCGGGCGGTCGCGAATACGTGCTGCTCGACGTCGAAGGCCCCGGCGCGTTGGTTCGGCTCTGGACCGCGACGCCGACCGGCACGCTGCGCATCTACGTCGACCATCAGGAGCGGCCGGCGCTCGAAGCTCCGATGCTGGATCTGCTCGGCGGCAGCGACGTGATACCCCAGCCGTTCGCGCACGTCGCAGCCCGCGGCTACACCGCGTATTTCCCGATCCCCTTCCGCGTCGCCTGCCGGGTGACGGTCGACGACATCGTGGCGTCGAACCCCTTTGCCCAGCGGCCACTCGAGAAGTTCTACTACCAGATCAACTATCGCCTCTATGCGAAGGAGGCCGCGCCCCGCCTTCGGTCCTTCCACCCCACGGACCTCTACCGTGCGGCCCCTGCGCTGGCCAGGATTGCCAGGCTGCTCGAGCACCCCGCCGCCGCGTACGATCCCACTTCGGAGCACACGCGCGTGCCGCTCGTCGCCGCGGGCGACGAAGCCCGCGCCACCGCCACGCGGCCGGGCGGGGGCGCGATCCGAAAGATCTCGCTGCGGATCCAGGACACCGGGGAGGAGGCGCTGCGGCAGGCGACCGTGACGATGCTGGTCGACGGCGAAGTCACCGTGCAGGCGCCGCTCGGCGACTTCTTCGGGACCGGTCCCGGCCTCACCCCGTACCAGTCTCTGCCCTTCAGTGTCGGGGAAGACGGGGACTGCGTGTGCCGCTGGCCGATGCCGTTCCGAGACTCCGCCACGCTAGTCGTGCAGCACAGCCCCGGCATCGGGGGCGAGATCTGGGTCGAACCCTGGCCCTGGACGGACCGGACCCTGCACTTCCACGCCGACTGGCAACCCGAAGCGAGCGCGCCGACGCGCCCCATGAGCGACCTCCGTCTGCTCGAGGTCGACGGCAGTGGACTCTTCGTCGGCACCCTGTTCAACGTGACGAACCCCGCGGGGGCGAAGTGGTGGGGCGAAGGCGATGAGAAGATGTGGGTCGACGGCGAGCCCTTCCCGAGCATTTTCGGAACCGGCACCGAAGACTACTTCGGCTATGCCTGGTCGACCCCAGAGCGCTTCGGCCACGCACTGCATTCGCAGACCCGGGCCGGCACCGGTGGTTTCGACGGTGCCTGGTCCATGAACCGCTTCCACACGCTCGATGCGGTTCCGTTCACCAAGCAGTTCGCGTTCGATCTAGAGCTGTGGCACTGGGACGACACGCGCGTGCGCTGGTCAGCGATGACATACTACTACGCGCGCCCCGGCGCGAAGGAGAGAAGATAGGCTCCCCTCCTCTCGAGGCAGAGCTACCGACCGACTCGAGCCGTCACCGGTGAAGAACGGCCGCTTGCCCGCTCCGATCCTTCGAGGAGCCGTTCCCCGCCCTGCCGCACAGGTGCCGCAGCTCTGCGTCGGATGCGCTGGGGGTTCCAGCAGGGGCAGTCACCCGACGAAAGGAACGACGGGCACGAATCTGGTACTCTGGGCCGCCACCTCGGATTTCGCACCCATGACAGATCAAGCCCCCACCAGCCCTGACGACGCCTCTGACCTGGCGCAAGTACGCGCATCGGTACGCGACCTCTGCAGGCGGTTCCCTCCGGACTACTGGAGGGAAACCGACGCATCGCGGGCCTTTCCCCAGGCTTTCTTCGATACCATGGTCGAGGCCGGCTACTTCGGTGCCCTGATACCCGCGGCTCACGACGGTCTCGACGCTGGACCCGAAGTGGCGAGCGTGGTGGTGGAGGAGATCAACCGGACGGGAGGCGACTCGGCCGTGATCAATGCGCAAATGGCCATCTGCGGCACCCTGGTGCGGCACGGAACGTCAGAGCAGAAGGCCGCCTACCTCCCGGGGATCGCCAGCGGAACCACTCGAATGCTGACGGTGGCCGCGACCGAGCCGGACAGCGGCGCGGACATGAGCCACCTGCGCAGCACCGGGCAGCGCCGGGGCGACGATTGGGTGCTCTCCGCCCAGAAGGTGCTGGTGTCGCTGGTGGATCACACCGATCTTCTGTTGCTGCTGGTCAACACCGAGCAGGGGCCCACCTTGTTCCTGCTTCCGATGGCCGAGTTCCGCCACCGCATCGAGACGCATCCCATCGAGCTAATCGCCAACCGCCACACCGCGACCTTGTTCATCGACGATCTCGTGGTGAGCGACGCCATGCGCCTGGGACCGGTTGGGGAGGGTTTGAAGTGCCTGATGAGCGGGTTCACGGTACGGCGCGTGCTGGCCGCCGCGGAGTCGATCGGCAATGCCCGCTTCTTCCTCGACCGCAGCCTGGACCACGCCAAGGTGCGCGTCACGTTCGGGCGCTTCATCGGCCAGAACCAGGGCGTTCAGTACCCGCTAGCGCAGGCCTACGGGCACGTAGAGGCTGCAGACCTCATGCGGTGGGACGCACTACGGTGCATTCGCACCCGCGCCCCCGAAGCCCAGGGTCGCTCCGCGCTGGCGAAGATCCTGGCCTCGGAGGCCGCCTGGGAGGCGGGCCGCGCGGCGCTCACCACCTTCGGCGGCTGGGGACTTGCCAGCGAGTACCACGTCGAACGAAAGCTCCGCGACGCTTCGGTCTTCGTGTTCAACAACATGCTTCTGAGCGTGGTCGCCGAGCGGCTACTCGAACTCCCAAAGGCTTTCTGAACGAGATGCGGGCCGCCCGCGGCTCCGGGGCGCGTAGTACGCAGCCGTACGCCTCGCGCCGAAACCGGGTAGTATAGGCCCATGCTCCGCGACAAACCACGCTTGCTTGCGAGGCTCGGGACCACGACCATCGTTGCGGCGCTCGGGACGAGCGCGCTCATCATGACCGGGTGCAAGAACGATCCGGAGGACCACACCGCCACGGTCTGCGCCGCAGGGGGCCCCGGCACCACCGATCCGGGACCGTGCGATCCGGATCCACTGCGCACGAATCTCCCGCCCCTGTGGAACGGCAACTCGGTGGATACCTACGACTGCCCCATCCTGGAGTACACGGCCGAGTACGACGAGCCCGACGCCATGATCTTCAAGGCGATGCTCTACGTCGAGTCGCGCTTTCAGTACGACGCAGTCGGCTGCACCGACAACGGCCCGTGCTGCCCCGAGATCGGTTGGACCGCGGCCGAGTGTGCCTGCCTCGGGATGATGCAGAACGGGCCCGCGTGCGGCGAGACGAGTGGGCTCGGCTTGCGTTCCGACGGGCATCCAAACATGGAGACGGACCCCGACTGTGCGGCCTTCGCCAACTCGGTCTTCAACCCCACGGTCAACATCGAGATCGGCATCTCCAGGGTTTCGCGCAATCGCGCACGGATGATGCAGGACTTCCCGGGCTGTACCGAGGACCAGTACACGATGATGGCGGTCGGTGAGTACAACAACTACCAGAGTACGCAGAGCTGTACGAGCTACAACTCCGAGTACGACAGCGCGGTACTGGAGGCGTACGACGAGTACTCGGCTGCGGCGGGCTGGCCAGCTCACCCCTACGTCGCTCAGTAGGCGCCAAACGCACCGCGACGATCCGCCAGTGTGGTTGCAGAACTGCGCGTCCTTGCGGCGATCATTTGTGCGGTTTCCGGGCATTGAATTGACAGGAATGGTGAATATGGCCGGCGCGAGGAACTGGCTCCGGACGTTGCTCTTGGCGGGGCTCGTCGGGGGATGCAGCGAAAAGGGCTCTGCGGGTGACGACCCAACCGACTGTGAGGAGGGTGAGGCGCTCTGCGGGGAGGCCTGCGCAACAGTGCTGTCCGATCCGCTCAACTGCGGCGCTTGCGGACACGCTTGCGCGGTGGGCCAGAGCTGTATCGCTGGAGTGTGCGCCTGCCCGGCCGGCTACGCTGCGTGCGGCGGCCAGTGCCTGGACGTCACGAGTGACGCGCAGAACTGCGGTGCATGTGGGGAAGTGTGTGATGCCGGTCAGCAGTGCACGAGCGGGGCCTGCCAGTGTCAAGCTGGCCTGACCAATTGCAGCGATCAGTGCGTCAATCTCCTGGGAGACGGGGCCAACTGCGGAGACTGCGCGGTCAGCTGTCCTACAGAACAGGTCTGCGCAGACGGCGTGTGCGCCAGCAGTTGCCCCTCCGGCACCACCCAGTGCGACTCGAGTTGTGTCACCCTGGCCAGTGACCCCTTCAACTGCGGTGGCTGCGGCGTCACTTGCCCGTCGCCTCAGAGTTGCACGGGCGGCTCGTGCACCTGCCCGACGGGGCTCTCGAACTGCGCCGGGCAGTGCGTCGACACCAGCACTGACCTCAACAACTGCGGCGCTTGCGGCACCCAGTGCACCGGTGGGGCGACGTGCTCGAACGGAAGCTGCGCGTGCTCCGGGGGGCTGCTGTCCTGTGGCGGCGCTTGTGTGGACCCGCTCACGGACCCGTCCAACTGCGGCGCCTGCGGGACCCAGTGCACCCAAGGAGCGACCTGCTCGAACGGCAACTGCGTCGGCGGCGGCAGCGGCGGCAGTGGCGGCGCGCCGTCCACCGGCGGCAGCGGCGGCGTGCCGCCCACCGGCGGCGGCACTGGTGGCGACGGCACCGGCGGCAGCGGCGGCGTGCCGCCCACCGGTGGCCTGGGCGGCACCACGGGCGGCGCGGCCGGTACCGGGGGCGACGGCAGCGGCGGTGAGGGCACCGGCGGTGAGGGCACCGGCGGCAGCAGCGGCGAGGGCACCGCCGGCGAGGGCGGCCAGGGCACCGCCGGCGAGGGCACCGGTGGCAGCGCTGGGACAACAGATCCCGCGTGCACGCCGCCCACTGCGTACCCCAATCTCTTCGTCACTCTGTCGGGTCACACGCAGCAAGAGAGCGACGACAAGGTCGATGCCGCTTGGAACCAACTCTACAACCCCTCGAACCCAAACACCGTCTACTACAACGGATCTGGCTCGGACGAGTCGTATGTCCTGGACACTGGCAACAACGATGTGCGTACCGAAGGCATGTCATACGGCATGATGACCGCCGTCCAACTCGACCGCCAGACGGAGTTCGACCGTCTGTGGGCTTGGGTCAAGAATCACATGGCGCAAGGAACCGGCGAAATCGCGTGGCAATGCTCGCCCTCGGGGTCGAAACTGTCCACCGGTGGAGCGCCGGACGGCGAAGAGTACATGGCGACCGCCCTCATCTTTGCTCACCATCGCTGGGGCGACTCGTCCGGGCGGTTCGACTACGCGAGCGAGGCCCAGTGGGTGCTCGACTTGATCCGGACCCTGTACTTCAACTCGACCTATCACATCGTCCAGTTCGTCGCGAACTCGGGAAACACCGATGCCTCGTACATCCTGCCGGCCTTCTATCAGGTGTGGACATGTTTCGACACCGAGAATGCATCGTTCTGGAACAGCTCAATCACGGCGGGGCGCGAGTTCTTCCATGCCGCCGCAGACTCGAACGGCGTCATTGGTGACCGCCAGACCTTCACCGGTGACACGCTGCAGGGCGCTGGTTCCGACGCCAAGCGCTGCGTCATGAACATCATGATGGACCACAACTTCTTTGCCGCTGACCCCTGGCAGACGGACACGTACGCGCCCGCCTTCGGTTCGTACATGACGACCCACAGCGACGGCACGATGGCGCAACTCGCCTGCAATGCCCTCCTGGGATTCGGATTGCCGGCGTCGTCTGGCGCGTCCTTCGTGGATCGGCTCTGGTCAGCGGCGATACCCACAGGCACCTGGCGCTACTACGATGGCACGCTCTACATGCTCGCGTTGCTCCACGTGAGTGGCACGTTCCACCTCTGGTACTGATCGACGGTCCACAGCGTGCACACCCCCATGTCCCGGAACCGGGACCGCCCCGGTCCACTTTCGCCACGTTTCGGACCACAGCAAGCGACTCGTATTGTGCGGCCTCGCACGCGCGCGCACCTCGCAAGCATGGCCTCCCTGGAACCCCTAAGGTCAATTTGACCTGAAACCGCGGCCGGGCTAGGCACTGTCGACCCGTTGAGGCCGTCGCATGGGCCATCTGGCAAAGAGCAAAGCGCACCGAGTTCTCCGTGAGCAGCTGGACAGGTATCCTCTCGGTGCACCCGGCGAAGCACTGATCCTCGAGATACTGGAAACCATCTACACCCAGGACGAGGCTCAACTTGCCGCAAGCCTGCCCCTGGGTTTCTCGACGCTCACGCAGCTGTCCCGGAAGCTGAAGACGCCTTCGAGCACCTTGAAACGCCGACTCGACGCCATGGCGGACAAGGGGCTGGTGCTCGATCTGGAGATCGGCGGTGTCACCCGGTATGCCCTACCTCCGACCCTGGTCGGTCTCTTCGAGTTCTCCATGATGCGCATTCGGGAGGACTTCGATCAGCAGAAGCTGGCGGGTCTCTACCATCGATATCTCGTCGAAGAACCCCAGTACTTCAGCCGAATCGCAGGCAACGAAACCACGCCGTTCAGGACGCTCGTTCACGAAGAGGTGCTTCCCGCCGACTACTCGGAGGTCCTCGACTTCGAACGGGCAACCAAGATCATCGAAAGCCAGGCTTGTGTGGCTGTGGGCATTTGCCACTGCCGGCATGTGGCCCATCACCGCGGTCAGGAATGCCAGACGTTTCCCATGACCTCGTGTCTGTCGTTTGGCAATGTCGGCGACTACCTGGTGCGACACGACTTCGCCAAGCGGATCAGCCACTCGGAAGCCCTGAAGCTCATCTCGGACGCCAAGGCCAAAGGGATGGTGCACATCGGTGACAACGTGCAAACCGAGCCGAACTATCTCTGCAGCTGCTGCTCCTGCTGCTGCGAAGTGCTGGCCAGCTTCAGGAACTTCGACTTCTTCACGAATACGTTTTCGTCCAACTTCGAAGCCCAGAGCGACCGTGAGCGCTGCAAAGGTTGCGGGACTTGTTCCCTGGCCTGCCCGGTGAATGCCATCCAACTCGAGGAGGTCGGGGTATCCAGCGTCTCGGGCCGAACGCAGCACCGGGCGGTCATCGATCGGGATACCTGCCTCGGGTGCGGAGTCTGCGTTCCCAGCTGCAAGCGAAACGCCCTCAAGATGGTTCCGAGGCCCCAGCGGCACCTCATTCCCGAAAACACCATTGCTCGTACCCTGATGATGGCCGTTGAAAACGGCACGCTTCAGAATCTTCTCATCGACGCGCACTCCACGATGGCGAGCGCCGCGATCGCGGGTCTCGTCGGTGCCGTACTCAAGCTTCCCCCCGCCAAGCAGATGCTCGCCAACGCCTCGCTGAAGTCCCGGTTCGTGAATTTCCTCGCCCGTAGGGCCTAGTGCCCCGCCTCAAGCTGCAGCCTGGTGCCCTGTCTCGTAAGTAACAATCCATCAACGCGCCGTACCG
>CAZSVU010000146.1:0-19406 GCA_964610275.1 uncultured Polyangiaceae bacterium | reverse complement strand
TCAGGTCGCCGAGTCGGGATGCAACGTCTTGATCCAGGGTCCGAGTGGCTCGGGCAAGGAGCTGATCGCCCAGGCCATCCACAACCTCAGCCCACGTCGCCAGAATCGGTACATCCGACTCAATTGCGCCGCACTACCTGAAAACCTCTTGGAATCGGAGCTATTTGGCTACGTCAAGGGAGCCTTCACGGACGCCAAGCGCGACAAGCCCGGACACTTCCTGCTCGCTCAAGGCGGCACGCTGCTGCTGGACGAGATCGGCGAAATGCCGGTGTCGTTGCAGTCGAAGCTGCTCCGCGTGCTCAACAATGGCGAGTTCCAGCCGCTCGGCTCGACCCGGTCCCTGCGCACCGACGCGAGGATCCTCGCCGCCACCAACCGGAACCTCCTGGAGATGGTGCGCGCGGGTAGTTTTCGGGAAGACCTTTACTACCGCATCAACGTCATCGCCGTGCAGGTCCCGCCGCTCAGCGACCGCCTCGAAGATCTGCCCCTGCTCATCGACCACTTCATCCATCGCCTGCGCGAAAAGCGCGGCAACGCCATCCACGGCATATCCGACCGGGCATTGCAGCTCCTTCGGCGCTACGACTTCCCTGGCAACGTACGGGAGCTCAAGAACGCCATCGAGCATGCCTTCGTGCTGTGCAAAGGCGGTACCATCCAACCCGAGGATCTCCCTGAGCACATCCACCAGGCCACCAGGGGCACGACGCACCAGCTGCCGCCGGGCAGCGAGGCAGCCATCATCCTTGCTGCCCTGGAACGAAATGCCGGCAACAAGGCACGTGCCGCACGCGAGCTCGGTATCGACCGCTCCACGTTGTGGCGCAAGCTGCGCAAACTCGGCATCGCGTCACCACAGCGCTGAGTCGACCAACGTCGTGCTCTGGACCCTTGAGGTAGTTCCCGGCGCGAGCCGGGGCTCCGGACGCCGTGCGCCCCCGCCCGGGTGAGGGCGTACGTCATCCTCCGCAGCCCGAGCTATCGCCGACTAGCGTTTCCATTCCGGGGTCTTGGACCAAGACCCCGCCCCACCACGCGCGCGTGGCGGGGCCGCACCCCAAAACCGTTGCGCCAGTTCCCTGCGCATTTGGCGCTGGGAACAAGCTACGTCCGCGCGAGGATCCGTTCCAGAACGTATCGAGAGTGCACGGCGCTCACGGGGTTGTTGGCCAACAGCTTGTCCTTGACGAACAGGGTAGTGACCGGCGCCTGGCTCAAACGTCCGAACACCACGTCACACCCCATCGACAGGCCAACGGACACGTTGAGATCGGTCTGGGCCTGGTTGAGGATTCGAGCCATCGCATGAGGGTTACAGTTGCTTCCAGCCGTCCCGTACTGGTCGTGTACCGGTTCGCCGGCCCGGCAGCATACGGGGGTCACTCGAACGAACCGCCGGAGCAGTCGCACCACGGTCTCGCTCTCGCTCAAAAGATCGACGCAGAACGCCAGGCCCACGTGCTGGTACTTCATTTCGACGCAGAAGTAGACCAACTCGGCGATCCGGCAGAGGACCCGCTCTGGCTCGGCAGCGATGTCCATCGCCACCTCCGTGATCTGCTGCAGCTGCGCTCCTACTTCGGCCGTCGGGCTACCCTCCGGGTAGCTCCGGCACTGCCGTCCGGAGAGGCAGACCCGATCGGCGCACGCAATGCAATCGATGTGGGGAAGCTGATCGGTCAGCGTTTCCGCTCCTTCGGCGTCTCCCGGGAATCCCGGTGCCACCGCCAGAACCGACTCGTCCGCTCGGCCGCTCTGAGGGAGGGGGTCAGCCGTGCAACGGTAGCTGATGCCGTAGCCGGCCCTGAGGTCGCCGCGCGCAACGTGCTCCAGAACTTGATCCGTCTCGCCGGCCACATTGTTGATGACTTCGATCCCCCGGCAGCGAAGCTCCACCATCAGCTCGTGGGTGATGCCGCCACAAGCCAGCAGCGAGACGTCGTTCTCCTCCAGAAGCCTGACCCGCTCGGCATCCGTGAGGCTGCGAATGTCCAGAGTGCCCACGTCGGCGATCACACCCGCCTCCACGCTTCCGAGCATGAGCGTCTCGCAATGCATGAAATTGGGCGCAATGCGCTCGCCGAACACAGGTACCGCGACTCGCACGGCGCGTCGCACTGCAAAACCGGTGCCGCCGAGCTCCAGCGTGATTGGCTGACACTGGAGCTCCGTTCCACGATCGGCCGATGCGCCCATGCGTTGCATTAGAAGTTGCGTGCAACACAACGTTGCGTCGCAATGCAACGTTCGTCCGTCTGCGTCACGGGCGTCGATCCCTGATTCGGCGACGCCCCAGTTAGGTGCTGGATCTGCCGATATCACGCTTGGCGTCGGCCGCGCTAGCTCCGAAGTGCACCGCAGCCGCAACGCTGCACGCCACCGTCGCGAGTCGGCACGGCTATTGCTCTGCAACGTCCCGCATCCGGCGGCACCGCACCGTGTGTCTTTGAGCCGGTACCATCCTGGAGAGTGTCCCATGACCACGTCGGTCGCACCGGGGCTCGACGGACAGCCAACCGCTGGCCTCGAGCTGAAGCGCGAGTTTCTGTATCACGTCGAGAATCTGGACGTACCCAACCGAGTCGATCGGTTCCTGCAGGCGTTCGAGTCCATCTTGCGTCACACGAACTACGGAGCGCTCTTGGACCTCTATGCGCGCTCCCGCGCGAAGTGCGCCCGCTGTGCGGCGGTATGCCAGGTCTACCAGGTAACGCACAACCCGATGGATATCCCCTGCTACCGCACGGATCTGCTGGTCAAGGTCTACCAGCGGTACTTCACCTTCGGTGGCTGGCTCAGTGGACTGGCATCCGGGGAAGGCTTTCTGACCGAGTCCGACGTCGACGAAATGATGAACGCCTTCTACCGGTGCACGGCCTGCCGGCGTTGCACGCTGGAGTGCCCGATGGGCATCGACCACGCGCTCATCACGCACCTCGGCCGCTACATTTTGAGCGAGATCCGGCTGCAACCCAAGGCACTCCAGATCTCGTCCCGTGCGCAACTCGAGGGCGAGACGGGTAACACCTCAGCGCTGCCGCTCAAAGCGTTGAAGAACAACCTCGAGTTCTTGGAAGAAGAAATCGAGGAGGACAAGGGCATCCAAGTCAAGCTGCCTGTCGACCAACCAGACGTCCAATACGTCTTCTTCCCGGCGGTGAGCGACTTCATCATGGAGGCCGACACCCTCATGGGCAACGCCCTGGTGATGCACGCCGCAGGCGAGAGCGACAACTGGACCATTGGATCAGAAAACTACGACGGCATCAACTACGGTCTCTTCTACAGCGACTGGATCCTGGAACGAAACATCCAGCGCCTGGTAGCCGAAGTGCGACGCCTGGGCGGACAGACGATATTGATCGGCGAGTGCGGACACGCGTCGCGCTCCGCCAAACAGTTCGTGCCTGTGTTTGGTGGCTCCGACCCTCCACCGGTGCTCAATTGCATAGAACTGGCGCACCAGAAGTACCGTGAAGGCAAGCTCCGGCTCAATCCAAAGGCCATCTCCGAGCGCGTCACCTATCACGATCCGTGCAACATCGCCCGCTCCGGTTGGATCGTCGACCAGCCGCGCGAGTTGCTGCGAGCAATGGCGAAAGACTACGTCGAGATGACGCCGCAGGGACGGCAGAACTACTGCTGCGGAGGTGGCGGAGGGACGGTATCCATCGACGAGATGATAGATTTCCGAATGGAGATCGGCGGAAAAGTCAAGGCCGACCAGCTGAAAGCGACGGGCGCGGACATCGTCGTCGCACCCTGCGCCAACTGCAAGAAGCAGCTGCGTGAGGTGATCAAGCACTACGAGTTGCCCATGGAGGTCAAGGGACTTCACGACCTCCTCTACCAAGCCGTCGAGCTGGAGTAGGGGCATGCAGTCTGACCAAGCGACAGGTGTGACTGGTGGGAGTCTGGCTCGAGTCCGGGGCTGCCCGCTGTCGCCTGTCTCTGCCGAGCTTTCAATCACGTCGTCATGTGGGCGCCGAGGGCGCCCGCGCGGGAGATAAAAATGGAGGCACTGCTCGACTTTGCCAGGGGACCGCTTTTCGTCGGGACCTTCAGCTTCATGATACTGGGACTGCTACGGCGAGTCATCACGCAGTGGGCTCAGATGAGGGCCAGCCTCAGGCGCCTCACCAACAGGGAGATCGCGGTGGGTGCCAACGTCAGGCAGAGCCTGGCCTGGCTGCTTCCCGTCAAGCACCTGTACCGCAACCGCCCATTCGTCAGCCTGACGTCGTTCCTCTTTCACGTTGGGTTGCTGCTGGTGCCCATCTTTCTGGTGAACCACATCGATCTATGGCGAAGCGGCCTCGGGATCGCCTGGCCCGGAATCTCGTCGTACACCGCGGACGTCCTCACCCTCTTCACCATCGCCGCCGCGCTCGTGTTGCTCGGGTTCCGCCTGTTGGATCGAGCCGGGCGCACGCTGAGCTCGACCCTCGACTACTTTCTTCTCGTCGTCTTGATCATTCCTTTCGCCAGCGGGTTCATGGCCTTCCACCCAGCCTTCAACCCGGTTCCGTACGACGCGATGATGCTCACTCACATCTTGAGCTCGGAGTTGGTGTTCGTGCTGCTCCCCACCACCAAGCTGGCCCATTCCGTGCTGTTCATCTTCGACCGTTTCTCTTCCGACGTCTTCTGGAAGATGCCCGCAGGCGCCGGCGACCGGGTCGCCGAGGAACTGTACGGGGAAGGGCGGAAAGTCTGATGCAAGCGCTGCTCGTCGACGTCACCAAATGCACCGGCTGTGAGCAGTGCGTCGCGGCCTGCCAGCAGGCTCACCACCTGGAACCGGAAATCCCCGTCCGCAAGCTCCGTCGGGATCGGCTCTCCTCACGTCGTCTCACTACGATCGTCGCTCTGCCCAAGGGTGGATTTGCCAAGAAGCAGTGCCTCCATTGTCTGGAGCCAGGCTGCGTGGACGCCTGCCTCGTCGGGGCCATTCAGAAGACGTCGGCTGGCCCAGTCGTCTACGACAAGTCGAAATGCATTGGCTGCCGGTACTGCATGTTGGCCTGCCCGGTGGGCATCCCACGTTACGAGTGGGAGGCAACCGTGCCGTACATGCAGAAGTGTGACCTGTGTCACGATCGCGTGGCCCAAGGTCAGAGCCCGATCTGCGTCGACACCTGCGAGAACGGCGCACTTACTTTCGGCGACCGCGATGAACTGCTGGCGCTGGCTCGCGCTACGGTTCGGCGTGAGCCAGACCAGTATCTCACTCACGTCTACGGCGAGAAGGAATTGGGCGGGTCTTCCGTGCTGTACATCACGAAAGAGCCGCTCGACGTCTTGGGTTGGCCCAGCCAGGTCGGGCAGCGGAATCTAGCAAGTTTCACCTGGCCGGTAATGTCCAAGACGCCCGTGGTTGCGGCCGGGGTGGCCGGGTTCTTGATCGGTACCCACTTCATCATCAAGCGACGCATGGAGGTCGCGGCTGCCGAGCGGGGCCAACCGCCGGCTGAGCCCGAGTCGACCGAAAGCGAACCAGCCGAAAAGACTGAAGACGAAGGCGGAGCGGAATCTTGATCACTCTAGCGAGACTGAAGGAAGTGCTGTGGGTCGTGGCCGTGTTCGGGGCCGTGGCGATCGTCGCTCGACTGCTGGGGGGGCTCGGTGCCGTCACGGATCTGTCCGACTCCATGCCCTGGGGCATGTGGAAGATCCTCAACATGGTGGCCGGCGTGGCTCTGGCCACCGGTGGGTTCGCGCTCGCCGCCACCGTGTACATCTTCAAGCTCGAGAAGTACCGGCCGGTAATCAAGCCCGCCATCGCGATCGCATTTCTGGGCTACGGCTCTTCGTGCTTCGCGCTGTTTCTCGACATCGGCCTGCCCCACGCCATCTGGAAGCCGATCGTGTTCTGGAATCACCACTCCTTCCTGTTCGAGGTGGCGTGGTGCGTGATGCTCTACTTCTCGGTCACCATCCTGGAACTCGCCCCGACGGTGCTGGAAAAGTACGGGTTCGAGAAGTGGATCGGCTTGCTACACAAGGTCTCGATTCCTATCGTGATCGTGGGAATCACGCTCTCTTCCCTGCACCACACGTCACTGGGCTCGCTCTTCCTGGTGATGCCAGCGCGGCTGCATCCGCTCTGGTTCACGGGCTGGCTGCCGGTGCTGTTCCTCCTCTCGGCCGTGGGAGCCGGCATCTTCATGGTGGTGCTCGTGTCGCTGGCGTACGCCCGGCTCTACGGGCGAGAGGTACAGCTCCCCGTCCTGACTGGATTGTCTACTGCCGCTGCGGCGATCCTCGGTCTCTACCTGATTGCGAAGACGGCAGACCTCGTCCTCAGGCATCAGACCGGGCTCCTGCTGTCGGGCCAATGGGAAGTCGGCTTCTTTGCGGCAGAGGTCGTGCTGGGGGCCGTGCTTCCCATCTTGCTGGTAGCGCTCCCCACCACGCGCAAAAGTCCGACTGGGCTGGCGGTCGCTTCGGTATCGGCCGTGGTCGGTCTGGTCTTGTACCGGCTCAACGTGGGAGTGACCGGGCTGTTGCGGACGTCCGAAGTCGCCTACTTCCCCTCGCTCGCCGAGATCAGTCTGTCGCTGGGCTTGATCGCGATGGCCGGACTGGTGCTGATCTACCTGGTCGAGAACTACCGCGTCTTCGAGAACACTCCGGCGAAAACTCACCTTCTGTCCACGAGTGAGGGAGTCCGCGCCCTCGATCGACCAGGACGGCTGCGAACCTTCGGCTCCATGTCGAGTCCCGCACGCGTTTCGCTCCTGGTGGTGATTTCGGCTTCAGTCGCCTTGGCCGCATTCTCCGCGGAAGCCTTCGAGGGCGTAACGCTGACCCGCTCCCCCATCCAGCCACCCATCGGTGTGACCAAGGCGCGCACCGTGCTGCTCATCAATGGAGACCGGGATGACGACGCGGTGCGGTTCCCTCATCAGGACCTGATCGAGAAACTCGGCGGGGAGGCGTCCTGCGCCAAGTGCCACCATCTCAGCCTGCCGGGTGACGAGTCCTCAGCCTGCTACCGGTGCCACCGGGACATGAACCGCAAGACGTCCATCTTCGATCATGCGGCCCACGTGGCGAAACTCGATGGCAATCGGTCGTGCCAGCAGTGCCACGACGCGACCCAACCGAAGAACCTCGCCAACTCGAAGCCGTGTCACGAATGCCACGCCGACGACATGGGGCTGAAGCCGCCCCAGACCGGCCGATTTGACTTCTGGGCCCGCTCGTACGCCGATGCAATGCACGGACTATGCGTGAAGTGCCACGAGGAGCAGGACCAGAAGACGGGAGAGGCGCGACTGGCAACGTGCCAGACCTGCCACCGTGATCACGAGTCGCAAGGGGCCGGCTCCCAGGCACAGAAGCTGCCCAATCGGTCCATGGAAGGTGAACGAAAATGACCACGCCCAGAGTCGAAAGAATCGCGTTGGTGTCCCACTTCTCGGAGGTCGGAGACTGGGCCTTCGACGCCGCACTGCAGATGGGGCGAGCCCGTCACACCGCGCTCAACATCTACTACTTCCTGGAATCTCCGTTCGAGGTTCCTCGCGACATGGCGCCAGCGGACCTAGAGGTTGCGGAGTACGACGAGAAGACAATGGTGGCGAAGGAGCGCGAAGCACGGGAGTACTTCGATGATCGGCTTGGCGAATTCGTCGAGGTGGGCTTCCGCGTCTGCCCGAGCGGCCGCCACAATCTGGAACTGCGACGCTGCCTACTGCGGCGCGAGTATCAGCTGCTGATCATCCCGTACCTCCGGCCTGGAGTGGGGTTCGGAAACATGCCACTCGAAGAGTTCGCCTACCGGTTCGCTGCCCCCGTCATGTTGGTCGGGCCCGAGCGACCCAACGAGTATCGCTTCAATCCATTCGCGGGCGTGGTGCATGGCTCAGCACACCTCGTCTACGGACCGTGGCAGGCCCTCGACGTGCCGACCGAGCTACAGACACTGCCGGTGGTGTAGTCGGCCTCGCGACCTCCACAAGTGTGGTGGTACCAAGGGATGTCGCCCGCAGAGCGCGGGCTACTTCACTCGGCTCGCGTCGCGCAGCGCGAAACGCGCACCTACTCCAGAGCCGCCTCGCGCAACGTCGTGAGTTGCGCGTCTGTGACTCCGTGGCTCGCCAGGTAGCTCTCGATGCCGCCGGCCTGCTCGATGCGGTCGAGCACGCCATCGAGCCAGGATGCGTCGACGTCGGCTTCTTGGTTGGTCTCGAAGTCGGCCACGACCTGGGCTTGAGGAATCCCCAGTGAGAGCA
Organism: uncultured Polyangiaceae bacterium; assembly: GCA_964610275.1. Lineage (GTDB taxonomy): Bacteria > Myxococcota_A > Polyangia > Polyangiales > Polyangiaceae > JAFGBI01. Next base: position 11,160 of record CAZSVU010000146.1, on the reverse strand, counting down.
GAACGATGGCCATCATCATGCTGGCGCGGTCGCGTCCGATCACGCAGTGGATGATGGCTGGCAGGCCGTGGTCGGCGAGATGTCCGTAGATCGCACTCAGCGCGGGCTCGGTCGCGTCCAGTGTCTGCAGGTAGGATTCCACCGTAGGTGGGAGGATCTTGGGCAGGTCCGCGTTGTAGTAGGCCGTCGTGGTGGTGACGCATCCCACGTCAGGCTCCTGAGCCACGACCGCAGCAGCGCGCAGGTCGACCACCGAAGCCACGCCCAATGTCGCCAGCTGCTCACAGCCGGTGGCCGTCAACGACGTGAGCGCGCCGGACCGAATGAGCACGTGGTCACGAACGCGCTGGCCCTGCGCGGTAGTGAGGCCGCCCGTTTGGCGCGCATTGAACACTCCGTCCAATGCGACGGGCCCACCCGGCGTCCCCACCTGTCCACCGCTGGCCGATGATTCGCCGCCCTGGCCGGGCCCCCCTCCCACACCACTTCCGGTCGCGCCGCCGAGCGGTGTGTTGGGGGTGGACTCCGACGTGGTCGTGCTGCACGAGGCCACGGCCAGGGTCAGACTCGCGGCCACGGCCAATCCCCACGCAGTTCCGCGGTATCTTCGCACGCTCACGCGTCCACCTCCTGCAGCTTCGCTCGGTGCCCACCACACCGGTGCTGGGGGAGCGTACCTGACCTCGCACCGACGGAACAGGTGGCTTCAGTACTGCGCCGTGCCCTGACGGTACACGTGATAGACACACCGCCCACTCGTGACCGCCCGCGCTCAACTCGACCACACCCATTGGTATGGTGTGGATCGTTGCACCCACACACGCGGCGCGACGCATTCTCGCCTTCAGCGCCGCGCTCCGTACTGGAGCGACCAATCCCAACTCGTGGAGTCGAGATTACTCGACGGAACCCCGCAGGCGAACCGTCACGTCCGGGACGGGTCCGCCGCCAAGGAACGAATTTCAATAGCTGTGGGTTCCAAGGACCACTTCGATGCCAAACTTCTTCTCCAGCGTGAGCTTGAGCTCGTCGAAGTCGATGGGGCACTGAGCGGTCTCCATCGCCAGCTTCATGCAAGTCCCGAGGTGGAGCACCTCGATGGGCCTGCCCAGGCCCTTGGTCAACTCAGTCAGCAGCTTGACCCGTGGCACGGTGAGACCCGGGCAGTCTCCGCAGTCGGTCATGGCCACGAGCTCGATGTCATCGTGGCGAGCAAACTCTGCATTCTTCTCGGCCATTCCCTTGTAGCACTTGGCGCACGCGATGCACGAATGGTCCTGGATTCGCTTGCAGTAGAGCACGGCTATCTTCGCCATGAGATCTCCTCTCCGACGCGTTTCTACACAAAGTTCACATCCCAATCCGTGGGGTCGAGCTCGAGCGGCCCCTTTGGCCACATAGGATCTCGCGGTGGACGTGACTCGGCAAGTCGCTTGACGAAACTGCTAATGCGCATATGCTCATAAGTCCGGGTTGCGCGTCAACCCCAAAGGGCCTTGCGCCACCATGCCAAGACCACCCAAGCCTCGCACCGTCTGCCATTCGCCCGACGTCTGGTACTTCAAACCGCGAGGCGTGCCCCTCTACAACTTGGAGGAAGTCGTCGTGGGGCTAGACGAAACAGAAGCACTCCGCCTGGCGGACTTGCAGGGCTACTCGCAGCAAGAGGTCAGCGAGCGGATGGGCGTGTCCCGCGCAACCGTGGGCAGGATTCTCGAATCCGCGCGCAAGAAGGTGGCCGAAGCCTTGGTACAGGGCAAGGCACTTCGCATCGATTCGGGCGGCAAGACCCCGCCGCGTCGCGTCGGCACGGGCAAGCGGGGAAGCTGACCCGGCTGCCAACTCGTGGGAGAGTGCTCTGAAGTAGGAGGGGACGACACGATGCAATGGATCCGATCACTCACTGCGGCCCTGCTCGCGACCAGTGTAGCGGTGGCCTGCGGGTCTGAAGACGACACCGGTACGGAGGAAGGAGATACGGGAAGCGGGGGCAACACGGCGAGCGGGGGCGCAGCGCCAACCGGCGGCGACACTGGCGCCGGGGGTAGCACTTCGACCGGCGGCAGCCCCGCAGCGGGCGGCAGCGCTGCGAGCCTCGACGACCGGATCGCCAGCACCTGCTCGACGAGGCAGCAGGTCGGCTTCCTGCATGGCTGCACTGCGGTTTTCGGCAGCACCTACCTCACGGACTGTGCGACCGAGCTTCACCTGGCGGCAGAAAGCTGCCCTGCAGAAGTCGAAGCCATCGTCGACTGCACGGTGTTTCGCCCGGTGCTCGACTTCGCCTGCGACGCCAACAACGAGGTCACTTTCGCCGAGGGGATCTGCACGGAGGAGAGCACCGCGTTGGAGTCATGCTTGGCGGGCGGCGGCTGAACCCCGAGCTCGCACGCTACCGAGGCAGCTCTTCGGGTGGCACATCCGGCTGATAGAAGGTGGCACTCGCGCGAGCCCGCACCTGCTGCCGTTGCACGAGCACGGCTTCGAGATGGTAGAGCGGCGGCGACTCCTTGGTGAGGTGAGCCCGCACCACCACGTCGGCGTCGGTGCACGTGGGACGTTTGTACTCCAGCGTGAGCTTGGCGGTGACGGCCTCGACGTCGCGCGCAAAGAGGCAGTGGGTCATGGCCGCATCCAGGAGCATGGCCACGATCCCGCCATGCAGGCAGCCCCGGTAGCCTTCGTGGCGCGTATCACAGCGAAAACGCGCCATGACACTTCCGTCGGGCTGCGTCTGAAACTTCACCCCGAGGCCGTCGGCGTTGCCACCCGCACAGACGACACAGAACGGGTGACACCGATCCGCTAGCTGTGCACGGATCAGGGTCACCCTGATCCCGCCTTGGTGCGCGCCTTCACGGATGTCGCCAGGACTTCGGGGGGCACCTGCCCCACGTACACCTGCCCGTTGACGCGGTAGGTCGGCGTGGCGGAGAGTTGCATTCGCACCGCCTCTTCGAGATCGACGCGCATGCCCCCCCAAGCACGTTGCTTCAAGCATTCGCTGAGCTTGGCACGGTTCACACCCAGCTCCGCTTCCAGAGCTTCGGGTGTGATCGGCGCAGCTTCGCGCCCGTGCTCATACAGAAAATCATTCGCGTCCCAGAACCTGTCCTGCTCCCCTGCGCAAACCGACAGCGCCGCGTAGTAGCAAGCGCGCGGATGAAACGTCCCCGAGATGAGCGGATTGCAGTGGTTGTCCAGCGGCAGATGACGGTGGACCAGGCGAATCGACTCTGGGTGCTCGCTCACCAGCGCCCTGAGCTGGAAGTGGGCCCGCTGACAGAACGGGCACTGGTAGTCGCTGAATTCCTCGACGACGACGCTCGGGTTGCGGGCGCCAATCCAGTGGTGCCCGTGCTCCGTGACGCCGGTGGCCGTCGAGCGCTCCGTCGTGGCGCCACGGGTGGCCTTGGCCGAATGCACGGAACGCTGCATGCCGGCCGGAGCAGCCTGGTCCCAGTACTGCGGGAAGAATGACACCAAGACCAGGGGAACGCCGAAGGCCAGAACGGTGGGTGCCACGAGCCGCTTCCACGCCCCGCCCACCTCGTTCACGGCGGCTCGAACAACGCCCTCACGGCGCTTCGGCCACCCGATCAGCACCAACACCGCCAAGAACGCATTGATGACGTACGTGGCCATGCAGAGGATGCACAGCGACTCGATCAGCAGCACCGATACGGTAGCCAGTGCCACACTGCTCAGCACCGAGACTCCCGTCAGCCCGGCCAGGACCACGGCTGGAGCGGGACGTCTGCGCGCGGACCAAGCCCACGCCGCAGCGAGCCCCAACAGTACGTAGCCATACATTCCCCACACCGCCACCGGTACCCCCACGAACACCGAGTACGGGCTCAGGGCCACGGTGTCGCAGTTGACCGCATCGCTCAGCGCGCAGAAGCTCTGCGTCGTCGCGTCGTGATGCACTTCGTGGTGGATCAGTGCCAGCTTGATGGCCACCCCCTCCCCCACCAGGCTGAGCAACAGCATGACCGGATACGGCCACCGTCTGGCCAACGGGGGTGACGATTCGTCGCTGCGCTCGTGGAAGCCGCTCGACATGTCAGGACGTCCTTCCCTTTCGGTCGTTCCGGCCGACTGACGGTTTTGAGCTTATGCTCATAATAACAACTGGTCAAGGGCAGCGCGGGCCTCGATCGGAAGCCTCGTCGGGCCCGGAAGTGGGCCTGCCAGGCACGGCGCGCGGAACCCGGCTCACGACGATGCTCTTGGGGAACCGGCCCGGCCGACTGCGTGTGCTAGGGTCGCCAGAGCAGTTCGGGGACTGCCTGTGGGTCCTGAAAACTCGGACCAGGGCGAAATCGTTGAGGTCGGTCCGGGACTGAGCCACGGTCGCCGGCCGTGCTGAACCTGATCCGCGCACTGGTCCTCGCCGGCTTGGCCTTCTTCAGAACCCGACGCGAACTCGCCGTCGAGCTCCTCGCTCTGCGCCGTCAACTCGGAGTCCTCCAACGCTCGGTCAAGCGCCCCGGCTGAGCAACGCAAACCGCGGCCTTTGGGTGCTGCTCTCGCGTCGGTGGACCAGCTGGAGCGACGCGCTGATCATCGTCAAGCCTGGCACGGTGATCAAGTGGCACCGCGCAGGATTTCGGAGGTACTGGACTTGGCCCAGGCGGCCAAAGGGTGGCCGCCCCGCCATCGATCCCGAGATTCGCGCCCTCATCAAACGCATGGCCACCTCGAACCTCTGGGGTGCCCCGCGCATCCACGGCGAACTCCTCAAGCTCGGCATCAACGTGTCTGAGGCCACCGTGTCGAAGTACCTGCCACGCCGGAGGAAGCCACCCTCGCAGACGTGGCGCGCGTTCCTCGAGAACCACGTGGACACGCTCGTTTCCGTCGACTTCTTCACGGTGCCGACGGTGTGCTTCCAGGTCCGGTTCGTGTTCGTCGTTCTGGCGCACGCGCTGTCGGCGCTCAGCTCGGCAGCCGCTACGGTGGGCACGCCGCGGGGGGGAGGTCTGCCGCGTTCAGCAATCGAACCTGTGACTCCTCTGAAGGGATCCCTTCGAACAGGTAGGCGGAGCCAACTTGTAGCCTTGGGAGATTCGTATACAAGAAGCTCACGGATTCTCCGGTGCGAATGCGGCCTTGGAGGGTATCGACGATGATTCCCTCGACGTTGTAGTCGCACCAGGTCTCACCCGAACCCTCGTACATGGCCTCCAGGAATTCGACGCTTTGGATTTCGATCGCGTACCTGCCTCCGAGAGGGCAGAAGAAGGCGGATCGCGGTTGGGCCGAGATGTAGGATGTCAGCACGAGCGGCTCGGCGCCGATGGGCCTTCCCCAGAAGGTGAGGGGCCCCTGTTTGGGACCGATCCAGCCGATGACCTCCGTTTGGACCGTCTCCCCAAGGGAAACACCCCCATGGTTCCAGTACACGGTATCCACGCGGACCGTGTGGAGCTGTCGCATGGACCACTCTTCACCCGGCGGGGTATCCTCTGGCAAGTCGACGATCTCACCCAAGAATGCGAGGGGCATCTGACGGAAGAAGCGCGACGAGGCGCTTCGGATGAGGACGTGGTCGGCCCGGAGTGACTCGCGATACGCATACACGGAACACCGATCCGAATCGGTCCAGAAGTACCCTGTCGACCCGACATCCACGGCAACGCCTGACTCGACGCTGCTCGCTGGCCCGGCGGTCGCGAAGCCCATGACGTTGGAGCCGTTCTCGGGGCGGACCCTACAGTCCAGTGAATGCCAATAGGTGATCTCGTCGAAGGGCTCGGAGGCAAAGACCACTGGACTCGATTCGAGCAGATGAGCGTACAGTATCGTCTGCACCAGCGAGTCCGTGACAATGAGATCCGCGTCCACGGTCTCGACGGTGGGCGGAGGAGCCGCATACAGAGCGCCTGCCATCACATCGTCCAGAGCCGAGATGTCGCTCGCCAACTGCGAGGCACTGCAGAGGTCTGGCTCGAACTGTCCGCCTCCGCCGCCACTCTCTCCGCCGCTGCCATCGCCTCCAGATGTACCAGCGCCCGCGCCACCTACCGAGTCGGTCCCTCCGGCGCCTCCGGTTCCCGCTGAGGCCCCGCCTGCCGCGCCGCCTGCGCCCGCTGTACCGGCTGCACCACCGGTCCCGCCAATGCCGGCGCTGCCTGCCGCGCCACCTGCGCCGGCCGTACCGGGAGTCCCTGCAGCGCCAGCTCCCGCACCGCTTGCGCCAGCGGTCCCGCTCCCCGACCACCCTGCGGCGCCCGCAACGCCGCCGCTTCCACCAAGAACGACGTTCCCACCAGCTCCCGCGAGGCCTCCGCCGCCGAAGCCCCCAGCCAGTTGGTTTCCACCGCTACCCGCGACGGGTGCGTCGCGCCCTCCGGAGGGCGCAAATCCAGCACTGGCGCTGTCCTGCCCGCCCGCAGCGAAACCTCCGCTCGCCTCAGGACCGAGGGATTCATCGCTAGCGCTGGTTCCGCCGCAACCCCAGAATGCGCCCATCCCGAGCCCTGCCACGACCAAACCTGACACACATCTCCCGCTCATGACTCAGCCTAACGCAAAAAGCATGCCACGACGAGGCAGTTCAGATCCCAGCGGACTCCATGTACCGGCGTCCTTCTTGGCACACCGACAACCCAAAGCTGGCACAGGACGGACCTGTGAGCCGAGGCTGTAGTGGCTTGTGCCGTCCACCCCTTCACGCCGCCCGCTGGTACTGGTGATGGAGGCTGCACCTACCCCATACCCGCCCGCAGCGAAATGCTTGCGGATTCCTGACACGTGCGGCGGCCTCGCCCAGACCATGATGACCCTGCCGCAAAGTCTGCTCGACGACGTCCGCTCCTTCCCCCCGACGCAACCCGACCTGGCAATGCAGAACTGGCCTCACGCCACCAGATCGGTACCCGCGCCCACCCCTATGGGCCACCCCGGTGTTCTGCACCCCGAGCGCACCAGCCATAGTCGCCGCCCCTGCCCGGGCCGTAGTTCCGCCCAAAGTGGGGTGGCGGGGTGGCGTCGTCGTCCAACGAGGATGCGTTCTCCGGTTGGGGTTGGGGGGCAGGTGTATCGAGGGCTGGCCGGTGTGCCGGCGGCGCGGCAGTGGCGCAGGGGCACGGAGGCAGTGGACACTGGCGGAAGGTCAGCGCAGGCGCTATCCAGTCCCGCGCGGGCGCGTCGGCATGCGGTACGGGAACACAGCAAGTCTGTTGGCGGGGGCACTGGTCTTGGCGTGCGCAGCCGCGCCCGCGCCCCCGATGCAGCCTCCACCATTGACGGTGATGGAAGTGGGGACGACCAACCCGACTGGAGCGCTCTCGGTCCATCCGGACGCGCCGAGGGAGCCCCGAGACGACTCGGTCCTGCTGCCGGCCGGGATAGGCTTCCGCCATCACGCCTACTCGCCCTGCCACCATCTGGACGAGGCACTGCAGGAGAGCAGTGGCCTGTGCACGCACCCAGCGGTGGCGGTGGTGCTGGGGGTGTATGGCAGTCCTTCCGACGCCCAGGCCGCGATCGCCGGCGCACGCAAACTGGAGCTGCCGCTGGGCTACCCGCTCGTCGCACATACCGACGAGCTGGGATTCGTGGACTCCGCCCGCGAAGGTATCGCAGTGGTGCTGGGGCTGTTCGCGGACCCGGAGGTTGCTCGGCGCTGGCGAGCCCGGCTGGGAGAATCGGCGCGTGGCGCACGGGTGGACGAACTGCTCAGCGCAGACGATGCCTTCGAGCGTCTGAAGGAAGACGGCTATGCGCCGCGCTCCCGCGTGGTGCAAATTGAACCCGGACCGTCCGTGGCCGCCTATCCCATTGAAGCAGTTGAGCCGCCGGCGGCTGCCTTCGACTGGACATTTGACCCCGAACGGGCGAAGCCCCTCTGCCGTGTGCGTGGTGGCAGCTTGTTCCTTGCCGACGGCGAGAGTACGCCTCTGCTCTGGTACCAGTGGGCCCCGGTGCGGTGTGGCAACCGGCTGGCCTACGTGCCGTGGACTCGGACCCTCCTTGCCGCGTTCGTCTGGCGTCGGAGCGACGGCAGCTACGAAGTCGTGCAGCAGACCGCCGCTGAGTGCGACACGCCGTACTTCGATGCTTGGACCTTCACGCGCACCGGTCGAGATCGGGGCACCCGGCGCGACTGTTGTGCTGGCTCCACGCTTCCTCCGCCCCAGGATCACTCAGGATTCCGGTATCCACAAGCTTGTAGCTTCTGCGGTCTTGGGCCAGATCCACTCCGTGCTGTCGACCCTCCGACGCCGACTTCAAGTTGCCGTCACGTCCGCGGCCAACCGCGTCGCGATCGCGCTGCGCGAGGCCACACGCCCTCTGCCTCTCGTTGCCGGATTCGCCATGGACCTGACCCGGTCGCGAAGGGAGCTGCTCGCCGAGAACACTCTGCTCCGCCAACAACTGATCGTCACGTCCCGCAAGGTCAAACGCCCCGCGTTCCGCCCGCATGAGCGCGGCCTGTTGGTATTGCTCTCTCGGCTCGTCCACAACTGGCGCAACGCCGTGCTGCTGGTGAAGCCGGACACGATCCTGCGCTGGCACCGGGAGAGTTTCGTCTCTTCTGGCGCTGGAAGTCACGCAAGCCCAGCAAGCCACAGCCTCGCCTCTCTGCCGACGTCATCGAGCTCATTCGCCGCATGGCCTCGAGCAATCGGCTCTGGGGAGCCGAGCGAATCCGCGGCCAGGCCGCGGTGCGCCGCTCGCTCGAGATTGCAGCGGCCGGGAATCACAACGTGCTGAGGGTGTGGGCACAAACACACCGTCGGATGGCCGGTTCGACCGGCACCAGCCTTGGGTTATACTATGGGTATGAAGACGGCCATTTCGGTCCCCGACGAAGTGTTCTCGTCAGCAGAGCGTCTGGCCAAGCGTCTCAAGCTCAGCCGCAGCGAGCTCTACAGTCGAGCGTTGGCAGAATTCCTAGCGCGGCACACACCGAAAATGGTGACCGAGTCGTGGAACGCCGTCCTCGCTGACGTCGAATCGGAAGACGAAATGACCGCCGCCGCTCGTCGCGTCTTCGAGAAGGTCGAATGGTAGTCTCGCAAGGCGACGTGGTCTGGGTAGATCTTCCTCCCCCGCGCGGATCGGGGCCCGGGTTTCGACGCCCGGCGGTTATCGTTCAGGCCGACGCCCTCAACTGCAGCACGCTGAGCACAACCGTCTGCGTCCCCCTGACCAGCAATCTTCGCTGGGCCGATGCGCTGGGAAACGTCCTGCTACCCAAGCGGAGTACTGGTCTGGACCGGGATTCCGTCGCGAACGTGTCGCTCGTCACCGCAATCGACGTCTCGCTGGCCACCGAGCGTATCGGAAAGCTGTCCCGCCAGAGACTCTCCGCCGTGCTCGACGGCATAGAGACGGTGTTGGGTCGATAACGCCTTCCGCCATCGGTTGGCTCGATCCGACGGGGTGCCAATCCTTTGCCTGGAGCAGCGGCGGGCAGCCATGCACGAGGCGCACTCCGCTGCGGGCGTCACGGAGGCAGCGTCGTTCATTTTGGTGATATCCAAGGCCACGCCGCGTGCGTCAATCGCTAGGAGTCGCTTCCAGCGAGGCATCGCGTGAGCCAGCCCAGGGTCCTGGCGCGCCTCTGTCCCGTCCGACCCAGAATCCGAGGCCGAACCCGGAATGCGCTCAACGGCCGCGACAGGAACGATCGCCGATGCGGGGGCTAGCTTCAAACCGGCTGGTCACACGCGTCCGACGTCGGACAGCTGCAACCCTCCGTACTGTACTCCGCGTTACGCTGGCAGGGCTCGCCGGAGGCGCGGCAGGCACCGACGAGGTTGTCCGGAGCACGGCCCTGGCGTTCGGGACCGCCTTCCATCGTGGGGTCTCCGACCGGCCACCATGGCGTGGCAGACCGATGCACTCGGTCTGGTGGTGCGGCCTTACCCGACAGCCAGGCTGCTGGCCGTCGCCACCGGTTGGCCACCGCTTCGCCACCCTGGGGCACACCGGTTCCGCAGGTAACTGGACCTGACCGCACCTGGCACGCCTCCTGCACTCCCTTGCCCCGTGGTCGCCACTGCCGCCACCAATGGCTCGATCTGTGGAAAGCCTCTGGGGCTCACCACCGCACTGAGCAGCGCGCTCATCGGGCTCGAAGCGCATCCCATCCGGGTCGAGGTGTGCTGCACCCGCGGTCCGGCCTTCTTTCAGATGGTGGGCTTGGCCGAGGCAGCCGTGCGCGAGGCCAGGGTCAGGGTGGCCAGCGCCCTGGCTCGAATCGGCGTCCTGCTCGACGAGTACGCCATCACTATCAACCTCGCGCCAGCCGAGCTTCGTAAGAGCGGTGCGGCACTGGACGTGGCCATCGCCGTCGGTGTGCTGGAAGCGATCGGTCATCTATCGCCAGGGGCATCTGACGGGACGCTGCTCTTGGGCGAGCTCTCTCTGGACGGTGGGCTGCAGCCCATTCGCGGCGTACTCCCCCAACTCGATGGCGCCCGCGGCCGCGGCACGCGGGCCGCGATCGTTCCGTCGGGCAACGCCGCGGAAGCCGGCCTGGTGCAGCGGATGGATGTGCGGGTCGCGCGCACCCTCGACGACCTGCGCCAGCACCTGGCGGGCGAGCAACAGCTCCCGCCCGCTCCAAGGACCGAGTTTGCACCGGACAAGATGGCCGGCGGCCACCTCGACTTCAGCGACGTCCGCGGCCAGGCCGCGGTGCGCCGCTCGCTGGAGATCGCTGCGGCGGGTAACCACAACGTCCTCATGATCGGTCCGCCTGGAGGCGGCAAGACCATGCTCGCGCGGCTCTTGCCCACCATCTGCCCGCCTCTCACCTTTGACGAGGCCATCGAGACCACGGCCATCTTCAGCGTGGCCGGGTTGGTGGACCCGGCAAAGGGCATTGTCAGCGGGCGGCCGTTCCGAGCACCCCATCACTCGGTGAGCGAGGCCGGACTCATCGGAGGTGGCCGAATGCCCATGCCTGGGGAGGTCAGCCTCGCCCACAACGGAGTGCTGTTTCTGGACGAGCTGGCGGAGTTTCGTCGGCCGGCGCTAGAAGCACTGCGCCAACCGCTGGAGGACGGACTGGTGTGCATCGCCCGGGTCGGAGGACGCGCTTGGTACCCAGCGCGTCCTCTGTTCGTGGCTGCGGTGAATCCTTGCCCGTGTGGCTACTACGGCCACCCTCGCCGCGCCTGTCGTTGTTCGGACCGCGCT
>CAZSVU010000145.1:0-19589 GCA_964610275.1 uncultured Polyangiaceae bacterium | reverse complement strand
CGGGGTGCGTGCGGCGCAAATACAACCAGTGATCGACATTTGCGCTCCGCTATTTGGCTGACGTCACAGGGCGCGTCGCAGACAATCGGACAGAACAGCTTCGGACAGACTCACGGGATTGGCCTTCATCGAACTGGCACGCTGAGCGCGGCGAGCCACCTCCGTGATGTGCTCCTCCTTCAAGCCGAACTTGCCCAGCGACTCGATACCCACGGAGCGAACCAACTCGGCGACGCGGGCAACGCCCGCGTCAATGGCGGACGCCAGATGGGTCGCGGGTTGGTCCCGCAAGGCGACCGACACGTCTGCGAATCGACGCAACTCGGGGCCGTCGGGGGCGCGAGCGCGCAATGCCGCGACGTTGGCGGCCATCACGTGCGGCAGCAGCACCGCACAGGCCACGCCGTGGGGGACCGAAACGGTCGCGCCGAGCGGCGCCGCCAGTCCGTGGACGGCACCGAGTCCTGAATTGGCCAGGCAAAGCCCTCCCATGAGCGATGCGACGGCCATGTCGTCGCGGGCCTGAACATCCGTGCCGTCGAGCACTGCTCGACGCAGCGACCTCGCTACGGCGCGAATTCCGGCCAAAGCCAAGGCGTCGGTCAACGGCTGCGCGCGGACGCTGACATACGGTTCGATGAGCTGCGTCAACGCATCCAGACCCGTGCTGGCCGTGACGCCCGGGGGCACCGAATGTGTCAACGCCGGGTCGACGAGGGCGACGCGTGGCAGCAGGTACGGACTGCGCAGGCTCGCCTTCACCCCCTGCTCGACGCAAGTCAGGACGGCGTTCCGCGTTACCTCGGTTCCCGTCCCTGCGGTGGTGGGGATGGCGATGACCGGTGCCGCGGGGTGCGCGATGGGTTTGCCGCTCCCGACAACCTCCAGGTAGTCGAGAGCGGAGCCGGGGTTGGTGAGCAGTCCGGCCACGGCCTTGGCCGCGTCCAAGGCCGAGCCTCCACCGATGCCGATGACCAGGTCGCAACCAGCCGCCCGGGCTCTGGCCGTGGCCTCGTCGACCTGCTCTACCGTGGGCTCGCCGCTGATGCGCTCCTGAATCATTGATACGCCGTGCTCGGCGCAACTCGCTGCCAGGCGGTGCACGGCGCCGGAGCGATCCAGGTGGTCGCCACCTCGCAGGACTGCCGCACGGCGACCCAAGCCCGCTGCCAACTCGCCCACACGGTCGATGCCGTCGCGCTCGAAGAGGATGCGCGCAGCGGTGCACAGCTCGAACTTCACTGGCCTCACCAATCCGAGTCTTCCGGCAGCAGACTGAGATGGCGAACGCCCGCACGCTTCTGCTGCATCCAGTCCGCAACGGTCTCCTTCCACTTCAAATAGTGGTCGGTCTGTTGGTGACGGACGAAGTCCGGTTCGGTCCGGTAGACTTCGTAGAGAAAGAATCGGGTGGGATCGTCCTGCTTCTGCAGGACGTCGAATCGGACGTTGCCGGGCTCTTGGCGTGTGTTGACCTGGTTGTCGCGCGTGGCCTCGATGAACTGCTTCTCGAACCCGGGCTTGACCCAGACGGTGACACAGACGACGTACATCCCTCGCCTCCCCAGGGGGTGCCCCCTGACTGAGGCTGCCTTCTAGTGCTGGTCCCGGTAGGCAACAATCTGAAAACGCCCTTCGGTGCATGTCGGGTCATCTCACGGTCGAGCTCGAGGGCGCGGCAGTCCAGCACGGACATGCCGGTGCGGAAGGCGTGCCCCAAATGAGCAAGCGAGAATCGCGCTCGCTGATTGACCCACGCCGTGCCCGAACTCTCCTCTACCGGGCCGGCACTCCCACGTTTCGCCCCGCCGAGGCCCTCAACCACAAATTGCGGAATACGACAGCAGCGCGGCCGGGCAGAGGGGGCCAGAGTCGCCGCGCACGAACAGAGCCGGTCGTGCTACCGTCGCGGACGCCATGGCGTCGCGTCGCATTCGAGTCAAGAAGCCTCCCGTTCTTTTCGCCAAGTCGCAAAGGCTCATCGCACGACTGGAGAAGTTGCTGGGCACCGCCTTCTTTTCCTACTGGACCTCCCCCTCCGGAAGCGTCTGCGACAACGACGTGGTGGCGATGTACGAGCACTGCAAGCGCCTGAACAACAAGCGGATATCGCTGTTCATCAAGTCGGAGGGCGGCAGTGGCCAGGCCTCACTGAGAATCATCAACCTGCTCCGGCAACACGCGCCGCGGCTCGACGCTCTGGTGCCACTGGAGTGCGCTTCCGCGGCCACCATGGTGGCGTTGGGGGCAGACGAGATCCGCATGGGGCCGATGGCCTTTCTCACTGCCATCGACACCTCGTTGCGCCACGAGCTCTCGCCGGTGGACATCGACAACGAATTGGTCAGCGTGAGCCAAGACGAGCTGACCCGAGTAGTCCGGCTCTGGGGGGCGAAAGCCAAACGCACCGATGCCAATCCGTACCAGGCACTCTTCTCCCAAGTGCATCCGCTGGTGATTGGCGCCGTGGACCGTGCCAGCTCACTGTCGATCCGCCTGTGCCGAGAAATCCTCTCCTATCACCTGAAGGATGAGACCAAGGCGGGGCAGATCAGCCGCCACCTCAACTCGGACTATCCCTCGCACGCCTACCCCATCACCCTGCGCGAAGCGAAGCGGATTGGCCTCAACGTCCGCCCGCTGAAGCCAGAGGTGAACGATCTGTTGCTCGAGCTCAACGAAGTCTACTCGGAGATGGGCCAGAAAGCGCTCACTGACTATGACAAGGAGCACTATCACAACAACGAGATCGCCAACATCGTCGAATCCCGCAGCATGCTGGTCTTCTATCAAATCGACAAGGACTGGCACTACCGCAAGGAAGAGCGCCGCTGGGACAGCATGAACGATCAGAGTTGCTGGCACCGCGTGGAACGTGTCGGCAAGCAGATCCGACGAACGGTGTTTCATATCCGCTGAACCGTCCACCAGCTCAGCCATCGAGCGACCTCGTCAGCATGCCGTCCACCCACCCTGCGCTAAGTGGGGGAGCGCGAGTCAGGGCACGTCCAGGCGACCGCCAGGGTTACGAAGAGTGCGCGCTTGAACCGTGCGGCACCGCCAGCGACGCGCGCACCTCGACGTGATGATATCGACAGCGTCGAGCCCGCGGGCGGAGTGTACAATTCTATTGATAGCGCAGGCGATACTGCTCGAACTGGTAGACCGAACCCTGGTGTCAGGTACGTGATTATCGCACCCGAAAACATCTGGTCGCCGATGATGGATTCGGTGGCGTCGCCTGGACCCGCGTCGTGCACCGCGACAGGTGTGAAATGGCGTCCTTCCTCGAGGCTCGGGCGACGGACTGCGATCGTGGTTTGCGGCCTGTATTGGGGTCACCACGGACTGCGGACGGATTGGGATTCGATGCATGGATCTCACCGACGACAGCAGTCCAAACCAGGCAGGCATGCTAGCCAGCGGACCCGCGCTGCTAATGCAACCACGGTCGCAAGCGGAGACCACACGGTCGACCTCGGTCACCGCCCGACTCGACGGTGCGTGGCGCCGTTTGCTTCGTCCGTCCCCAGACGAGATCTGCAGTTACATGGTTGCCAGTTGCCCCAGCCCATCACCGCAGGTATCTTGGAGTTCTAACGGGGTTTCGCCATGACTCGACGTGTATTCAAGGTTTCGGTTCTTGCAGCGCTTGGTGGCTGTGTCGCGGCAGCTTGCGCCAGTGAGCCGACTGACAGTTCTTCGGAAATCTTCTCGTGCGCTGCCGACGGCGTCTGCGAGAGTCTCTGCACCACCGACCCTGATTGCGCTGGCGCAACGGGTGGAACTGGCGGCCTCGACGGTAGCGGCGTGGGTGGCCTTCCGTCCGGCGGCACCGACCCCGGCTCCGGCGGCGGCAACCCCGGTCTCGGCGGCGGCAACCCCGGTCTCGGCGGCGGCAACCCCGGTCTCGGTGGCGGCAACCCCGGTCTCGGTGGCGGCAACCCCGGTCTCGGCGGCGGCAGCCCCGGTCTCGGTGGCGCCAACCCCGGTCTCGGTGGCGGCAGCCCCGGTCTCGGCGGCGGCAGCCCCGGTCTCGGCGGCGCGAACCCCGGTCTCGGCGGCGCGAACCCTGGTCTCGGTGGTGCCAACCCCGGTCTCGGTGGTGCCAACCCCGGTCTCGGCGGTGCCAACCCTGGCCTCGGTGGTGCCAACCCCGGTCTCGGCGGCGCCGACCCCGGTCTCGGCGGCACCAACCCAGGCGTGGGCGGCACCGACCCGGGCGTGGGCGGCACCGACCCCGGAACCGGCGGCGATCCCGGCACTGGCGGAGAGACCTCGTGCCCCAATGCGGTGACCTCACCCGTCAACTCCTGCGACCTCGGCACCAACTACGACGTGTGCAACTTCCGCGTCCTCAACAACAAGTGGGGAACCGAGGAAGCCGGGGGCTATGCCGAGCAGTGCGTCTTCGTGAATCAGGACGGAAGCTATGGGTGGAGTTGGAACCGTGGCGACGTCGGCGACAACACCAATCCGAACTTCCCGCAAGTCGAGTTCGGCATCAATCCCTGGGGACGCGCGCAGGATCCCTGGGAGGAGGTGCCTTCGTCGACCGACGCCTTGCCCCTGCAGATCCGGGACATCCAATCTGCCTCGATGACGCTCCGCACCGAGGGGTCGGCCAACGGCCGCCACAATCTCACGTTCGAGACGTGGCTGGTGAACCGCGACCCCAGAACGGGCCCCGCATCCGACGGTGCTGCCATCATGGCAGAGCTCATGGCCTTCTTCTCCTGGACCGCCGACTACTGGCCCGAGACGCCGGAATCGAGCGGATCGTTCAGCGGTAGCGGCCCCGGCTACAACCTCTGGGTGAATACGAATTGGGACGAGTGGCAGTACTTCCAGGCCAGGATCTCAAACGGCCCCTTGGGCACGTCGGTGAACACCTCACTCGATATCAAGGCGTACCTCGACTTCGCGGTGAGCCAGGGCTACTCGCAAGATCTCTGGGTTGCCCGATTCGAAATCGGAAACGAGATCTTCCCCAACTCCAGCGGACAGACCACAATTCGCGAGTGGACGATCGAGCTAAATGGAGTGACCTACGAGTCGGTTCAACCGCTGTAGGATGGCGCGCAGCTGGTGTGCGCTGTCCCCCGAGCGAGCCAGCTTCGAAACGGGCGCCAGGGAGCTTCAGTCCGCGGGCTCCGCAGCGCGCAGCGGCCAGTAGTTCCCGCTGAGCATCGCCAGCGACATCGCGGTCCAGGACAAATTGTAGTAGCGGCTGCGCTCCAGTAGCTCCAGAGTGGCAACGCGTTCGTAGGCTTCCTGCACGAAATCTGCATGGCCGGCGTCGCTCATCGCACCCACCGCCGCCGACCCGACGAACACGGCCGACCGCGAAGGCCGACCCGAGGCGTGCTCGTCCGGGTGTGGCGTTCCATCCAAGTCATACCCATCGTAGATGCCTGCAACACCCTCGTTCACGAAGAACTCGCTGATCTTGTCGAGGTACTCCTTCGCGCGTGGGTCCCCATACCAGCAGTAGTCCTGACCGATTCGAAACGGGATGCGGGCGGAGTCGTACTGATGGTGCGTCGCCGATCCATCGGCGGCCAAGGTCCCATCGCCTCGTGACCAGGCCGGCATGAGCCCGGTATCGAGATTGCCGTTCTCGGCGCCAATGGTGCGGTCGATGATCGCGTAGCAGCCGTCGACCAACGCGTGCCACTCGTCGGCGTGCTCGACGTCCACCTCAGCGAAAACGCGATAGAACGCTGGCGCGAAGTAGGAGATGTTCAAGTGCGTGTAGCCGCCCCAGGCGTCGCCGGGCCGAAGTAGGGTCAGTGGTAGCCCACTCAGTAGCGGGTCGGATTGCCTGACGATCTCGTGCTCGCGAACGCGCCCAATGTGCTCCAGCGCATGTTCGGAGTAGGGCCTATCGAGGCTCCCCCGTCCCCCCCACTGCCGGTGGGCCATCACCAACGCGAACGCCATGTCCTCGTCCGCGTCCGTGGCGGCGCCACAGCCGCTTCGCTCCGGGCAAGCGGTCTGGCCGTGGGGATCGACGTACCAGTTCATCAGACCCGAAGCGTCGGCCCAGAGGCGCGCGTACTGCCAGAGATCGTCGAACAACGCCTGGTCGTCGAAGTAGACCGCCAACAGCATGCCGTAGGCGATGCCTTCGGACACGGTCGAAAAATCGATCCCGTCTGGCGTGTCGGGGCGCATGACCCGACGAAAGCCAGCCGCGCCGTATGCCGTCACCAGCTCGTCCTTCCACTTGTCGTAGGCCTGGAGCACGCGCGCGTTGTCGATGGCCTCGGGAAGCTCACACAGCTCGCTCTCCCGATTCTGGGGGAACGGGAAGGCCGCACCGCCCGCTTCCACCTCGGTCCCGGCGCCACCGGCTCCGGCCACCCACGGCTCATCCTGACCGCATGCCGTCAGCCCCAACAGCGTGGCCAGGCAACACCAACTTCTGCGTCCAGTCGTCATACGCCTCTCTCCCGAGCCCGCGGAGTCAACCCGGCCCCCGGGCGAACTCTAGCGAGGCTGACGCCTCGGACCAAACGAGACATGTGACGGGCAGGCTGCTGGCCTGCGTTCGGGGTGCCCGCAGCCGACCCACGCCTCGGTAGCAGTCGCATCCGTCCGGTTCTCGAGGGGCTGACGCAGCCCCTCCCCCGCTGCGCGGGGCCCCCTCCCAACAAGCCGGTCGGGGCATCCCCTCGTAGCGAGTGCGACCATTGACTCGGCGCACTCGACCTAGCGAGCGCGTTTCCCTCCTCGGTCGTCGAACTCGCTCCGAACGGATTCCTGTTGCCTTTCCGGGGTCTTCGCAACACCCCGGCCTGCGAACGGGGCCCCCCAACACAGTCCGCCCACGGCCCAGATCCAATCCGTGATCCACATTCGCACTCGCTCACTCGAACGCTTGGGGTGGACGCTCGTGCCCCTTGAGTGCAACGTTGGCGACGTCGGTCGGCCGTTCACCGACAATCATCAGACGGGGTAGTATCTGCCAAGTGGCGGCAGCCTCGGGCATCGTTCGACGCTGCACCCGAAACCGAAGAGGAGAGAGTATGCGAAACTCCACCGTATTGCTCACCATGCCCTGCTTGCTGGCACTGCTGATCGCCGAATCGGCAGCTGCGCAGCAGGCCGGTGCGAACGCCTCTGGGCAGGCGACGCTGGAAGGCGCCACTGGCGGAGGCAGCTCGAGCCTCACCGAGAACTTCTCGATCCGGGCGGGCGTCGAGGCTGCCGGACCTCTGATGTTTCGGGACACTCCCGATGCACGCTCGGAGGAAACGTCAGTATTCGCCATCGGCCCGCGACTGGGATTCCTGCTCGGAAACGAGCTCACGGACGTGCATCGCGCAGGCATCGGCTTCAGCTATCTGCCGACGGCGCGTTCTGACTCCCGCAAGCTGACCTTCATTCCCATCTACCTGATGTACGAGACGGGACATCCGCTCGTCCTGCAGCTGCGGGCGGGCGCCAACCTCGCCACTGGCACCGAGGACTTCAAGAGCAACCACGGTGGGCTGCACGCGGGAATGGCCCTCAGGTACTCGTTCTTGACGGAGCAGAAGTGGTCGCCGGTGTCGGTTTCGCCCGGACTCCTAGCCTTCACGAACATCTCGACCGAGAGCATGCAGTACTCCTCCGCATTCCTCGGGGTCCAGCTCGAGATCGCCTACAACACGAACAACTGAAGGTGACGACCATGACATCGACGCAAATCCGACCTTCCGCTTGGGCGCTGATCCTGGCCACTGCCTTCACCGCAGCCGGGTGTATCGTAGAAGATGCCGACGACAGCGTGATGCCGGAGTTCGACTGCTCCGACCGTGACGCCATGCTGCCGAACACGACGTTGATCCGCAACATGGGAACCGAAACGCGCACGTTCACCGGACAGTTCGGCAACCCGGAGAACGGGCATTCGATCACCTTTATGCTGACGTTCGACAACATCAACGGCGACACGTTCCGAAGCGTCGGCTCGGTCACCGACTACGGCCGCACCTCGATCACCGTGCAATTCGACGTCAGCGATGCCAGCTGTGATACTGGTGACATGAACGACCGACACGACTGCGACGTTCCGTACCGCCTCGACGTCCTGGTCGACGGCGAGTCGTACTGCTCACAGAACGGCTACGGCGACATCCACACCTACTGGCGCGGCTCGGGCGGGTTCTGACCCCCCGCGAACGCAGTTCGAGGGGGCTCCGTCCCAACGCAGTAGATCTGCTGCGGATCCAGCTTCCCGGGTCGCCCCTTGAATCCTGCTGGAACGCCTCTCGGGATGGATGCGGCACTGCCTCAGCCCGAAAACTGAGACCCCCTCGGACTGCGTTCGAGGGGGTCTGGGGTGTGGCACGCAGCATCTCTACTGCTCTGAAGCTAGCCCGCTCGAACTGCGTTCGAGTGAGAACCTATGCGCTGGCCGTCGCCCGTGAAGCTGCTCCCTTGCGCTCTTGTTCGATCTTCTGCCTTACCTCGTCCATGTCCAGCGCCTGGACCTGGGACACAACGTCTTCCAGCGCTGCCTTGGGCAGCATGCCGGGCTGAGCCAAGAGCAGGACGCCGTCTCGAATGACCATCAACGTCGGGATGGACCGGATCCCAAATTCCCCGGCCAACTCCGGCTGATCCTCGGTGTTGATCTTGCCGAACACGACGTCCGGATGCTGCTTCGCGACGCTCTCGAATATCGGGGCGAAGGCTCGGCAGGGCCCGCACCAAGGCGCCCACCAGTCGATGACGACAGTGCCCGCCTTCACGGTCTCGTCGAAGTTCGCGCGTGTGATTTCCGTGGTTGCCATTGCGACTCGCTCCTTCAGCAGGCCGCTCCGTGCGACCCTCAGCCCTAGGAGCCACGCGGCCCGCGAATGGATTCAGCGTTTCTGCTCGAGAGCGGCCACGATCGCCAAGCGAATGGATTTCTTCAACTTTTCTGGAACTTGGCGAGTCTGGCATTGGCGGCAAGACCCCAAGAGCTCTCGCAAAGCGTCGAACTGGCCGGCCGGATCCGCACAGCTCGCCAGACGGTTCTGCAAGTCCGCACAGCGCGCCGGCGAAAGATCCTGGTCCACTCGCTCCGAGAGCACCGCCACCACGTCGGGACACCGCGGCGCCGGTCGAGCGCTCGGCCCCGGTCGCACCAGACCCTCCACTCGCTGACGCAGCATGTCCCGGGCGCGATGCAGCCTGCTCTTCACGGCCGCCTCGGTCAGACTCATCGCAGCGGCGGTCTCCGGCGTCGTCAAGCCTTCCACGTCCCGCAGCAGCAGGACTTCACGGTAGGCGGGTTCGAGCGAGAACAAGGCGCGCTCGAGGATGGCGCCCAAGTGACGTTGGCTCACGGCCTCTTCAGGCTGAGCCGAAAAATCCACTACGACGTCGGGATCGACCGGGGCCTCACGCCGGGTGGTGCGCCGCCGGCGTGAGCAACCGCTCCGGGCGATGGCGTAGAGCCAGCTTGAGAACGACGCCTCACCTCGGAAGGTGTCGATCTTCTGCGCTGCGGTCAGCAGCGTCTCCTGCACCACGTCCTCGGCGTCCGCGTCGCTCTGGCACATTCTCATGCCGAATCGAAACACCGAATCACGGTAGCGCTCGAGGAGCTTGACGATGGCCCCTCGATCGCCGTCGCGGGCGGCATCGATGAGGGGTGCGTCTCGCGCGGTGAACGACATGCCCGAGAGATGTGGCTCACTCGCCGCGGATTGGCAAGCGCCAGTCCCCCGCGCCGCAAGCAGCATCTGCCCAGCGCGCGTGCGTCGCGCACCGCCCGGATCGCCGCCCACGAACCGCGCGGTACAACGAGCAGGGCCAGGCGCCGAGGCCGTTCGGCATGGAGCACCACAACTGCCACGCCATGCCAGCGGGCCGGCCCTCAGCGTATTCCCTGACTGCCGCTGGTGCGTGCCACTTCGCACACCGCCTGCACGGCACCAGTGACAAGACGCAGCCAGAGCGCGCAAACGCCGGTTTCGATCTGCACGGCTTGCCGCCCCACCACACTTGAGCCAGAAAGGCGGCGCCCTGCCGACCGACCGGTGGAGTCAATCAGCGAGGATCCCGTGCTTCGATTTCGTGGTGCCAGAGCGCTCTCGACCTTTCGCCAAGTCAAGTTGCTCGAGGCCGTATCGGCCGTTGCCCCAACTGTCGGCGAAATTCACGCCGAGTTCTGTCACTTCGCCGAGGTGGATCGGGAGCTCGCCTCGACGGAGCGCAACCTGCTGGAGCGGCTGCTCACGTACGGTCCCCCGCCGCCTGCCGAGCCTACGAGGGGTGCGACGCTGCTGGTCCTACCGCGTTTCGGCACCATCTCGCCTTGGTCCTCGAAGGCAACGGACATCGCTCACAACTGCGGGTTGCACTGCGTGCGGCGCCTCGAGCGCGGGGTGCTGTACTCCCTGGTGGCGCAGGGTAGCGAACCGCTCGTTGCAAGTGAGGTGGAGGCAGCCGCCCCGCTGCTGTTCGACCGCATGACGCAAACGGTGGTTACGGACCCGAGCGCCGCCGAACGACTGTTTGCGCGCGCAGAACCCACGCCACTCAGCCACGTGAACGTGCTCGACGAAGGTCGCACTGCACTCGCGCGCGCCAACGACGAGCTCGGGTTGGCGCTGGCACCAGACGAGATCGACTACCTGCTGAAGAGTTTCCAAGACCTCGGGCGGAATCCAACCGACGTGGAGTTGGTCATGTTTGCACAGGCAAACTCCGAACACTGTCGCCACAAGATCTTCAACGCAGCCTGGACCATCGATGGGCAGCTCGAGCCGCGGTCACTCTTCGAAATGATCCGCAACACCCACGCCAAGACCCCAGAGCGAGTGCTATCCGCCTACCGGGACAACGCGGCGGTTATGGTGGGCCAGCCGGGCGTGCGGTTCTTCCCCAACCCCCTCACCCAAGCCTATGTGCGGCAAGCAGAAGACGTTCACATCCTGATGAAGGTGGAGACCCACAACCACCCGACGGCGATCTCGCCCTACCCCGGAGCCTCCACCGGATCCGGCGGGGAGATCCGCGACGAGGGTGCCACCGGTCGGGGCGCCAAGCCGAAGGCCGGAGTCACGGGTTTCTCGGTGTCGAACCTCAGGCTTCCGGGAGCCCTGCAGCCGTGGGAAGGGGTGGACTACGGCAAACCCGATCGCATCGTATCGGCGCTGGATATCATGCTCGAGGGGCCCATCGGGGGAGCCGGGTTCAACAACGAGTTTGGCCGCCCTAACCTGGCCGGCTACTTCCGCACCTACGAGCAGAGCTTCGACGGCCCCGCCGGCAGGGAGATGCGCGGCTACCACAAGCCCATCATGTTGGCCGGTGGCCTAGGCAACATCCGGCCCGAGTTGGTGCACAAGGGCGAAATTCCCCCCGGAGCGAAGGTCGTGGTGCTCGGCGGCCCCGCCATGCTGATCGGTCTGGGCGGGGGCGCGGCCTCTTCAATGGCCTCGGGGGCCAGCCACGCCGAACTCGACTATGCGTCGGTGCAACGCGACAACCCTGAAATGCAGCGGCGCTGCCAAGAAGTGATCGACCGCTGCTGCGCCTTGGGCATGGACTCGCCCATCGTGTCCATCCACGACGTCGGTGCCGGGGGACTGTCCAACGCCGTGCCCGAGCTCATCCACGATTCGAGCCGCGGTGGCAGCTTCGAGCTGCGCGAGGTCCCCAACGACGAGCCCGGCATGTCTCCCATGGAGATCTGGTGCAACGAAGCACAAGAACGCTACGTGCTGGCCATCGATCCATTCCGTATGGAAGCATTTTGCGCGATTGCCGCTCGGGAGCGATGTCCCTACGCGGTCATCGGCGAGGCCACCTTGGAAGAGCGACTTCGCCTGGACGACCGCCAGTTCGGCAACACCGCCATCGATCTGCCTCTGGGGGTGCTCTTTGGCAAACCCCCAAAGATGTCGCGCGACGTCGAGCGCCTGCCTCTGACGCCCACTCCCTTGGACGTCGCCCAAATCGAGCTACCCGCCGCGGCCGAACGGGTGCTGCGCCTGCCCACGGTGGCCGACAAGACGTTCCTGATCACCATCGGTGATCGGACGGTCACCGGCATGATCGCCCGCGATCAGATGGTGGGCCCATGGCAGGTTCCCGTAGCGGACGCAGCGGTCACCCTGACTGACTACGAAGGGTGTCAGGGCGAGGCGATGGCGTTGGGCGAACGCACACCCGTGGCGTTGCTGAGCTCCGCAGCGGCTGCTCGCTTGGCGGTGGCCGAAGCTGTGACCAACCTGGCGTCGGCGCCGGTCGAGGCGCTCACCCACATCAAGCTCTCCGCCAACTGGATGGCGGCGTCCGGTCATCCGGGAGAGGACGTGGCGCTCTTCGACGCCGTGCGCGCGGTGGGCATGGAGCTCTGCCCGGCGCTGGGGCTCACGATTCCAGTAGGCAAGGACTCGATGTCGTTGCGAACCCTCTGGGACGGCGGAAAGAAGAGCGTCGTCGCTCCTCTATCACTCGTCGTTACGGCCTTCGCTCCGGTGAGTGACGCCCGCGCTGCGCTGACACCGCAGCTTCGCACCGATGGTGGAGAGACGGACCTCATCCTAATCGATCTCGGACGAGGACAGAGCCGCCTCGGCGCCTCGGCGCTAGCGCAAGTGTACGGCCAGGTCGGGTCCGAGCCCGCGGATCTGGATGACCCTGATCACCTGCGGGGACTGTTCGAGGCCATTCAGGCGCTGCGCCGCGAAGGCCGACTGCTCGCCTACCACGACCGTTCGGATGGCGGCCTCTTCGTCACGGTGTGCGAGATGGCGTTTGCCAGCCACACTGGCCTCACGATCCGGTTGGACGGAACCGGCCACGTCCCGCTCGGCGCTCTGTTCAGCGAGGAGCCGGGCGCCGTGATTCAAGTGCGGCGCAACGACACCGGCCGCGTCCTGGACGAGCTCGATCGGCGTGGACTCGGCCGCGGGCCGGGGCGCTTCTGTCATGTGGTGGGACAACTGCGAGACGACGACCGAATCGTCTTCACCTGGGAAGATCGCGAGCTCTTGGCTGCGCCGCGCACTCACTACCAGAAGCTGTGGTCGGAAACGACGTTTCGGATGCAGACGCTGCGAGACAACCCCGAGTGCGCACGCGAGGAGCACGAGCGGATCGATGACACCGAGGACCCGGGCCTGAGCCCACACTTGACGTTCGACCCATCCGAGAGGCCCGAGGGCCCCGAGGTGGCTCGCCACGCCGCGGTCGAGGAGCGGCCGCGTTTGGCCATCCTGCGCGAGCAAGGCGTCAACGGGCAGGTCGAAATGGCCGCCGCGTTCGACCGGGCGGGGTTTGCGAGCATCGACGTCCACATGAGTGACATCTTGTCTGGCGCAGTGACGCTCGAAACCTTCCGCGGGCTCGTGGCGTGCGGAGGGTTCTCGTACGGTGATGTCCTCGGGGCGGGCCTGGGTTGGGCCAAATCCGTCCTGTTCAGCCCCAGAGCGCGGCGGGAGTTTGAGCAATTCTTTCAACGCGAGAACACCTTCGCCTTGGGCGTCTGCAATGGTTGCCAGGCGATTTCTGCGCTCAAGGAGCTCATCGCCGGCGCGGACGACTGGCCTCGGTTCATCAAGAACCGTTCCGAGCAGTTCGAAGGTCGCTTGATTCTTGTCGAGGTGATGGACAGCCCGTCGATACTCCTCCGCGGCATGTCCGGCGCGCGCCTGCCCATAGCCGTGGCCCACGGAGAAGGGCGCGCCGAGTTTGACGGCCAGGCCCAGCTCGACCGAATCCGCTCGGCGGGGCTGATCTCCGCTCGCTATGTCGACGGGCGCGGCCGGGCGACCGAACACTACCCAGAGAACCCCAACGGTTCTCCGGGAGGCCTGACCGCCCTCAGCACTCCTGACGGTCGGGTCACCATCATGATGCCCCACCCCGAGCGGGTGTTTCGAAGTGTGCAGCACTCCTGGTGCCCCTCCGATTGGGGAGACGACGCCCCCTGGTTCCGACTCTTCGCCAACGCGCGGGCCTGGGTCGGTTAGCAGACCGAACGTTTCGAGGTTTTTGACACGGCCAGTCGGAACCGCATAAGCCTGTCTCGTCGTGAAGCGCTGGAGCGTACCGTTGGTCGTGGCAGCTGCCGCGCTCGCCCCGTGGGGGTGGCGGGCCGCCTCGGGGGCCATCGCCAGCCAGGGCGCGGACCCGCTCCCGCAGGTCGCGGCATCCGCGGCCGCGGCCGAACCATCGGAGCACCCGCCCACCATCGCTGCGGACGAGGCAACAGCCGTCCCCTCCGCAGAGACCCTGCCGCGCACGACCGAACCGACCGCAGACGAGTTTTCCGAGATACCGGATCTGACCCAAACCGATCCGGAGCTCGGGCTGCGAGGTGGAGGCAACTCGTATTGCGGACCAGTGGCAGTGAGCAACTCGCTGATGTGGCTGGGCCGCAATCGCTGCCCGGGCCTGATTGCGAAGGGTGAGAATCTGAAGCAGCAGCAGATCGACCTGGTCCACCAGCTGAGCTCCAACCGGTACATGGGCACCAGCTGGAAGAGTGGCACAGGGGGCATCGGCCTGTTGCGGGGACTGCACCGGTACATGGAGCACCACGGCTGTGCCTACCGTCGGCTGAGGTATCAAGGCTGGCGGGGCCACCCCCGAGAGTTCTCGAGCGGGGTGAAGGTGCCCGAGCTGGATTGGATCCGTGCCGGAGTGGAGCGCGGCGGTGCTGCGTGGATCAACGTCGGCTGGTACCAACAGAGCGAAGGGGGCGGTGCGTACCGCCGACACGGAGGCCACTGGCTGACCGTGGTGGCCCCCGGCCGGGACGATGCGGCACTGATTCTCCATGACCCAGCACCCTATGCGGGGACCGACTTTGCCAACGAGTCGGTCCTGGCCGAACGCATCGAGTCGGGCTGGCTGATAGAGCACAAAGCGGCCTTCCCGGCGCGGGGCTACTACCGGTTGGGGGGGGGCATGCACGTCAAACGCGAAGGAGAAATCGCCATTCTGGACGGTGCTGTCGTCTTGGAGCTCTGACCTGATTCTGGTGCGCCGTCAGTCCGCCGCGTCGCGCGCTGGAGCGTCCGGCTCCCGGGAGCCGTCCTCTCGAGCCAACGTGAAGCTGAAGGTAGTGCCCTGCCCAGGGGTGCTCTCCACTTGGATTTGTCCACCCAGGATCTCCACCATGTGCTTGACGATGCTCAGCCCCAGACCGGTACCGCCAAGCTCCCGCGAACGACCGGTGTCTACGCGATAGAACCGTTCGAAGAGCCGCGGCAAATGCTGGGCGGCGATTCCGGGCCCGGTGTCCACCACGGACACGCGGACCCGATCCCCTTCCTCTGCGGCACGGAGTTGGACCTCGGTGTCGGGGCCAGCGTACTTGACGGCGTTGTCGACCAGGTTGCTCAACACGTTCTCCAACGCCACCTCGTCGGCCACCGCCTCCAAGTCGGGAGAGCTCGTGTGCTGCAGCAGCCGGATGTTCTTCTTGGCGGCTCGTTCGCGAAATAGCTCGATCACGCTAGAGAAGGCTCGTTCGAGCCCGATGGGCTCGAGGTGCAGGTCGAGCTCGCGCGACTCCACTCGAGAGAGATCCAGCAAGTCCTCGACCAAGCCCTGCAGACGTGCCGCGTTGCGATCGATGATTTCGACGAACATGCCCACCGCCCGTGGATCTCGCTGGATGGCGGTGGTGAGCGTTTCGGCGGCGGACCGGATCGAAGTGACGGGTGTCCGCAATTCGTGCGACGCATTGGCGACGAAATCGCGACGCAGACGTTCCAGGCGCCGGATCTCGGTGAAATCCACGAACACGCAGAACACCCCTCCGGGCGCGCCCTGCAGCGGGGCCGCCCGCACCAGTAGGATGCGAGGCCTGCTGCCGGGCATCTCGACCTCTTCGCTCACGGACTGGGTGCGGGTCCGTGCGGCGGCCAATAGACTCAGCAGACCTTCGTGGGAGATGACGTCGTCCGGCCGCTGGCCCTCAGCGCCTGCTTCGATCCGCAGCA
This sequence comes from uncultured Polyangiaceae bacterium, assembly GCA_964610275.1. Classification (GTDB taxonomy): domain Bacteria; phylum Myxococcota_A; class Polyangia; order Polyangiales; family Polyangiaceae; genus JAFGBI01. The sequence goes on along the minus strand of CAZSVU010000145.1, from coordinate 3,645 downwards.
TCTCGCGCAAGGCAGGATTGACGAGCGCGATGCGTCCGTCTCGAGCCAGCAGGAGCACTCCCTCTTCCATGCCGGCCAGGATGCCGCTCAGCTGATCTCGCTCGTCGCGAAGCTGCTGCACGCTGTCAGCCAGAGTGCCGGCAAGTTGATCAAGAGCCCTGCCGAGCTCTCCGAACTCGTCGCCGGCCGCCAGACCACTGCGCGCCTCCAGGTCCCCCTCGGCCAACTTGCGCGCGGTCGCCACCAGAGAAAGGGCACGCCTCGAGAACAGATGCACCGCCAGCATCGACATCGCCACGGCGATCGCGGCCGCGATCGCCGTGGCGATGCTCAAGAGCTGCCACAGTCGTGCGACCGCCGTGTCGACCTCGGTCATGGCCATGGCCAACCGGGCCACGCCGATGGGCACCCCGTCGCGACGAAAGACGACCGCGGAGTAGTGCATCCGCTGCGTCAGGGTCGCGCTGGACCGCTCGCTCTGCCCCCGCCCTGAGGCCAGCGCCTCTCGCACCTCTTCGCGATCGGCATGGTTCTCAAGGTGACGGATCCGCGCCAATGCGACGCCCGAATCACCCAGAACGACTCCGTCCTTCCGGATCAGCGTCACACGAGCTTGGGCGCGCCCGGCCAATTCGACGGCCAGCGCTTGCCAGGCCGGAATGTCATCAAGGGCCGCACGCGATTGACTGGCTCGCATGCCCACCAGATCAGCACGGACTGCCAGATGCTGACGAATGCGTACCGCCGCCGTCTGTTCGAGCTGCGCACGGAGGTAGAGGTGCGCAACCACCCCCGCGGCCAGGATCACCCCAACCGATATGATGAAGAGTTTCGCCCTGATCCCGAGCTTCAACGGCTGGCCTCGTCGGGCGACCCCACGAATCGATACCCCACCCCACGCACCGTCTCGACGTAGTCGCGAGCGCCCAGCAGCTTCTCGCGCAACCGTTTCACGTGGGTGTCTACCGTACGCGTGGTGATGTCGGCCTGGATGCCCCAGACGTCCTCGAGCAGAACGCTCCGCGTCTGCACCCGATTACGCCGGTCGTAGAGGGTGAGGAGTAGCTTGAACTCCAGGGCGGTCAGCTCGATCTCCGCTTCGTCGACCCAGACCCGATGTGCGCCGCGGTCCACTTTCAGGCAACCGAAGTCGACGACACCTTCTGGGTCCCCCGTATTCGGCGCTCCGCGACGCATGATGGCCTTGATGCGAAGCAGAAGCTCCCGCACGCTGAACGGCTTGACGATGTAGTCATCCGCGCCGAGCTCGAAGCCCACGACACGGTCGATCTCCTCTCCGCGGGCCGTGACCATCACGACGCGAATGTCGCGGGTCTTCGGCGAATCCTTGAGCGCCTTGCAGAGCTCCGTGCCAGGCAGGTCCGGGAGCATCAGGTCCAGCAGTATCAGATCGGGGACTTCAGCTCGGGCCAGACGCAGGCCCTCTTCCCCCCGACCGGTCGAGATCACGTCATGGCCCGCTTGCCGCAGGTTGTATTCGATCACCTGCCTCAGGTCTTGCTCATCCTCGACGACGAGAATGTGTGCCATTGCCGATCCTGATGGGAGGAAGTCCCTATGGCCAGAGCCCGCCCGGGACGGGCTCGACCGTCCCAGTCGCGCTCGAGGCCCGCTACGGGCTTTCTTACGCCTCGCACCGGCAACCTTCTAGCAGTTCGACTGCTTTGGCCATCATTTCGGGGGCCGCCGGGAACCCGACTGGGCAGGCACCCGGCGACTTGGGTCACCCTTCGAAGGTGACCGGAGCCAAAGCGTCTGTATCGGTCCGCGAACCAGACGTCGCCGCGCGCTGGGTCCAATTGGCGACGTCCGGGGGGTTGACGCGCTGCCCGAGCAGGCCCAGCTTCTTGCCGTCGTTGACCGAACCGGAGCGGTGGCGTGACCGGAGCCGTCCGACAGCTCTGAGGGTTGGAGCCACACAGTAGGAGGTACTCGTGATCAGACGCGCTTGGTGGGTATTCCTGGCGGCATTTTTGGTGGGGGCATGCGGCTACTCCGAGGAGGAGTGGCAGGCGCAATTGGCGAAGTACGACCAGTTGACTCGCCAGTTCGAGGCAGAAAAGGCCGAGCGGGCCCGGCTGGAGGAACAGCTGGGGATGTCGCAGCAGAAAGTCGCGAGTCTCTCGCAGCAACTCGAGAAGATGGGGGTCAACCTGGGTGATCTCAATCAGCAGTTGGAGGCAGCCGGAGCCGAGAAGCAGCAGCTGTCAGCGAGCTTGGACGAACTGCGCCGAGCCGTGAACGAGTACAAGCAGCGCGCGGCCGTGCTCGAGAAGATCAGGAAGCGATTCGAAGTCCTGCGCGCCAAGCTGATGAAGCTGACCGAGCTCGGCCTCAAGGTGGAAATCCGCAACAACCGCATGGTCATCCGCCTTCCGGGTGACGTGCTGTTCGCGTCGGGACAGGACAAGCTCCAGGCCAAAGGCGAGCAGGTGCTGGGCGAGGTGGCCAAGGTCATTCGCGGCGACGCCGAGTTGGCCAGCCGCTACTATCAGGTCGCCGGACACACGGACAACAAGCCGCTCAAGGGTGGCCGCTTCGGTGACAACTGGGGTCTGAGCGTCATGCGCGCGCGGCAGGTGCTCCTGTACTTGATCAACCCGGTCGACGCGAAAGAGGGAGGCGGCGGGCTGGACGCCAGGCGTCTCCACGCTGCCGGCTATGGCGAGACGGATCCGGTCGCGAGCAATGCCACCGACGAGGGACGCAACCAGAACCGCCGCGTCGAGCTCGTGGTGCTGCCCAACGTGGAGGAGATGCTGAACCTCAAGGGCATGCTCTGATTCGGTGAGCTCGTCCCGAACGCGCTGCAGGTAGTGCGGAGCCCGCTGCGTTCCGCACTACCTCCGAGGCGAGCAACTCGATGCCGGCGAGTGTCACGACTACTGGGGGGTCCGCTTGACCACCTTCCAGAGCGGCCCCTCGGCCTTCAGCTCGATGAGATAGCTCTTGGGGCCGTCGTCGCCCACGGTGCTCGTGACCTTGACAGTGGCCTTGCGTGCATCGCGGCTGAGCACCTCCCCCATGGTCATGACCTTCCCCTCCAGCGCTTGGCGTTTCGCGTCACAGGCGGATAGGTTTGCCTCGCAATCCTGCAGCTCTTTGGTGAGCTGCTTCTCGACGTCATCCCGAGCGAGCTCCAGCGCCTCGACGATTCTGTTCCCGGCCCAGCGATCCTGCAGCTCGATGGCTGCGCCCTTGGGCGTTCGAGCCAACTGATCGGTGGTGGCGTGACGCGGCCGCTTGGAGGCGGCAGGATGTGCGTTGCAGGCGAATCTGGCCGCGCCCCAGAGCAAAACGGTCATCGCAGCCACGGCTCCTAGTAGGTAGAGCGTCTGCTTCTTGGGCGAGTTGATTTCCGATTCCGACAGGCGGGGCGGGGGGGGAGCGCGGCGCTTGCCGCCGCGCGCACGGCGCCTGCTCGGTGCGGCGCGTCGGGCGCGACGGGGACGTTCCTCCTCGTCGTCCTCGTCGTCCTCGTCGTCCTCGTCGTCCTCGTCGTCCTCGTCGTCGGGGTCCGAGCGTCGACGGCGAGATTTTTCCTCTCGGCGACGTGACACTGCCCGATACTCGTCGTCCTCGTCGTCCTCGTCGTCCTCGTCGTCCTCGTCGTCCTCGTCGTCC
>CAZSVU010000144.1:0-19674 GCA_964610275.1 uncultured Polyangiaceae bacterium | reverse complement strand
TCCGCATTGCGAACGCGGCGCTCTCCCAGCTGAGCTACGGCCCCGAAAGGGGCCGGAGGGTACCTCCCCCGGGGGGCGTGTCAACCTGATTCGCGTGGTCGCCCCTGCCCAAACCGCGTCGCTCCCGGAGCGGCTCGAAATGTCGGCACTGCCACGTTGACCCGCGCCACCGGGTGATTAAGTTGGCTGACGCCCCAGCTCCTAACTCTGGGGAATTGTTGGCCCGCGACCGAACGGGGTCATCGCGACAGACGCCTGTTGCCGCGAGGTCACACCAGCGACTCAGGAGAATTGCAAATGGGCAAGATCATCGGCATCGACCTCGGCACGACCAACAGCGTGGTTGCCGTGATGGAGGGAAAGGAGCCCAAGGTCATCGTCAATGAGGAGGGCTCCCGTCTGACGCCGTCCGTGGTGGCATGGGACGAGAAGGGAGAGATCCTGGTCGGCACCATCGCGAAGCGCCAAGCCGTCACCAATCCCGAGCACACCATCTTCTCGGCCAAGAGGTTCATCGGCCGGCGGTTCAGGGAGGTCGAGCGAGAGAGCAAGCGCGTTCCGTTCAAGGTCATCAAGGGGACGAACAACGACGATGCCTGGATCGAGGCTCGCGGCAAGGCCATGGCGCCGCCGGAAGTTGCCGCGAAGGTCCTGGCCAAGCTGCGCAAGGCGGCGGAGGACTACCTCGGCGAGAAGGTGACCGACGCGGTCATCACCGTTCCAGCCTACTTCAACGACTCCCAGCGGCAGGCGACCAAGGACGCTGGCAAGATTGCCGGGCTGAACGTTCGTCGGATCATCAACGAGCCGACCGCGGCAGCGCTCGCCTACGGACTCGACCGGAAGTCGAACGAAGTCATTGCGGTCTATGACTTCGGCGGTGGAACTTTCGACATCTCCATCCTCGAGGTGGGGGACAACGTGGTGCAGGTGATTGCCACCAACGGTGACACCCACCTGGGTGGTGATGACATCGACGCGACGCTGATGGATTGGCTGATGGCCGAATTCAAGAAGGATACCGGCCTCGACGTCTCCAACGACAAGATGGTGATTCAGCGCCTCAAGGACGCCGCGGAGCAGGCCAAGATAGAGCTGTCGACCAAGCAGGAAACCACCATCAACCTACCGTTCTTGACTGCCGATGCGAGTGGCCCGAAGCACTTGCAGAAGCAACTCACTCGGGCACGGCTGGAGCAGATGATGCAGCCGCTCGTGGAGCAGACCATGGTGCCTGCTCAGAAGGCGCTCGACGACGCCAAGAAGAAGCCGAGCGAGATCGACGAGGTGGTCCTGGTGGGCGGCTCGACGCGCATCCCGCTCGTCCAGAAGACGGTGAGCGAGTTCTTCGGGAAGGAGCCACACCGGGGAGTGAATCCGGACGAGGTCGTGGCCATTGGCGCCGCGGTTCAGGGCGGCGTGCTGGCTGGTGACGTGCAGGACGTTGTGTTGCTCGACGTCACTCCACTGTCACTGGGAGTGGAAACCCTCGGCGGTGTGATGACGGTCATGATCCCCCGAAACACCACCATCCCTACGCAGAAGAAGGAGATCTACTCGACCGCCAGTGATAGCCAGACGTCGGTGGAGATTCACGTGCTGCGGAGGCACGTTTCAATCGCACGTTGGGCAAGTTCCATCTGGAGGGGCTCCCACCGGCACCGCGGGGCATTCCCAAGATCGAGGTCACGTTCGACATCGATGCCAACGGCATCTTGTCGGTGACCGCCAAGGACATGGCGACCGGCAAGGACCAGCGCATCACCATCACCGCCGGCAGCGGAATCAGTGACGATGATATCGACCGCATGGTGGGTGAGGCTGCCCAGCACGAGGCGGATGACAAGCGGCGGCGCGAGGAGATCGAGCGGCGCAACAAGTTGGACAACCTCTGCTACACGCTGGAGAAGCAAATCGGCGAGAACAAGGACAAGCTCGACCCGGGCGACGTCTCCACCCTGGAGCGACTGATCGCCGAGGGGAAGGAGGCCGCCGAAAAGCAAGACGACGAGAAGGTCCAAGATGTGCTCGGTCGCCTCGAGAAGGAGGCACACGCGATGGCCACCAAGCTGTACGAGGCCAGCGCGCAGGCGCCCGGCTCCGGCGGCCAGGGCGGAGACAGCGCGCCGCCCGGAGCAGACGGCGGCGACGAGAAGAAGAAGGGCGACGTCATCGACGCGGAGTTCGAAGAGACGAGCTGAGCTTCAAAGCGATGGCTGGCGCTGGATCGCTGGCTTCCCGCGTGCTGCCGAAGGGCCCAACAGGGTTGGGCCCTTCGGCTTTTGTGCTGCCCCACGGCTGTGACGGCGTATAGTCGCCGGCATGAATCGTTCGTTGTCTCGAATCGCACTCTCCGTCGCCATGGGGATTCTGGCAGGCTGCGGCGGTGCCGGCACACCCACCGCCGAAACGCCTTCTACGGGAGCCCAGATTGCCGACTCAGGGGGCACGGCGCTGGAGCTGGAGGAGTCGCCTGATCTCTCCCCGGTGCCCGCGCCGGCAGAGCTCGTCGCAGTGGCGCGCTGGTCCAAGCCGGGAGTTACGGCCGATACGCTCATGGCCTGGACGAATCTGCCCTTCGATTGGCGGCGACTCCTGCAGGCGAAGGAGCCAGACCTGGCTGCGGCCGTAGCCCTAGACGCTCCGCTCGAAGCTGCCGTGGCGTTGGCACCGGATCCCGCCAAGCGGTTCGAACAGCCGCACGCGGTGTTCTCACTCGGGCTCAACTCGCTCAGTCAGGCCTTGGACTTCATTCGTAACAAGGGCGAAAGCCTGCGCAAGGTGAGCGCGGGGGTGTACGTCATCGAAGACGGGGGCGAGCTCTCCTGCGCTGTGGCCGCGTCGGTCGGGCCCACGCCGGCTCGCCTGGTCTGTGGTGAGCGTCCCGCCGACGTGGATGCGTTGTTGCCCTACGTCACCCGAGGCCTTCCCAACGAGGAGCTCGGTGGCGGTGAGATCCACCTGGAAGTACGCGCCGAGCCCTTCCGACAAGCGTACGGTCGCCAATTGCGGCAGCTCAAATCCGCCGGACTCGCCCTGCAGCTGCGAAAACTGCAGCTGGGGAGCCCCCGCTTCGATCGTGCTCTCGCCGACGCGGCTCACGGCCTCGCCGACGAACTCCTGCTGCTTCTGGACGACTTGGACCGAGTGTCGTTGGATCTCAACGCGAACAGTGGCACTGCCGAGTTGGAGTTCTTCCTCTCGGCCACCTTTCGGGGCAGCCAATCGTGGAGCGTGCAGTCCACGCACGAAGCGGCAGCACGGAGCGGGGTTGCACCTGACCTCTTCTGGCGGTTGCCCAGCGACGTTGCCCGAGCGACCTATGGGGTGAGTGGCGACCCCAAACGGTTTGCCGAGATCCGGCGGACGCTCGCCGAGTTGCTCGACGGCTATCTAGCGTATGAGAAGCTGCCGGGGGGCGTGCGGGATCAGATCGTTCGCATCATCGAAGATACGTGGATCAGTGCCGGCCATACCGTATCTGCCGAAGGGAACGTCGATCCCCTGCCTGACCAGAAGCGCAACGAGGCCGACCAGCAGCGTGAAACCGCCCGTCGTGAGTTGGGCTGGATGCTGATGGGGTTTGAGGAGCAGCCAGCGCGCGTGAAGGCGTACCTGGACCGGCTCATCAAAGCCTACCGAGATCCACAGCTACGCCGCTTCCTGCAGACCCGCCTGAAGGTGGAGAAGAGTGAGCTTCCGCGGATCAAGGTGGGGCGCGCCACGGGCAGAGGTCTTGCGCCCGGGTCGACGGTGTACGAGCTTGCGGTTCCCGGCGAGGCTTTCTCGCACTACTCGTTCGACGACAACAAGCTCATCAAGGGCAGACCCCTCCCCGTCTACCTGGTCGTCATGCCCGATGGTGCGATCACCTGGGTGGCGTTTTCGGCTGACCGTGATGTCGTCTACGAGAAATTGGCGCTGGTGCGGCAGGGCGGTAGCCGGGCCACATTGGCTGGTCGGAGTGGGCTCGGTGAGCTCAAGCGGGAACGCGCCGTGAGCGGTGGGTTCATGACGCTGGCTGGACTCCTGGGCCCGGGGCTGTTGGGGGGCGTCCTGCCGGACAAGGTCGACTTCAGCGCCGCGCTCGAGCGAGCTCCGCACCGAGGAGAGACGCCCATTCTCGGCTTCTCCACCATCGAGCGGACGGGCTCGACCACCCAGGTCAGGGTGCGGCTCAGGGTGCCCAAGGCAGTGGTGGAAGACGCGGTGGCGGCCTTGGATCAAGACGATCGCTCCGAGCAGGAGACGCGGTGGCGGCGGGGGTGTCGTCGGGACTCGGCGGCAGCTGACCCGCGACCTGGCCGGTGCATCGAGTCGGCCATACGGCCGACTCGCGTTGGCCGTCTGCTCCTCGCCGGACCCATGATGGCCGAAATCTACGAAAACTTGGTCCAATGCGCCGCTCCATGTAACCAGCACACCTACAGTGTGGGCGAATCACCGACATTTCCTGGCAGTGGCGTTGGCGATGGTGACCGTGACGCTGGCGCCTGGCGCCCGCGCCTGGATCGAAACCTCGGTGCTGTCCGACTTCGTCACGGTCGATCTCGGGCGTGACGGCTCGGCCACCGTAGCTCACGAGCTGATGCTGAGGGTCCGCGGCGGACCGCTGCGCACCCTCGAGCTCGGCGGGGTTGACACGGACGCCGAGCTGTTGCCGGACGGGACCGTCGCCCCCGCACGCAGTGGGCGCACCGCCACATCCCCGATCCCCTTGTTGTTCGAGCTGAAGGACGACGGGACGCTCGAGCTGGAGATCGATCACAAGCAGGGCATCCGGCGGGGAACCTATCTGTTTCGGTTCAACTACCGTACCCAGCTCGGCAAGCGCGACCTCATCACCCAGGAAGGATCGAGGGTGCAGGTCACTTGGGTGGGGCCGCGGTTTGCGGACGGGATCGACTCGGCGCGTGTCGTCTTCCGGGTGCCCGCGGCTCAACTCGAACCTCGGCTTCCCCCCACCGACTCGGAGCAGGTTGGACTCGGGCTCGCGGACGATCCCGGAGGCGTGTTCCTGAGCAACCTGCGGCGCGCGCCCGATCGGGACGAGCTCGAGATCGTCCGACCGCACATCGCCAAGGGAGAGCCAGTCGTCTGGCGGATAACGGCAGATGCACGAGCCTTCGATGGCTACGCGCAGCCCGGGCCCAGTCAGATCGTCGAGTTTCCCCAGGAAGAGTCTTCGGTACCGAGTCCGCGCCAACGGGCGCTGTTGATCGCGATCGCGTTTGCCATCGCCCTGGTCTATGGCGGGCTGGTGGTGCTGAAGTGGCTGGCGTTTTCGCGCAGCTGTGCGGTTCGTCATGCGCGCGCGCGCGCCCTGCTGCCGCTCCCCACTGCCCTGCGGGCGGCGCTGGCCGGAGCGTCTCTTTCGGCCGCCGTGGGGGTCGCAGTTTTCCTGGCGCAGCCGACGCTGGCTGGCGTGCTTCTCGTCCTGTCCATGGCGCTGGCGGCCCACCGAGGGCCGCTTTCCGATGCGCCGCTGCGGGGCCCGGGGCGGTGGCTCGTGTTGGATGACGCCGACGCGCTCGCGTCGCGGCGGTTCAAGCTCCCGGGGCGTTGGCTCGACACCGGAGCTCCCTCGGGCTTCCTGCTGTTCGCAACCGCCCTGGCGGCGTTCGGCTACGGTGCGGTTCGGCTGCTACCGGTTTCGCCGTACCATGCACTCCTGCTTGCCTTGGCGGCGGCATGTCTACTCCCCATCTTCTGCACGGGCAGGGCGAGCGAGCTACCCGCCGATCCGGCAACCCATCCTCGCCCTTTGATGAAGTACCTGGCCAAGCGGCTGCGACGCCGAGGCCTGAAGGCGGTGGCGTGGGCGCGAGTTCCCACGGGAAGCCAGGAGCCCGATGAGCTGCGGCTGCTGGTTACGCCGCGTCGTGCGCTGCCCGGACTCGGTGGGATTGAGGTGGGGCTGGAGTACCAAAACGGTGGGGGCGGACCGGTTGCGTTGCCCTTTGTCCTGGTCCGTGTGCAGGACGGTTCGGACGCCTACACGGCGCTGCAGCGTCACGTTTCGTGGATACGTGGTCGAGAGCCGGAGCAACGTGTGGCGGTGATCCGACCCAAGTTGCCGACGCGACGGCTGACGCTGGCGCTGGTCGAACGGATCGCGGAGCGCATCACCGACCAGCGCCCGACGGGTGAACGCCAGCGTCGAGCGTCCTCACCCCGAATGCGGCGAGCCGCATAGCGCGGCGAGGTCGGGAGGCAGCGGCACTTCGGCTTCGAATCCCCCGATTTCAGCCTTGCCAGGCCAGGCGATGGTGCTGGCATGCAGCGCGTGTCGGGTTCCCAGACGTGGATCCGGCGGAGCCCCGTAGAGTTGATCGCCGACGAGTGGACACCCCAGGCTCGCCAGGTGGACCCGGATCTGGTGGCGGTAGGCCCGGGAGGCCAGGAGCTCGACGAGTGTGAAGTCTGCGTAGCGCTCGACCACACGCCAGCGGGTGGAGGCGGCGCGCGCCGCCGTCGCCGCCTCCGGTCGCTCGCAGACCACCACCCGACGCCGATCCGTCGGGTGCGGACGTAGGGGGCGAGTCACGTCGCCCTCGGGGGCCAGCCCGGTCCCGGACACGAGCGCCAGATAGCGCTTGACGATGGACCCTTGGACGAGTGCCGTGCGGAGCACTTCGAACACGTCCGGACGCCGTGCGGCCAGCACGACCCCCGAGGTCTGAGTGTCCAAACGGTGGAGCAGGCCGGGCTCGAGTGGCCCGTAGCCGACCCCCTGCATCTCCGGGTATCTGCCCACCAATGCATTGGCCAACGTACCGAGCTCCAATCCGGAGAGCGGCGCCGTGGGTTGTCCTGCAGGTTTGTCGACGACTACCAGCTCTGGCCGTTCGAGCACGACGCGGAGCGGCGCGCCCGGTTCGGGGCGAGCGTGTGCGTCGCCAGCATCGTATTCCACGACCACGTCGTCACCTGGCCCCACCGCGTGGGCTTTGGCCACGCGACGACCATTGACTCGCACTGCACCCGTGCTGAAGAGCCGTGCCGCCTGCCGTCGCCCGCGCACGATCCCCCGCAGCACGAGCAGCTTGTCGAGGCGCTCGCCGGCGTCGGCCTCGGGCACCGAGAACGTGTGGCGCGTCTTCACCACACGCCGCGCAGGCCTCCGCCCAGTGCGGGGCTTCCGCTCGGATCCGGACTGGTTGCGATCACGCCTGCGTACGGCGCTGCAGCCCACAGTGCGACGGAGTCTCCGGGCACAGCGGCCGGTGCCGTCAGGCCAAACCCGATCGCGGCGCCCAGAACGGTGCCACCGGCCATGCTGGCCAGCCAGGCTCGGTTTTCGGTTGCAGTACGCTCTTCGCCGAACACGAATGGACTGGCCACCGCGGCGCCGGTCAGACCACCCAGCGCAGCCATGAGGTTGACGAGCAGCACGCGTGACGGCGTGAGGTCGACCTGGGTAGCGAGGACACCCGCGGTGAGCACGCCGATCCCGGCCCCGTACCCCATCCCTCGCACCGGGGGCTCGTCCGTTCGTCCTTGGGCGTACAGATCCACCAGCCCACCGAGCACGGCGCCCCACGCGCCGCCGGAATGCGTCAGCGTGGCGCCGCCCTGGCTCATCGGCTCGAGGCTCAGCGCAATCGTCGCCAGCGTCATGCCCGAGGAAGCGCCCACCAGCCCGTAGACGAACCGGTCTTCAACCGGTTGGACATCATAGGCTCTCGCCAAGAGCAGGCCGCTGACTGCGGGCCACCAGGCGCCCGCGGACAAGTACCAGGCATCGCCGACACCGACATCCCACTCGCTGGCCGCGATCATGGACGCGCCGAGTCCCACGCCGGTACCGAGGGCGATGAGGGGGTAGAGCAGCCGCGCGTCATCACTCCCGCTGGCTCGCTGCAGTGAGAAACCGACGTATCCGCCCAGGATGGCTCCGTTGAGCGCCAGCACGGCACGGCCCTCGGAGCGAGCCGGAGTCACGGCAGGCTCGTTCGCGACGGGCGACGTGGCATCGACGTCAACGGGCTGAGCTGCCCTGCCGTGGCCAGCTACGATCAGGTCCCGCATCATGACCATGGCGCTGACTTCGAGCTCGCGGACCTCCAGCTCGCGAACTCGCACCATGATCACTTCGGTTCCGGGCGCCACAGCCACAATCCGCACTCGGAGCTTGCTCCCCACGAGACTCAAGCGCGGTGAGATGACCCATGAATCCCGGGCGTGGGTCACCAGCTCTGCTTCGCTGAGCTCCGCGGAGGCGATCAGTGGCCGTGCGGTCACGTCGATGGTCAGGCCCAGGTCCTGGGCGGCTTCCCCCAGAATCCAGTCGAGCTGCCGCGCCCAGCGCGCCAGCCGGGGGTCGCTGCTCGCGTCAGGACGGTGGAGTGTCTCCGGGCGATCCACCGACCGAACCAACGTGGGTAGCACGAGCGCATCGTCGGAGTCCGCGTGCGCGGTTGCCGTCCACGCGTTCGCTAGCGCGCTGACGACCATCCCCGCGACAGCGACTTTCGGCTTCCGTAACGCCCGAGTCGCCCGGAGACGTGCCACGTCACCTCCCGGTGAATCAGAACATGACGGTGGCGTTGATCCACCCGTCGATGCGGACTCCGTCGTCCACTTTGAAGCGCCGCCCCGGCGAGTTGATCTCAGCGCGATAGTTGGGGTTGGGAATGCCGGTCGCGGTGCGCGTGCTCGTTCCTTCGCCCGCGATGCAAGGTCCCGACTGGCTGATATCACCGCTGAAGTCGGGGTTGCACGCCTGGTCGTAGGTGATGATGTGCGACTGCGTGAAGGTGTACGCACCGCCGAAGTTGAATTTGACGTACTCGCCAGCCTGCCAGGTCAGCTGGGTGCTGACCTGCTGGGTGGCGTGCTGCTGCACGTCGGCCAGACCCGTGTTGTAGACCTTCTGCGAGTTCGGGTTCACCACGGAGGGTGCGTCAATCTGCTGGCCATCGGGCACGCAGTCACTATCATGCGGATCGCAGTAGCTCGCGTACCTGGGCTCGCGCATCGATGCCGCATCACTGGAACCCAGAGCATCGAAGAGCTCGGAGTAGTCGCGACCTTCCGAGATGTAGGTGCCGCTGAAGCGCATGTCGATGGTCACGCGCTGGAACTGGTCGCGGATCTCCCAGGGGATCACGCTGAGGCCGAAGAAGAGCGAGCCGCGCAGCGGCGGATGGTTGACCAGGGATCCCTCGAGGTCCACTGCGCCGTAGTCGCTCGAATTCGTGGGAAACTCGAACAGGGCGCGAAAGCCGCCATAGGGCTCGATGTACTTGATGCGGCGCGACATGAACGAATGGACCTCGAGCCCAGTCGTGCCGCGACTCACCCCAGCTTCACGACCACCGCTGAAGCCGGTGCCCTCGAGGTTGCCGACCTCGGAGTTGGGATACTCACCCGGCACGCCGTTCCGGTTGATGTCCGATGGATACGCGCACTGCTCTTGCCCGGGCCCGGGTTTGGCGTTGCACGCATGCATGGGCTCGGAGATGTTGAAACGGCCCTCGAAGCCCCAGATCCACGTCGGCTTGGTCTGATCGCGATACTGGTTGAAGATGGCGAAATCGAGGCCCACGGCCAAGTACTCGAAGCCGCTCCGCTTGGGCGATTCGAAGGGCAGCGAGAACAACTGCTCGCCAGGTCGCCCTGCCAGCACCAAGCTCTGTTGGGATTGGCTGCCGTCGAGCCCGGTCAACTCCCGTTCGTCGGACAGTACGATCGGCAGTCGCAGCACGAGGGCGATGTCGCGGTAGATGCCGACGTCGCCCCGGATGTTCAGGCGATTGGTCGTCCGCTTGTACTCGGCGATGTTGAGATTGTCGCTGGTGTAGCCTCCGCTGGTGAGGCCGGGCTGAGTGATGTGCGACTCCCGGCGGATCTTCGACTGCTCCCAGGTGTGCTGGTACCCGAGACTCAGGTGCAGGTCGAAGACGTCACCTTCGTCGAAGGCGTCGACGACCTGGGTGATCTCAGCGGGTTCGTTGAGCACGTACGGCTCGGAGACTTTGCGCGGTTCGTCCGCTTGGCTGGCCGTGGCGGCAGCCAGCACCGTGGCGGCCGCTCCCACGCTCAGACTCAGCCGGATCACAGCAGGATTGTTCACGCGTTGGAGCCCCTTCGAGGTCGCCTTTGGTAGCGCACGCTACCGGTCCGGGGGCGAAACTGTCAATGAGGCTCCACGGCTCGTGGCCCGGATCCGAAGCGCTTTTCCTCCCGAGACGGCGGATTGTCGCGACGTGGCCGGTCCGGGTCCGCCGGGAGGGGTCTGGACTCCAGGCCGGCCGTCGCGCCGACGTTGGGGATCTTGGGCACCCCTTCGGCAGACGGGATGCCTGGCCCGTCACCCGATCCTGCCGGTGCCCTCAACCCTTTTTTTCACTCGGTCCCTGGGGGCGGGGTGGGATCACCGCGGTGACGCGCTCCTCGTCTTCCTCGGCGAAGACTTCGGAGGTGATGTCCTCGGCCGCCAGCTCGTGCCGCGCATCTCCGAGCTCCCGCGTGGTTTCTGCGAGGCGGTCGGCGAGCACGCCCAAGAACTGCCACAGCAGCTTGACGGCGAGCTGGTGCTCCTTCCGCAGGATCTCGAAGAACTCGGATCGGCGCAAGACGATGAGCTCGCTAGGGCCGTCGCTGGCGACGGAGGCCGAGCGCGGCTGGCTGCGAATGAGAGCCATCTCTCCGAAGTGCTCGCCCGCCGTGAGGGTTGCCACCTCGGCCTCCCCGCGCAGGACCTTCATGCGGCCGCTCAGGACGATGTACAGCTCCTCGCCCTTGTCGCCCTGACGAATGACGACGTCGCCATTGCGATACGGAAGCACGTCCGTCACCTGTAGAACGCGCAAGATCTCTCGGTCGTTGAGGGGGCGGAACAGCGGCATCCGCGCGAGCGTCTCGCGCTTGAGCTGGAGCATCTTCGCCCGCGACTCATCGCGGCTCTGGACGTCGCCAGCGGTGACGATGACGGCCGTGATGTTGTCCTTGCCGCCTCTGAGGTTGGCGGCGTCGATGAGGGACTTCGCCGCGGCGTCGGCGTCGGGATCCGCCAGCAACTTGCCGAGCCCTGCCAGATCTTCCTCGAAATATCCGCTGAGCCCGTCGGAGCAGAGCAGGAAGCGATCCCCGTCCAGCGCGTCGATGACCAGCGTCTCCGGTTCGACGTGCTCGTACACGCCGACGGCGCGCGTGATGGCGTTGCGCGGTGCAATTTCCGCGATGCGCTCCGGAGGGATCTTCTTTCGCTTGATCAGCTCGTTGTAGACGGTGTGGTCCTCGGTGACTTGCTCGAGAACTCCGTCCCGGAGGAGGTAGATCCGACTGTCACCGACGTGGATGATGAAGGCTTGGTTTCCGGCCAGCAGGATCGCCACCAGGGTGGTGCCCATCCCCCGCTTGTTCGTATCCTTCTCGGCCTCGGCGTGCACTCGGGCCGAGGCGCGGGTCACGGCGAACTCCAGGAGGTTGAGGACGTCGCGCTTGCTGACCTTGGCAGCGCCCGTCTTGCCTTCCCGGTAGTCGTTGAGCAGATCCGCTTCCTTCTTGATCTCCTCGTGAACGATCCGCACGGCCAACGCGCTGGCAACCTCACCCGCCGCGTGCCCGCCCATGCCGTCACACACGATGAAGAGCGAGAGCTTCTTGTCGACGAGGAAGTTGTCCTCGTTGTGCTCGCGCTGCCTGCCGACGTCCGTCAGGGCGGCGAACTGCACCTCACTCCGGAACATCGAAGTGGGACCATAGCGGACCCTGCGTTCGCCGGCCATCTTAACGGCCGGTTTCACCCGGCCGCGAGGGGCGCAGTGGCCTCGAACGGGGTGGACCGAGGCCCGGTACGGAGCGAACGTCACTGCTGCGCCTCCGGGCCAAAAAGGCGGCAATTTCGCCGCCGAGCGTGGACTGGTCAAGGGGGCTGGGCGACCACCACAGGACGCTACCGCGCCCTCGGGTCGGCCTCGAACGAGGACGCCGCACCGCCACGTGCCACCACGACGTGGTCGAGCAGCGGGACGCCCACGACGTCCCCGGCGATGGCCACGGCTCGGGTCATCTCCAGGTCCTCCACGCTCGGCGTGGGGTCCCCACTCGGGTGGTTGTGGACGAGGACCATCGCACTCGCCCCAGCGCGCAATGCCGGCCGAAGCACGTCCCGCGGTGTGAGCGCGCACCCGTGCAAGCCGCCTTGGGCAATCCGGGCCACGAACTTCAGGCCGTTGGCGCCATCCAGCAAGAGCAGCCACACCTCTTCGTGCTCAAGACCCGCCAGGCGTGGATGCGCCCAGGCGGCAACCGACTCGAAGCTGCCCACCACTTGGCGCTCATCCGACAGTGCGTGCAGCAGTGCGCGGCGACCGAGCTCCAGCGCTGCGGACAGCCTGGACGCCTCGGTCGTCGACAGCAGCCGTCGGGACACCAGACCTCCAGCTCCCAGTCGCGCGGCACCGCCGAGCCCTCCGGTCTCTTCGAGCAGCTGAGCGATTTGCGCGGCGCGCGGGGCAGTCGCCCCCGTCGCGGAGAGAACCAGAGTGATCAGTTCGACGTCCGACAGAGATTCGGCCCCTGCCAGCAGCGCCTGGTCACGCAGGGGCGAGCAGCGAGAAGATCGAGAACCTGTGCTGCGCACGGCGAGGCAGAAGCACGAACCGTGCCGGACGCATTGCGCCGCCGGGCGGCGCAATGCGTGTCCACCGAGCTGGCACTGGCCGCCACCCCACCGTCGGCGGAATAGGCATTTCTGGGTGATTTCCCGCGTCGGGGAGCCCCCTGGCGGGACGCGCCAACCCTGGCCACCTCCGGGGGAGCCGACGACGCTACTCCACCCGAATCACCACTGCTTGCGGTATGAGCTCCATGAACGCAGCCAGAGCCGATTCCAGTCTCTCCCGTTCGCGCGCGTCAAACGTCACTTTCGTCTTGTAGCTCGGGTCGAACCACTTGGGGTACGAGCCCACTTCGACGTCGGAGTACGCCGCGACGACCTGATCGAGAAGCGGCTTGAGGTCGGTCTCGTCCAACCGCGTGAATACGGCGCGGGAGAAGAATGGTGCCGGGCCCCGCAGGGCGGAGCGAATCACGCTGAGCTTCATGCGGAACACTTCCGGAATTCCCGGCAGCATCCACACGTTGCGCATCACCACCGTGGGCCACGGGACTTCGTCGTTCGTGGTCAGGTGGGCACCATCCGGCACCAGTGCCATGCGCAGGTGTGCCTCCGAGCAGGCCTCCCCGTAGGCGTCGCTCAGGAGCTTGGCCACTGACGGGTCCACGTGAGTAGCGACCCCGAAGGCCTGCGCCACTGCCTCGATGGTCACGTCGTCGTGCGTGGGCCCCACCCCGCCGCTCGTGAACAGGACGTCATACTGCGAGCTGAGGAGGGCGACCTCGGCGGCGATCGCCGCCACGTCGTCGGAGACCATGACGACTCGCTCCAGGCGAACCCCGAGTGCTCGGAGCGTGTGAGCCAGCTCGAAGAGGTTCGCTTCACGGACCTTGCCGCTGAGCAGCTCGTTACCAATCAGCAACGCTGCGGCGGTGTTGACCACGGACTGTTGCCGTGCCGGAGGCACCCCCGCTACTCCCCTTTGGCCCCATCCAGCTTGCGCACCACCGGATTGCCGTCTTCGTCGATGCCCAGCAACTCTTCTACCCGGCGTTCGGCACGGTCGAGTTGCTCCTGAGAGGCCCGAGCGAGCCGGACTCCTTCTTCGAACAGTGCGAGCGAGTCTTCGAGCGGAAGCGAACCGCTCTCGAGGCGTTCCACGATGCCTTCCAGCCGCTGCACCGTATCCTCGAAAGTCTTGGGGGCATCGGCACCCGCGTTCTTGCTCCCACTGCGGACCCGCTTCTTCGATTCGGCCATGATCACGGCGCTCCTCCGGCGCCTTTGCTCTTGCGCGCAGCCTGACTGGATCGGGCCGGAGTGGCAAGTCGGAGTCGCACCAGGCCGGCTGGAAGTCGAGTGACCACTATGGCGCCGTCTGGCGCCGCAACCAGCGGCAGCGCCAACCCGGTGGCGGTCTGCAGCAACGCGGCCTGGGGCTGCTCAGCGCCAGCCGTTCGGGGCGACGACGAAGAGACGGTGAGCCAGAAGGTGCCGGACCCGGCCGGCAATTCGAGCAGGCGCTGTCCGCGGAGAGCCAGGCGTGCCGCTTCGCGGACCTTCGGATCACCGTCCAGGCGAGCGGCCAGACGCAAGGTCCTCAGGCGCGGGCGCTCGGTGCGGTGGCTCAGCGCCACCACCACGGCGTGGCGGACGTCGGCGTTCGCGTCCGCGCGATATCCTCTGTCCAGTATCCCCACCGCGTCGGGCGAGTGGCTTGTGCCCAGACCCAGCGCCACGTGGATGCGCATCATGGCGTCCGCGTTCTCGAATAGCGCTTCGATTCGCGGGCGAAGCTCGTCGCAGTCGCGTGCGGCCAGGGCACGGGCTGCTAGCGGAGCGGCGGCGCCGCCGGTCTCGACCATTTCGACCAGCAACCGAGTCGGGACCAGGTCTGCACCGGTCTGGTGAACCAGGGCGATGCTCAGGGCGGTGCGAGTCGGCCCAGCAGGCTCGCGCAGCAGCCGGCGGGCGGCCCAGCGTGCCGATTCGCGCGTGGTCGCCAAGCTTGCCGCCGCGCCCACGACCTCCGGATGCGCAGAACGCAGTAGCTCTCGCACCCGCTCCGGAGCCCGAGCGGCGAGGCCCCAGGCCCCAGCAGCTCGATCAGCAGGCTGCCCGGAAGCGAGCAAGCTTTCCAGTGCTGCCTCGAGACCGGTGACGGCCTCGCCCAGGGCGAGCTCCCGTACCACGGCGGCGCGGGCTGCCATTCGGCGCGTGCCAGCACTCTGAAGCGCGGCCTCCAATCGGTCGCTGGCGGCCTCATGCGGGGTGACCGCCAACGCGTAGGCGGCCTGAGATCCCCGGTCCGGTCGATTGAGCTGAGCGGCCAGCACGCTCGCTGCGCGCTCTCCTCCGCAGCGGCCGATGGCGCCGAGCACTCGAGAGTCGGTGGCGGCGTCTGCACCGTCCAGCAGCTTCTCCAAGGGGGCGACCAAATCGGGGTGTGGGGCCACCAGTGCGAGGTCGAGTCCGACTTCGCGGGTGTCCGCGTCTTGCAGCAGCCTCGCGATTTCCTCCGCAGCGTCTGCAGTGTGAGCCAGGGCGAGAATCCGTGCTGCCGCCAGGCGCGCCAGTGGTGACTCCCGTTCGTGCTCGAGCCAGTGGCGTGCGAGCGGGACCGTCTCCAAGGCTCCCAACTCGGTGAGGGCGACGGCCGCTTCCGTTCTCACCTCTGGCGTTCCCCACAGCACGAAGCTTCGCAGTGGATGGAAGGCGCGCTGATCGTCCAGACGCGCAAGGAGTCTCACCAACGTGCGCGTTGGACTGCCCCGTGCCTGCACCAACGGTCCCAGATCGCTGGGCGGATGCGCTTCGAGCGCTACCGCCGCGGCTTCGGCCGTCGGTCCTTCTCGGCGCAACGCCTTGGCCAGGGCGGCCAGCGCGTCCGGGTCTCGCGACGCGGCCAGCGCCAGCGCCGCCGACCGCCGTACCTCCTCGCCGATTCGATCGACGTCCTGCGCTTGCCCGGCACCCACCGCCATGATTCTCACCAAGGCCTGCCGGACCAGCGGAATTCGGGTGTGCGGGGCGAGCGAGCGCACCGCCACCAGACGGCTTTTCTGCTGGCTACCGGTGGGAGTGTCCAGCCAGTCGACGAGCGCCTGGAGTGCTTGCGGTGTGCCGACCGATCCCAGTCGCCGCACGCCACGTAGACGTTCCTGTTCCTGAGTGGAGCCGAGCAGCCGTTTGCCGAGCTCGATCCCTCGTCTGTCCTTGAGCGAAGCGGCCCGGCTCACGGACGACTGCTCTGGTGCGTGCAGCTGTCGTTGCAGGGCCTGCAGTCGCCGCTGCAGAGGGTTTGGGGGAGCGGGCTGCGCCCTGGCCCCGTCGACGAGCGCCAACAGCGCGACGCCGAACCAGAAGACTGGTGTCCTGCGGATCACTTGGGCGCCGGCCTTTCGGGTGCGCTGGGCGCGCCGCCCGAGGCCGGGGCAGGGGGCGGACCGGGGGCAGCGTTCGGAGAGGGCACACCGCCTCGAGGCGGAGGCGATGACGGCCGTGGTCGGCCTCTCCGCCGCCGTTTGGAGCGCGGTTTCTTCTCGGGAGTCTCGATCACCTTGATGCCGATTCCCCAGCGCGCCGCCCCGGGTTGACTTTTCACGGTAGCCCAACCGACGGGCTCGGCCACCTGATCTCGGTGCGTGAGCGACCGCAAGAGCTGCACCAGAGTGAAGGCCCGGGTCAGCGCCGCCTGTTGCGAGGTGGCGTCACGCTGCTCGGGACGGACTCCCACGAGCAGCACCCAGCGTGGATGGGCATTCAGGATCTGGGCGAGCGCCCGAGCCGTGGGCAGCGAGGCTTCGTCCACGCGAGTGGACTCGTCGCTGGTGACGAATTTGGGTGCCGTCCGCCACTTCACCACCCTGTCGTCGTCCTTCTCCTCCAGCGTGACCAGGGGTTTTGGACGCTGCGGCGCGGGCTGATCTCCAGCGTCGTCGGGACAGCCATCCGTGTCATCGACACCGTCGAAGTCTTCTGGCTGTTCCGGGCACTCGTCCTCCTGATCATCATAGCTGTCGCCGTCCCGGTCAGGGCTGGGGCAGCCATTGAGCTCCGGCTCGGACCGCACCGGTCCGGCCTCGTTGGGACAGGCGTCGGCGCGGTCGACGATGCGGTCGCCGTCATTGTCCCGGTCCGGGCACCCATCTTCGTCTTGGAACTCGTCCCGGTCCTCAGCTTGCTTGGGACACCGGTCGACGTGGTCGAACACCCCGTCGCCGTCGGTGTCGATGGGCGGACAGCCGCGGCGGTGGGATTCTTCTGGGCCGGGCTCGACGGGGCAAGCATCCTCGCCATCCGGTATGCCGTCTCGGTCGTTGTCGGGATCAGGACAGCCGTCGGTGTCTTCGAAACCGTCGGCGTCCTCGAGCTCGCCGGGACATCGGTCGGCGTCGTCGCCGACGCCGTCGTAGTCGTTGTCGGGATCAGGACAGCCGTCGCCGTCCTCGAATCCGTCCCGATCCTCGGCCAGGTCGGGACATTCGTCCAGATCGTCCGCTATGCTGTCGCCGTCTTCGTCGTAGAATCGTGGGGCCCACCCCAGGGCCACCACGGCGCGAATCAGTGGAACGCCCACCGCGTCATTCAGTGGCAACTGAACGCCGGTCGTCACGGTCACGTCGTCGACCGCGTAGCGGACGGCCACGCTGCCCAGTCCCGGAGACTGCGGCCCCGAGCCGAACTCGGGCGCGAGAGCCACGGCCCCGTTGGCCTCCAGCAGCCACAACCACCGGCCCGAATTGTCGATGCCGAGCACCCGAGGCAGAAACGTCAGCCCCACACCCCAGGGAAGGGCGTGTGAGAATTCTTCGTTGATGTAGGTGCGCTCCGCGCTGCGCAGCTTGGCGCCCGCGGACGCGCGGACGGAGATCGCAAAGAGGTTCGCTTCCGCCAACAGGCGCAGCTCGCCAGTGGTGGCGCCCTCGCCCACGTAGGATCGGCGGTCGCCGGTGGGAGCGGTGAGCCTGCCGAGCGCGGCCAGGCCGAACCCTCCCATGTCCTGCAGGGGCAAGAGCGTGGCCTTGGCCGTCAACGCCACGTCGCCCAGCGCGGTTCGGGGGAGTGGCTCCGCTCCCAAGAGCTCGGTCATGTCGTCCCCGGTCTGGTAGAGGACAGTGGGCAGAGCCAGGCCGACCGCCAGACCGCTGCCCAGGCCGACCGAGCCGACGTAGTCGAGAGAGAGCTGTTGTTCGAGTGGAGTCGCGATCTCGTCGCCGTCGGCCGTCTCGATGGTGACCAGCGAACGCCCGTACGAAAGCCACATGCCCACATTCCACTCGCCGGCGCCGGGGGCGCCTGACGGCTCCAGGGCCATCGAGCCCTCCGGGTCGGTGGACGGCTGGAAATGGCGCAGGTCGAGCGATGGCACGGGTCGTGTCAGCTCCGGCGTCGGGTCTGTCTGGGCTCGAGCGGGGGTTGCCGCCAAGCCGAGAAGCGCCGCGGACGCAGCGACCGTGTGGGCTCTGCCCATGGCGACCGAGCGTAGTGTGTGGTCGCGAAAATATTGAGAAAAAAATGCGCATTCGGGGCGTGGCGCCCCGTGTGGCAGGGGGTGCGAGTGCCGACCTGCCGCCGACGTGGGTGATCCGTGCTTGCCTGCGCTCGCTGGCGAGCGTACGGCCGCCCGAGCCATGGATGCCCTCAGGATTCGCGGGGGCCGACCGCTGTCTGGGCGCATACGCGTTGGCGGCGCCAAGAACGCGGCTCTGCCCATACTCTGCGCCACACTGCTCTCGGACGGCGCCAGCCTGCTGCGCAACGTGCCGGGTCTCAGAGATCTGAGCACGACAGCAGCGCTACTCAGGTTCATGGGGCGCGAGGTTCACGTCAACAGCCCCGAAGCGACGGTCGGCGAAGAGCACGGACAGATCCGGCCCGAGGCCCCCTACGAGCTGGTGCGCCAAATGCGTGCCAGCGTGCTGGTGCTCGGTCCTCTCGTTGCACGCTACGGTCGCGCCAAAGTCTCTCTGCCGGGCGGGTGCGCCATCGGGGCTCGCCCGATCGACCAGCACCTCAAGGGGCTGGAGGCCCTGGGAGCGAAGATTACCGTCGAGCATGGCTACGTGCTCGCGCAGGCGGATCGGCTGCGCGGTGCCGAAGTCGTCTTCGACATGCCGACCGTGACCGGCACCGAGAACCTGATGATGGCGGCCGCGTTGGCCCGGGGGCGGTCGACACTGGTCAATTGCGCGCGGGAACCCGAAGTCGAAGAGCTCGGTCGGGTGCTCAACAAGATGGGCGCCACTGTCGAGGGTGCCGGCACCGCCATCATTCACGTGACGGGCAGGGACCAGCTCGACCCCTTCGATCACGCCGTCATTGCCGATCGCATCGAGGCCGGGACGTTTATGGCCGCCGTGGGAGCCGCGGGTGGCGACGTGCTGCTCGAGCATGCGCCCCTGGATGAACTCGAGACGGTGGTGGCCAAGCTGCGCCAGGCCAACCTCGAGATCGAACGGGAGGGGGAGCACGTTCGTGTGCGTCGCACCGGGGCGCTGCGGGCGGTCGACGCGACCACCGCGCCCCACCCCGGGTTCCCCACCGACATGCAGGCTCAGTTCATGGCGCTGATGACCGTTGCCGAGGGACGGAGTGTGCTGACTGAAACGATCTTCGAGAATCGCTTCATGCACGTGCCGGAGTTGCGCCGCATGGGAGCTCGGATTGAGGTGCGCAGCAACACGGCCGTGGTGGACGGGCAACAGTCGCTCTCCGGGGCAGCCGTGATGGCAACGGACTTGCGCGCCAGCGCGTCGCTGGTCGTGGCAGGCTTGGTGGCCGGTGGCGAGACGCTGGTGCGTCGGGTCTACCACCTGGATCGAGGCTACGAATGCATCGAGGGCAAGCTTCGTCAGGCCGGGGCCGACATCGAGCGCGTAGCGTTGGAGCAAGGGATTCCATGAGCGCCGGCGTCCGAAGGCCGCCGGCGCTCATGGAATCCCGCGCAGCCTCCGTCGCCCCGAAACGAAGTTTCGGGGCAGTATAAGAAATGACCGCCGAGCGAAGCTCGGCGGTTTCCGAACGAACGGCCGTTGGCATCTTCTGATCCACCCCGAGAAGCGGCACAACGGGATTCATCGGGTGAGTCGCGGAAGCTCACCGTG
>CAZSVU010000143.1:0-19717 GCA_964610275.1 uncultured Polyangiaceae bacterium | reverse complement strand
TCGGGGGGGTCCAGCAGACACAGCAACAAGGCGTCGTGGGCCGAGTCGCGTGCAGCCACTTCGAGCCGCTCGCGCCTGGAAAGGACGTGCAACGAACCCCGGACGTACACCAGGGGCTGCTTCAGAACCGCCGCGAGCCCTTTGACGTTCGCGACCTCGTCGGCAATTCGGTCGCCCTCGTACTTGCTCGCGGCACGCTGAACCCAGGGCGCCACGCGACTGACCAGGGCGAGCTCTTTCGCGCTCAACCCGGAGACCTCCACGTGCCACTGGGCAAGCAGGTCGGCGCGCGCGGTTTCGACTTCCTGGTCGACGTGGTGCCGCCGGAGCACCATCCAGCCAAGGCAGGCCAATATCGCGATGAGCGTGACCGCGCGAAGCAGCGCGATCCAGCGAGGCGCCAACCGCAGCTTGGCCGTTCGACGCCTGCCCCTGATGCTGGCTTCCACCCGCGCCCGCAGCTCGGGCGGCATTCGGCTGGTGCTGAGGAGGGTCGTCATCGGGCCGAATCCACTGGCTGGCGCGAAGTCGTCTCGTACGACTGAATGTTGCGCTCCACCAAGCCGAGCAGCTGATCGCGCGTCACCCCGAGCCGCTCGGCGGTTTGACCGGCAAGTGAAGTGTTCGCCACTCCTTGCACGAACTGGAAGGTGGCGCGACGGTCGGACCCGAGCTGCACCTGCAGGAATCCCAGTCCGGGAATGTGGTTCTCGCGCTGCAGGCGGGCGGCAAATGCCAGGAAATGCGTGGTGATGAACACCTGAGGCCGCAGGCGGCTCAGTGTGTTCACGACCAGCTCGAAGATCTCTTCACCCTCAGACGGATTCGTGCCCGAGCAGAGCTCGTCCAGGATCACCATTGCCCCCGGAGGTAGCCGCTCGAAGAGCTCACGGATGCGTATCAGCTCCATGCCCAGGCGGCCCTCCGCCTGATCAGCTTTCGTTTCTTCGATCAGCGAAACCACCAGCGCGGGGGTGAGCGCGATCGAGCCAGACCGCGCGGGAATGAAGAGACCCGATTGGGCGAGCAATTGTGCAATCCCGATGGCCTGCAGCAAGCGGGTCTTTCCGCCCGAGTTCGGTCCGGTCACGAGCACCGTTCCACAAAGCTTTGCGGTGAGCAGGTCGCAGGGCACCGGAGTGATTCCGGTCAGGAGCAGGAGTGGATTGAACAGCCCCCGAAGGTCGCGCGGACGGGCAGCGTCGACGAGATCGGGAAGGCACGCGTCCAGCCCCGCAGCTCGAGCGCGGTCTCGGAATCCCAGGGCACCCAGGTAGAACTCGAGATCTCCCAGTAGCTGCACGAGCGCCACCATCTCGGCGTCGATGCCAGAAAATACGGCGTCGATGAAACGGGCCATCACTTCGCCGTCGCTGAAGTGGTACCCACGCAAGAACAGCTCGCACTTGGTGAGCCAACGCCGCCAGGCAGTGCTGAAGAAGGGGTTGGTGGCGTTTTCGTTCACGGAAACGACCTCGAAGCCCCGAATCCGGCCGTCTGCACCGACGCCGACTTTCAGGCTCAGCGTCGCCAGCCGATTGTCGTACCGTACGAGATCCGTCAGTGACCGGTAGGGTTCCGAGGCCTGGACGCGTTCGCCCCACGCGGCAAGTCGCTGCAGCCCCGAGCTTGCCGTGGAGAAACCGGAGGCCGCGGTGTCGACGATCTCCTTGAAGGCGACCAGCACGTCTAGCTGGCGTCGGTTCGGGTCCCAGTCGCGACCAGCGGCAGTGTTCTCGAGCAGAGTGCGCATTCGGCACAGCGACAAGTAGAGCTGCTCGAATTGGCCCCGCAACGGCTCTGAGTCGGCGAGCTCCCGCAGAATCGCCCGTCGGTACTCCACGATCGCTGGATCTGCCGGAGGGTGGGCGAGCACCTGCACCAGGTGCTTCGTGCAGAAGACCGGCTCACGCTGGCCCACGCGGGCGCGGTAGCAGTCGGAGACGAACCGCGAGAGGAAGAGGTCCTGAGCGTAGGCGGCGGGGGTCCAGGTCGAGGGCGCCAGCTGGGCACTCTCCAGCGCCTCGCTGAAGAGCCCCCCAGCGTTGCCCGAGGCAAAGGCGAGCGTTACGGCGATCCTGGTCTGTTCGGCGTCGATCCGCCGAAGGGGTGTCGGGTGAAGGAGATCGGGGACAAACTCGTAGCAGTGGCCGGCCATCGAAAGGGAGACACCGCTGCGCGCGAAACGTTCCCGACGGACGAACCATCGCGATGCAGGACGTGGGCACACGGCAGTCCCGGACGGGGTACCAGTCGGCCGGACAGTCCGAGCCGAGCTACCAGACTTCGCTCGCCTGGACCGCGCGCTCCTGACACCCCAGGCGTGCGGTCCCGCCGCCAGCATGGCACCAGCAACGACCACCACCGCCCGTGGTGTCAGCGGCACGCATCTTTACAGGCATCGGGCATGTAGCCTTGGACGCTACTGTCGCAACCCGTGTCTCTCAGCGCGGGCATGCAGACTTCGCGCGCGAGCTCTGGACTAAGCGCCCGGTCCGCGACGAAAGGGGCAGGGTAGAGGAAGGTGCCGCAACGGTCCGCCGCAGCCGTGACCGCCTGTATCCATTCTCCGCAAGTGGCCGGTAACTCGGCTCCGTAGGTCCCGGCGGTGCCCGCCGCCCCGTCCTCGCTGCCAGCGGCAGGTCGCGTCGAGTTTGCGCCGGTGTTCTCGGACCCGTCCTCGGCCACGATGCCGCCGCACGCGATCACCACGAGTCCCGACGCCAACGCACCCGCGCGCCACATGACCTGGAGCCTAGCATCAACCGTGCCGGCCCGGGCTCCCAGGAAATGCCCCCGAACAGTGCGACTCTTGGCGCCGCAGCGCCAACTCCGTTGCCCCCCTGTGCACCTGGTTCCGTCCTCCGACTCCAAGAACCCAAAGCCTGGAGTCCGAGGCCCAATTCGGGCTTCGAGCTACCGGCCACGCCCGCAGACGCAGACTACTTGCCAGGCGGGGGACTGGGCGTCGGACTCTCGTAGTTGGGAAACAGTGATCGCTCGGGCGGATAGACGCGCTCGCCCGACGGCACGGCGATCGCGACGACTCCCTTGTCGCCGAGCGAGAGCCGGTGGAGCACGAACCCCTTGGCGCTCTCGAAGCTGTCGAAGTGACCCAGAACGATGCCAGTCCAACCTGCCAACGGCTCACTGCCGTCGTCCGATTCCGTGTCGATTACCGCGTAGCGATCCATTTCGTTTCCGGGCGCCGCTTGGTCGCGGGCGAGTCTTTCCACCTTAGCGAGATTTCCCTGCCAGGTCGATGGGCGGTTGCACCATCAAGTAACGTTACGTGAGGTTTCTCGGGCGCAGGGAACTAGCAAACTCTTCACGGCCGTACCAGCCCAATCTGGGACGAATGCACGGAAGCCAGAAATCCAGGGCGCGCCAGCGCGACCGGACTCGGCACGGCTAGTCGAAACCCGGTCTGAAGCGAGCCACCGACCCCCTCTGCACGGTTGGCCGCGCGCCGGTGCGCCGCGTGCGCCCTCGCGCGGCACCGTATCGAATCGACCGGCCCAGGCCTCGATGAGACCCACCTGCTCGCATGCGCGCAACACGGCGTCGGCGCTGCCCGCGTGATCCCGTGGGCGCCTCACGCCACGGTCCGGGGACTCGTCGTCCCGGGCCCACTCTCGGCCATCGCGGTGAACGGTCATGGGCTGAATCAGCGAACGCGCTGCTCGATCGGGCTTGCGTGCCCCCAGCAGGGTGCGGGCTCGCAAGACCTCAGACGGCCGCGATGGAGCTTGTCCGTCCTCGACTCGGCAGGCAGTATGGCTCGAGCCCTCGAGCGACGCTGACGACAAATGGCAAAGAGCAGCCCTGCAGAGTCCAGCAGCGTCGGCAGCCCGCTGCTCGTCGTGGATGACGAACCCGTCGCGCGACGGATGCTGGCTCGGCTTCTGCGGCAGGACGGGTGGACCGTGACGTTGGCTGCGAACGGTAGCGAAGCCATCGAGGCGCTGCGGCGACAGCCTTTCGACGTGGTGCTGGCGGACTTGGTGATGGATGAGGTCGATGGGATCGAAGTGCTCGCTGAGGCCAAGCGCATCGACTCCGCCACGGAGGTGGTGCTGATGACCGGCCATGCGTCGGTGGCGACCGCCATCGAGGCCATGAAGCGCGGAGCCTTTCACTACCTCAGCAAGCCGCTCTGCCCCGACGAGGTTCGGGGCCTGGTGCTCCAGGCCGGCGAGAAGCGACGTCTGGCTCGGCGCCTGCATGAACTCGAGAACAACGAGCGACCTCGCGGCGTAACACGGATCGTGGGGACCAGCCCGGCCATCGAGCGCATCCGTCGCCTGGTGGTGCAGATCCGGGATTCGGTCTCCAACGTCGTGATCACCGGCGAATCCGGGACCGGGAAGGAGCTCGTCGCGCGGGCCATCCACGACTGCAGCCCACGACAGGGCCGACGCTTCCTGGCCTTCAACTGCGCTTCGTTCACCGATGACTTGCTGGCCAACGAGCTATTCGGACACGAGCGCGACGCATTCACGGGCGCCAGCTCCACGCGGGCCGGCTTGCTCGAGAGCGCAAACGGTGGAACCGTGTTCTTCGACGAGGTCGGGGACATGTCCTTGGCCATGCAGGCGAAGCTCCTGCGTGTGGTGCAGGAGCGAGAGCTCATTCGCGTGGGTGGAACCCGACCGCTCCCCGTCGACATTCGGATCATCGGCGCCACCAACCGCGATCTGAAGCAGCTGGTCGCGCTCGGCACTTTCAGGGAGGACGTGTACTTCCGGCTCAACGTGATCTCCATTCAGATGCCCACTCTGGCGCAGCGATCCGAAGACGTTCCCCTGCTCGCGATGCACTTCCTGCGACGGGTCAGAGAGCGCACCGGACAGCGGGTGGAGGGCTTCTCCGACGAGGCGTTGCGCGTGCTGACGCGCTACGACTATCCGGGCAACGTGCGTGAGCTGGAAAACATAGTGGAGCGTGGGGCCGCGCTGGCCACGGGTCGCCGCATCGAGGTGGCGGATCTTCCACCGGATGTGGCCGAGCCGAGCGCGCGGACGTTTCGCTATCCGACCGACAGGCTGCAGTCGATCGAGGAGCTGGAGCGCGACTACGTCGAGTGGGTGTTGGAGCGCGTGGGGCACAACAAGTCCCGCGCAGCTCAGATCCTGGGAATCAACCGCGTGTCGCTCTATCGAAGGCTCAGGAAGCGCCAGGTCTCGGAGTAGGTCTGGGCGTCGACCTGGCACGCTGCCGACCAGGCGAAGTGTTACAATCTGCAACGTTCACGTTGCCTATTGCAGCATACGCTATATATCTAGCAATTTTAAGAAGTTACACGACAGTTGACGCAAGAACGTTGCAGGATGCAACTCCACACAGCCGCCACCAGTAGCGGTACCTGCGCATAATTCCGATCGCAGCCCGGGGCTAACGCGGGTGGCACGAGCATTGCTGGAGTGAGCCCTGCCGTCCCGACGACCGAGCCCATTCTCGGGGCGATCGGCTCGGGACGCTCACCGCCATGAGAGCGCCCAGCTGCCTGCTCATCGTCTTCGACGACGCACGTCTGCACGACGAAAGCATGCGCTACGCGCTCGAGCTGGCGAAGCGCTTGGATTGCGGGCTGTCGGCGCTGGTCTTGCCCGGCGAAGCCTCTGCAGGCGGTGTCGAAGCGGCCTCCGGATTGGACGCCGTCCGTCAGGTTGCTGACGCCGAAGGCGTCGACCTCGTGCTGGACCTCTACGAAGGCGATCCACCGTCACTGCTGCTCAAGTACTTGGCGACGCACCCTCCGTTCCGCGCACTCGTGTGGGGAGGCGATGCCGCGGTGGTCAGCGCGCACCCGCATGGGGGAGGCCGACACTGGTTCGGGCGCGTCAGGCGCCAAATTCGCTGCCCGGTCGTCACGTCAGAGGTGCGCCCTGCGCCGCGCGGGAAGAGGTTGGCCTAGCGAAGCGCTAGCAGGATGGACACCCATGCATATCGTCTGCATCTCGAGAGGCACGTTCGCAGGGGGCAAGGAACTCGCAGAGAGTCTGGCACGCAAGCTCGGCGTTCCCTGCGTGGGGCGCGAGGAGCTCACCGACGCAGCGACACACGCTCGCATCCCTGTCGGGAAGATCGAGATGGCGATCATGCGGCCGCGCCCTCTCAACGAGCACCTCGCGGTAGAGCGCGACCGCTTCAAGGCGTTCGTCTCTGCCGCCCTGGCTGAGCGGGCACTTTCCACCGGGCTCGTGTACCACGGCCGAACCGGCCATCTCGCGCTGCCCAATGTTCCCGGTGTACTGCGAGTCCGTGTCGTGATGGACCCCGAGAACCGGGTCGCGCAGACCATGCGCAGGTTGGGGCTCTCTCGTCACCAGGCCCAACGCTACAACGAGCAGGTGGACGACGGCCGACGCCGCTGGTCTCGCGCCCTGTACAAAGTCGACTGTTGCGATCCCGACCAGTACGACGTGGTGGCGAGCCTCGAGCGCATCAGTGCGGACAACGCCGCCACCGCACTCGTGGCCATGGCGCAATTGCCCGAGTTTCAGTCCACGCCGGTATCCCGACGCGCGCTCGAGAATCTGCTGCTGGCGGGTCGGTGCCGGGTCGCCGTGGGTGAGGATCCACGGACACGCCCGGTGGACGTGCGGATCCGGGCGGTGTCGGGCCGCGTCTACGCCACCTACCCGCCTCGGCACGCGGACGTCGCCAATTCCATCACCGAGGTACTCGAGCGCGTCGACGGGGTGGAATCCGTCCAGTGCACGATGGCATCCACCAACATCCTGTGGATCGAGGAACGTTACGATCCCGCAAGCCGAGCCTTGCCTCAACTGCTGGAGATCGCCGCCAAATGGAACGCAGCCGTCGCCCTCGTTCGGCTGATCCCCGCAGACAGCGAAGCCGCCCCGGAACCTTCCACGTCGGATGATCCGTCCGGCGATTGGGGCGAGGACGCCGGTATCCTGGACGACGAACGCGACGAGCGACCGTCCCTGGACGACGTCGGAGTCGCCGAGGTCACGAGCGCACTCCTGCAAGACGGCAGGGCCGGCGAGCGCCGCACCGTGCGCGGCGGAATGAAGGAGCTCATTCAGAGCCTGGACCGTACGGCGACCTACAGTCTGGTCGTGGTGGGCAACGTGTTTCTGAACAAGGACGCATCCGTGCGCAAGCGGATGAAGCGCGAGCTGGAAGCGTCCGTCGCCGAGAGCCTGCAGGTCCCCGTCATCAGCACCAGTGAGCTGGAAGCACAGTATCTCTTCGGCACGCAGCATTTCGTGCGGCTGATCGGTCTCGGACTGCTGACGGCGGCGACCGTCGCTCTGGTGTGGCACGAACAGGTCCCGGTGCTGCGCTTCCTCACCGCCAAAGGCATCGGCCACCAACTATTGGCCACCGCAGTGCTCCTGGCGCTCATCCCGACGTACGCCGCAATCTACGGCACGTTCTCTCAGTATCTACTGCGACTCATGAAATTCGAGTAGCGCAAGGTCGACCGGGGAGCACACCGCGCGATCCACACCGCACGCAAGAAGGAACCATCATGCCGCCTGACCTGCTGAGGCACGGATTCATCCATCTCGACCTGATCTGCGCCATTCAGATCGTGCTCCTGGGATTTACGGGGGGCGTGCTCAGCGGGTTCATCGGCAGCGGCGGTGCGTTCTTCATGACGCCGGGCATGATGAACCTCGGGGTCGCGGGGCCGGTAGCCGTGGGCAGCAACATCGCACACAAGTTCGGCAAGGCCATCATCGGCTCCAAGAAGCACGGCGAGCTCGGTCACGTCGATCGCAAGCTGGCCCTCTTCATGCTGATCACCGCCGCCGTCGGCATTCGCATTGCAGTCTGGGTGATGAAACTGATGTCCAGCACCGACAAGGACCACGCGGGGCCGGCGGCAGATATGTACATCAGCGTCGTGTTCGTGACGGTGCTGTCGGTGGTCTCCTTCACCATGCTGCGCGACGTTCTGAGCAAGGAAAACGGCGAGAGCTCGCAACCGTCGCGTCGCGTCGTGGACTTTCTGAACGGGCTCAGGCTACGACCGCTAGTGCACTTCCCGGTGGCCGACGTGCGGGTGTCGCTTTGGGTCATCCTCGCCTGTGGGCTGCTCACGGGGTACCTGGCCGGTACCATCGGCGTCGGCGGGTTCATCGGAGTGCCTGCCATGATTTACGTGTTCGGCGTCGCCGCACCGGTGGCAGCGGGCTCTGAGCTCTTTCTCGCCATCTTCATGGGCGCCTTTGGGGCCCTCAGCTACGGGTTCGAGGGCATGGTCGATCTCCGGCTGGTGCTGCTCCTGTACCTGGGATCACTCATGGGCATTCACATTGGCGCCTATGGCACCAAGGTGGTTCGTGAGGTCATCATCCGGCTCGCCACTGGGGGCATGATCGCCCTTTGCGTGGTGAGCCGCGGCGTGGCCATGGTGGTCTACCTGCGCCAGCTGGGATGGGTCACGTATGCGCCGCAGTGGGATGACGTTCTCAACCTGGTCAGCAAGGCAATCCTCTATGTCAGCGGCGGGGGCACTGCCACTCTGATCCTGGTCCTCGTCTTCCGGGCATACCTGCAGAGACGGCGCGTCCACGCATCCATATCCGTTCCTCGGCAGACTCCCCTCGTCGTCCAGCCGACCGTCGGCAAGGAGGCCTAGATGGATGAGCCAATCCCGATCCTAGTGGTGGATGACGAGCCCATCGCACGCAGTCGCCTGAAAACGGCGCTGGAGCGGCACGGCTACGCGGTGCAGACCTGCCGGGACGGCGCCGAAGCCATGGATCAGCTTCGCGAGCACCGATTTCGGGTCGTCGTGACGGACATTCGGATGGACGGCGTCGACGGGCTACAGGTCCTCGATGTGGTGCGGAAGAACTACCCGGAAACCGCCACCATTTTGATAACCGGCTATGCGAGCGTCGAGGTCGCGCGTGAAGGCTTAGCCAAAGGTGCCTTCGATCTGATTGCCAAGCCCTTCCGACCCCGGGACCTTCGTGCGATCATCGAGCGGGCGCTGCGGGAGCCACGACGGATGCGCGACTGATCTCCAGACCGTGTCGGTGACCGCGGCGCCGACGGAGTGGATAATGGCGAACAGCAGCAGCAACGAGTCGAGTGAACGCCAGGCACCGAACTTGGAGTCGGTGCTCGCCGATCCGGCGGTCGTTCCCTCCCGAAACGTCGAAGACGATCCCGTTCGCGCGCTCTCGGGACGGCCCGCGTTCAGCATCCGCACGGCTCTGCAACTGGCGTTCTCGGTCTGCTTCCTCCTCAGCCTGGCGCCGACCCTGTGGTCGATGCATACCCTTTCCGGCGTCGAGGACCGAGTACAATTCCTGGAATTCGCCGACGACTACATGGCAGAGATCCAGCAGGCGCGTCGGTTCGAGAAGAACTACCTCTTGTACAAGACCAACCTGCCCGACGCGCTCCACCACACGCATCGCGCTCAAGCGCTCGCCCAGCGAGACCACGACAAGATGCGCAAGGTGCTCGGCGAAAGCGCCCTCGCGACCATCAACGCTCACCTGGCGGACTACGAGCACCTGCTACGCGAAATCGGGACCACGGACGAGCCGGCAGCACGCGCGCCGCTGGAGGCGGACCTGAGAAAGCGCGGAGGCGAGATGATTGACTTCGCTCAGTCCTACGTGCGCACCGAACGGTCCAAGGTGGGGGGCATGCTGTCATTCGCCAAGAAGATCCCGTTCGTGTTCCTCGGGCTACTCCTGGTTGCCATCGTCACGATCGCCAGCTTCCTGCTCCGCAGGATCCTGGGCACGCTCTCGCGCTTCACCGAGCATGCGAGCCGCATCGGGCGGGGGGACTTCAGCCCCATTCGGCCGGTGCGTCGCTACCGCGACGAATTCACCCAACTTTCGGTTGCGTTCAACCGCATGCTCCAGGAACTGGAGCGTCGCGAGCAGGTTCTGGTGGAGTCGCACAAGCTGCGTGCGCTGGGCACGCTGGTCGCTGGTGTCGCGCACGAGATCAACAATCCGCTCAACAACATCATGCTCACGGCCGCCGTGCTCAAGGAAGAGTACGCAGACCTCACTGACGGCGAGAAGCTGGAAATGGTCGATGAGCTCATCGGCCAAACGGAACGCTCGCGCAAGACCGTCCGCAACCTCCTCGACTTTGCCCGCGAAAGCGAAACCCAGCTCGAACCGCTGGACCTTCGCACCATCGTCACGGAAACGGTGCGGCTCGTGAACAACGAGCTCAAGGTCAAGAAGATCCGCATCGAGACCCGCTTTCCCACCGAGCTCTTGCCGGTGCACGGCGACCGCCAGTTGCTGAGCGAGGTCTTCATGAACCTCATCATCAACGCGGCGGACGTGCTGCCGGAGCAGGGGGTACTGAGCATTTCGATCGACGACGAACGTGAAGAAGGGTTTGTCGCAGTCGAAGTCGCTGATGACGGACCGGGGATCCCCGAGCACTTGCTGCCACGAATCTTCGATCCATTCTTCACCACCAAACCCAAGGGCAAGGGGACCGGTCTCGGTCTGAGCGTGGCGCAAGGCGTCGTCCGCAAACTAGGGGGGTACCTGCGCGCGGCAAGCACCGTGGGCGCCGGTACCACGTTCACCGTGCTCCTGCCCGTCACGACCATACCATCGGAGGTCTCTGCTGGCGCGACGTGAGCTGAGGGCGCCCCGCGCGGAGGGGAGAGAAATCGCATGTCCAGTGTCCTGATATCGAGTCGCAGCTTCACGCCCGGGGCGGAAATTGCAGCGACTGTTGCGGCCGCGCTCAATCTCGAGCTGATTGGAGATTCGCTGTACCGGGCGGCGATGGATCGATTTGGGGTGCCAGAGGCGCAGCTACACCGAGCGCTGGAGCAGAGGCCCTCGCTGTGTGGCATGTCCAGCTCGCGTCGACGGCGGCTGGCCAGCTGCCTGCGAGCCACGCTGTCGTCGCGTCTCGCCGAGGGAGATGCCGTCTACCACGGGCCGTTCTCCGGGTTGCTGCTGCGGGGGGTGGCCCACTTGCTCAAAGTGCGCATCACTTCGAGCCTCGCTGCGCGAGCGCAGGCGGCGGCCCAGCAAGGGTCGTCGCCGGATGAAGCCCTGCGCCGTGTGACCTCGGGCGATCGCGACCAGAACGAAGTTGCCCGCGACCTCTTTGGCCTCGACGAGCTCGACCAGGACTTCGACGTCGTCGTCGACCTCACCCAGCTCGACCCGGATCGAGCCGCGGACACCATCGTCGACCACGCCAGGTCCGCGGCATTCCGCCCCACGTCCTTCTCGCGTCGTCTGCTCCGCAACCACGCGACGGCGGACCAACTGGCCGCCCGCCTAGGCTGCGAGTTCGCCATCGACGCGGAGGTGCGGGTGCACAAGGGGACCGCCAGAATCCGCGCGGAAGCCCCGGAGCGCAAGCGCGAGCAAATCCGAGCCCGAGCGGAGTCGTGGGCGGCTGCCCTGGGCGGCATCGAAACGGTCGACGTGGACGTGGTCGAGTCTTGGCTTCACCCTCTACCCGCACATCTTCGCTAGATAGGGGAGCGCAAATGTCGAACACTGATTGCATTCGCGCCGTGAGTGCCCCGCTTGGGGTGGGGCCCCGCTTGCGGGGCGGGGTCTGCGGCAGACCCCGAGGAAGAACATGAATCTGTTTCGAGCACTATCGCGGCCCTCTGAGCTTTTGCGAGCCCTCACCCCGAGGGGGGCTCGCAAAAGCGTGATCAGGATCGCGCTCGCTGATTTAGGAAGGGACACGACACCATGAACCCGACACCGCAAGTGCTCGTCCTGGATGACGAAGCCCTGGTGGGCAAACGGCTCGGGCTGGTACTGGGCCGGATGGGGTGCAGCGTCGAAGCGTTCGACGACCCGCATGACGCGCTGAAGCGGATCGCGGAGAAGGAATTCGACCTGGTGGTCACGGATGTCGTGATGGGCGACGTCGACGGCATCCAAGTTCTCGAACAGGTCAGGGCTCGATGCCCACGGACCAAGGTGATCATGATCACCGCGTACGCCATGATGTCGATGGCGCGCAAAGCCATGGAACGCGGCGCGTACGACTTCGTGGCCAAGCCATTCGTGCCGGCGGAAATCCGGGCAGTCGTCCGTCGCGCTGCCGGCGAGCTGGGCTTCGACCTGCTGGCAGAAGATCCAGAACCAACGCAGCACGGCGCCGGATCGTAGTCCGCGAGCTGGCAGGCTGGCGGGGAACGGTCCCCGCCCTCCCGAGCTGCAGCGTGCCCGGGGGGCTCAGGCGGGCCGCCGTCATTTGACCTCGAAACGACCGCCGTCACCTCGCCGCGGGGACCAGTCCCGGGCCGCGGTTGCGAACCCGTTTGACGCCGACCCAGTCCGCAACTATTCGTCGGCGCGTTCTGCTAAGGAGACTCCCATGCTGCGTCCTTCCATCAGGTTTGGTTCTGGCCTCGCCATCAGCGCGGCCATTTTGGGCTATGGCTCTGCGGCCTTTGCACAGGCATCGATTCTTCCGTGCACCGGAACGGAGACGGACATCACCGATCTGTTCTCGGCAGGCGACGATGGCAGCTATGAGGTGCAACTCGATCCGGTGTGGACCGCCGGCCAGCCGTTGATGTTCGGCGGGACGGGCTACTCCTCCATGTACATCAACATCAACGGCAACGTGACGTTCGGCTCCGCGATGTCGAGCTACACTCCCTCTGCTCTCCCAGGCCTCTCGCAGCCCACCATCGCCCCGTTCTTCGCCGATGTGGATCTCAGAGATCGAACGGACGACCCCGCTGCGACCAACCCCGGCACGGTGACGTACTGTGTCGAGCCGGCGAACGGTCGCGTCATGGTGACCTGGGACAACGTCGTGCACTTCAGCTCGACCAGTGCCTCCACCGACTACTCCAGTACCAACACGTTCCAGCTGATTCTGACCGCGGCCACGGTGTGCGGCGTGTCGGGAGCGCAGGTCGAATTTCGATACGCCGATCTGGTCTGGTACGTCGGCACGGCCAGTGGAGGCGAAA
The DNA here is from genome assembly GCA_964610275.1 of uncultured Polyangiaceae bacterium. Classification (GTDB taxonomy): domain Bacteria; phylum Myxococcota_A; class Polyangia; order Polyangiales; family Polyangiaceae; genus JAFGBI01. The sequence goes on along the minus strand of CAZSVU010000143.1, from coordinate 6,777 downwards.
CCGATGGGACCTGCCTGCCGGCGAATATCGGAGTGGACTGCTATCCTGCCGTGGCCGGCATCGACTACGGCGACGCCACCACTGCCAGCACGCTGCCTGGATCTCTCACCGCAGATGTGAACACCACGCTGCTGGGCAGCTCCAACACGGGGAACCCAGGCGTGTGGCAGAACCTCGTGGTTCCAGACGTGATTCCCACCTGCGGCAACGGCACGATCGAAGGCGCCTGCGAAGAGTGCGACGACTCCGGCGAGTCCGCCAACTGCGACGTGGACTGCACGGCCGCGGAATGTGGCGATGGGCTGCTCAACACTACCGCCGGGGAGACGTGCGACGAAGGTGGTGAAACGGCCCAATGCGACGCCGACTGCACCGAGGTGGTCTGCGGTGACGGCACCACCAACACCACCGCCGGCGAGGAATGCGACGATGGCAACACCGACGATGGCGACGGTTGCTCGTCCACCTGCGTCGATCAGAATCCGGGCGGCGGGGGTGCCGGTGGCGCGGGTGGCGCTGGCGGCGCGAGCGGTGAAGCCGGCTCGACCGCAGCGGGCGGCACGGTCGGATCCGGCGGATCCATCGCGGGCGCCGGAGTCGCCGGCGTGGCCGGCGACTCCGGCGTGGCCGGCGATTCCGGCGTGGCCGGCGACTCCGGCGTGGCCGGCGACTCCGGCGTGGCCGGCGATTCCGGCGTGGCGGGTGACACCGGCGTGGCCGGCGAGACGGGCACGGCTGGCGCGACGGGCGTGGCCGGCGCGACGGGCACCGCAGGGGTGCCAGCGGGTAGCGCCGGAGATGCGGCAGTGGCTGGTAGCGCCGGGACCACTGGCAACGCCGGTGCGCCGGCCTCCGCGGGCAGCACGGCCAGCGCGGGTGAAGGCGGCGCGGCCGGCGATGGCGCCACGCCGATCGGCACGGGAGGCAGCGAGGTGGCCCCCAGCGGCAGTGGTGGCCGCGCAACAGGCTCCAGCGGCAGTGCCGGTGAGACCGGCGACGCCGGGAGCTCCGGATCGGGTGACGATGGCGGCTGTGGTTGCCGAGTGGGCAGCGCCCCAACGCCTCGCGGCTTGGGACTCGGGGCCCTGTTGCTGGGGCTGCTCACGCTGCGGCGGCGACGTCAGAACGACTGAGCCGCACGCCGCCGAGCATTGGCGACCTGCCACGGTCCAGGACCTCGCCGGATCTGGCCGTGGCAGGCGTGTCGGTCGCGAAAAGCATCGCCTCCACCTACTGAAATATGCTGGCCGGTTGCGCTGTCTGGACGATGCCGCCCGGGCCGTTGAAGACGTCTTCCCCCCACGCGGTCAGCGGGCCTTCCCAGTCCTCGGCCAGATTCAGGTGCGCGGTGCCGGCGTCGTTGCCCATCCACGACCAGGCCAGGTAGCCCAGTCCGAGCTGGTTGGACGTCGCCAGGATCTGCTCCCAAGCGATGTCGGTGCCGCTGAGCTGGTAGCCGAACTCTCCCACGATGAGCGGAATCGCGGAGCTCGACGCCTGGTTGAGCACCGCGTCGACCTGGGTCGCGCTCGCGAAGTTGGTGTACATGTGCACGCTGAACAAGAGGTTCTGCTCTGGATCCGAGCCCAGCAGCGCACTCGCGTTGTCGAAGATCGACTGTGCATTCTGCCCGTACCCGTTGGCGTCGATCACCAGGGTGTGGGGGATCCCCGCGCCGCGCAGCAGCGGGATCGCATCCGAGTAGGCAGAGAGGTAGACGTCCCCGCCGCTCCATTCGTTGGCGATGTTCACCAGCAGGTATTCTCGGAAGTCGATCAGCACCTGGCGAACGTCGTCTCGTGCGTAGTACTCGGCCATCTGACTGAGCAGCGCTGCGTCGCGCGCGCCCGTGACGTCGTGAAGCTCCACCATCGGCACCATTTCGAGCTCGACGATGCGATACAAGATCTCAGCCAGCAGGCTGCCCGGGCCCGTGGTCTCCCACACCACGCGCACGGTGTTGGTGCCATGGCTCGCGATGTCGTCGAGCGCGCCGTACGCCTGGTACTCGGCATACTCGTCGTACCAGATGTGCGCGTTGTTGATCCCACGGATCACGAAGTCCTGACCGTAGGCGTCGTGAAGCCGCCCACCCTGGGTGTAGAAGCCTTCGGCCACCTTGGCGCCCGTGAGGGGCGGCGGCACGAAGTCCGGCGGGTAGTCGGGGTAGACGCACTCTCGTCGCCCCTCGGCCGTGGGCGTCCCGCGGAGCACGCACGATGCGTTGTTCTCGTAACTCCAATCCGACGCGTTCGGATCCGTGGGCGTCTCCGTGACCACGCACAGCGGGACGCAGGCCGTCTCACCTTCGATCAGCAGGAGGATCCCGTCACGCGGCTCCGGGTCGGGAATCGGATCGCCGGTCATACAGGCTTGGTTGGCTCCGGTGATTGTCCCGGGGATGACGCAGGACGCGTTGTTCTCCCACGACCAGTCGTCACCTTCGGCATCGGCTTCCGGATCGGTGTTGATCACGCACAAGGGGACGCACTCGATGGTGTCGGCATCGTTGTCGACCACCACCACTCCGGGCACCGATTCAGCCGGCGGCGGGGGTACGGGCTCACCCACGGTGCACGTCTGATTCGCACCCGTAGGCGTGCCCGGCATGACGCACGACTGTCCTCGCTCCGTGGCCCAGTCGTCCCCTTCGGGGTCGCCGGTCGGGTCCGTGTGTTCCACACAGAGCGGCTCGCACACTCGAGTATCGGTATCGGTGTAGAGAACGACCACACCTGGCATGCCGGTGAAGTTGCCCGGGTCGGGCGGCGAATCGACGGGGCTGCAGGCCTGCCCCGCCGCGGTGGGCGATCCGGGGAGCACACACGCAGCATTGTTCTCTCGTCCCAGGTCTGGTTCTGCCGGGTCCACCGGTTGGGTTGCGGCGGTACACAACGCGGTGCACACCCCGTCGACCAGCACGCCACTCGTCCCGATGTCTGCCCCCCCGCTGCCCCCGGATCCGCTCTGGTCAGCCCCGCCCCCGCCGCCCGTCGCGGATGAATCGACGCCGGCGCCATCGTTGTTGGAGCTGCAGCTCGCCGACGCCGACGCCAGCACCGCAGTGAGGGCGACCGTCCAGAGCGATGCGCTTGTACTCGACACAGAAACCTACCTCCTCCAACGCTGCCGGTCGCCGGCTGTGCACGGGGTCGCTTCGTCCCGTCTGGTGTCGAACAACCCCGACCACGGAGGAGTCCCGTTCCCGGCCGGCAATGGCTCAACCAAGCTTATGCGGTTTCGCTCTGGATGCAACTTAAGCGTTTTAATGTGCAAGGAAATATCTATTCTGAGCGCTCAGTGGGCCGGCAACCGGCACTCCAAGAAGACGGAAACCGTTGTAGTGGCGCGAGCTTGCACCCCACCCGCAACTCCGCTCCGCGCCTCCCGCGCCTCCACGGTAACCCCTCGACATCCAAGCGAGCGGAACAGTGGATCGAACGCCGCTGTGCTAGAGTAGCCACAGGCGTGCGGGCTGGAGAGCAGGAGCAAGGTTCTCCGGCACTGTCAACTGGTGGGGTCGGAGCGGCGCAGCACAATCGCAGGGGACGTCGCTCAGGCCACGGAGATGCGGTCATGACGAAGAGCATTGGCACCTTGGCAATGGTTGTGGGCGTTCTGGCCCTGAGCTCGGGCTGCAGCGATGGGCCAGAGTCATCCAGCTCGGACACGGAGGGCATCGGGGGCGGAGGCGGGGGGCTCAATCCGTCCACCGGCGGAACGGGCACGGATGCTGGACCCTTCACCTGCCAGGCTGGACAGACAGACTGCGGGGGGACCTGCGTCGTACTGACCACCAACCCGCTCCACTGCGGCAGCTGCAACAACGCCTGCCCGGCAGGCACCAGCTGCGTCGGCGGAACGTGCACCTGTCAGGCAGGCCTAACCAGCTGCAACGGCGCATGCGTGGACACGACCTCCGATGCCGCACACTGTGGCGCCTGCTCCAATCAGTGTGCTGCGGGTCTACTGTGCTCGCTGGGCGCGTGCTCGGCCACCTGTGCGGGGACGCTGACCCAGTGCGGCCAGGCGTGCGTGGACCTGACGGTCAACCCGCTGCACTGCGGCGCCTGCAACAATGCGTGCCCCGGTGGGCGGTTGTGCACCGGAGGACTCTGTACCTGCGAGACAGGGACGGACTGCAACGGCGTCTGCACCGATCTGGCGAGCGATCCGGCCAATTGCGGCCAGTGCGGGCTGGTGTGCACCGGTGGCGCCACCTGCTCGGCGGGAACGTGCGTCGGCGGTGTCGGCACGGGCGGCGCGAGCGGAGTTGGGGGCGCAAGCGGAACGGGCGGGGCAGTCGGGACGGGCGGCGCCGGCGGGGTTGCCCCGGGCCAACCCGGCGTGGCGCTGAACGGAACCTGCTACCCGCTCTGCGTCGATACCGTCGCCGGCAGCGACCCCGACAACCCCGACTGGGGCTTCGAGAACAACGGCTCGTGCGTGGTCCCGAACACCACCACGGCAGCCGGCGGGCTGGCGTGCGTGACCGGAGAGCCGGTGCCGACCATCGACGACCTCGGGCCGCGACCGGGGGTCGTCATCGACCTCACGTGCTACCCTCTGTGCCAGACCGTCACCGTGGCGTCCAATCCCACGGACGCGCCGGACTGGGGCTTCGAGGACGGCGGCTCTTGCGTGCTCCCGAACACGCACACGGCAGTGGCGCAGGCGTGCACGACCACTGAGCCAATCCCCGATCCGTCGGAACTCGACCCGCGCCCCGGCGTCGTGGTGCTCGACTTCGATACACAGGTGAGGACGTGCGTCCCACTCTGCGTCGATGCCACCGATCCGGCGGCAGATTCCGACGGGGACGACTGGGACTACGAGTACGGCGGCTCTTGCGTGATTCCGGGCAGCCCCACCGGCATGAACCAGACCTGCCAGACGGGCGAGCCGATCCCCGCTCCGCTGCCCGTGCCGGGCGTGGTGGTGGTCGACGGGGCGGGCATCCCTCAGTGCTCCCCCCTCTGCACCTTGACCACCGAATCTGCGGCCGACCCCACCCCACCCCTCGGCGACGGATGGTCGTACGAGAACAATGCCTCTTGCGTGATCCCGGGCACGGCCACCGCCCTGACCAACCAGGCGTGCACGACTGAAAGCGGCCCCTACACGATAGACAACTCGGGGCGAGACGGAGTGGTCATCTTTCTGAAGGATGACAACGCCTGTGACGGGGACTTCACCGAATGCGCGGGCAGCTGGAGCTGCGTCGCAAACTGCGACTACTACGCCTCGCCGACCCAGGACGGCGCCAATGATGACGGCATGGCGGACGACTGGGGCTGGGAGAACAACAACGAGTGCATCATTCCCGGGACCATCACCTCTGCCAATACGGCCTGCGTGACGGGAACGGACTGCGTCGGTGGCACCCGGGAGTCCTGCCCGACTCCCACGTCGCGCCCGGGCATCATGGTCAATGGCGACCCCGTCGAGAACAGCTGCCTGTGGAGTGAGTGCGTTCCCCTCTGCCAGGTCGTGACCACGGCGTCGGATCCGGCGTACCCAGACTGGGGCTTCGAAGACAACAACTCCTGCGTGATCCCGAACACCGACACCGCCAACTGGCTGCCCGAAGGTGACGTACCCCGCGGCTGCAAGGAGGGCGAGACCGATACCTCGAGCTGCTACTACCAGTTCCCCCCACGAGCCTGCACCTGGCCCGCGCCGGAAGTCGACTTCCTGGCGCCCCCAGCGCTCGATTCAGGTCGCGTGGTGCACAACACTGCGGCGGGCGGCTCCACCAGTCCTGGCCATTTTCAGACCGTCGGTGCTCAGCTAGAAGACCCGTACGGTCAGGCCTTCCTGATCCGCGGCATGAACAACTCGCACGGATGGTTCGACACCTGCGGGCAGTACATGGCCTATGGCGCACTGGACAACATCTCCGACGCCGGCGCCAACGCCGTGCGCTTGGGCTGGGCGTTCGATTCCATCGACCCGGTGGGACCTGGTTCCGGCGAGCCGGAGAAGGACGTTATCGGCACGAACCCCACACTCCTCGCCGAGATTCTGCACGAAATCGTCCGGCTCCGAATGGTCCCGATCGTGGCCGTCAACGACACGACCGGACAGACGACCACGGACTGGCCCAACCGGATGGCTCAAATCTGGACCGACACGAGTCGCGGCTACAAGGAGGTGCTGCAGGCGTACGAATCGTACCTCCTGGTCGGAATCGCCAATGAGTGGAACGGCGAGAACAACGACTTCTACGGTGCATACAACACCGCAGTTCAGACCATGCGCAGCGCCGGCATCAACAATACGCTGGTCATCACTGCCAACGCCTGGGGTCAGGGCTGCAATGCCATCATCAACAACGCGCAGCAGTTGCTCACCGCCGATCCGCTCTCCAACCTGCTGTTCGACATCCACATCTACACCTACTTGGACTACGCGGACTGTCGGACCACCACCGGAGTGTGTGGCTCCGCGGACGTCGTACGGAACTGCTTGAACGACATTTCCAGCGCACAGATCCCGCTCCTGGTCGGCGAATTCGGCCACGTCCACTCCAGCGGAGACGTGGCCTGGGATACGATCATTTCCACCACGAACACCAACAGCCAGGGCTACTGCCCGTGGCTCTGGTTCGGCGATACGGAGTACGCGGCGCTGGACATGAACGAGAGCTGGGAAGGGCCGCTCACGAGCTGGGGCAACAACGTGCTGCCGCTCACGGGCAGCCGGGCCAGCATCTTCCAATAGCTAGTTCGCGGCGCCAAATGACGCAATTGACGGAGGCTACCGCGGCCGCTGGGC
>CAZSVU010000142.1:0-19829 GCA_964610275.1 uncultured Polyangiaceae bacterium | reverse complement strand
CGCTGGCGGCCGGCGAAACATGGATCAAGGATGGGCACCACCAGGGCGCTGGAAGCCGGATGGTAGTTCTGCGTGTAGAATCCGCGCACGGCCGCGACGGAGTATTGGCGGGTGCGCGCGTGAACCTCGCGGGCGTCCGCCGAGAGCACGTGCGCGTCGCCGTAGATCAGCCGCGCCCCGAGGGGCAGCATCAGCCCCATGAGAGAATTGGATTGATCGCGAAGTTGCTCCAGTTGCTCCCACCGAGCCGCTTCGACCTGATCGCTCAAGAAGACTGGGTGGCGAACCGCTGCCGCGAGCAGGTGGACGGCGCGGGCGGCGGCATCCGGAAGAGTCTGAAGCAGCAGTCGAGCGCTCTCGGGCCCGACGTCGATCCGCGGTGCTTGCCGGTCGACATGCAGGTTTCGCAGAATCTTCCCATCGGCAAATCGCGTGCCCCGAACCAGGCAGCGCGCCGCCAGCTCAGCCAGCCCGGGCTGCTCTGGCGCATTCGCGGCGCCCGCCGTCGCACTCACGAAGGCCGAAACGACGAGCGGAAACTCCCTACGCTCGACGGTGTAGACGATGACCCCATTGTTCAGCGACATGCGCTCGATTCGGGGAACGCGCATCTCGGTGCCCTGGGCCCCCTGCGGCGGCGCCGGTGGCCGCTGGCGAAATGCCGCGTCGGGCGTGCGGGTGAACGGCTGGACGGGCGGCGGAAGGTCAGGACGAGGCGGAAGGCACCCGACGGCCAGGACGGCTGCGATCAGAACCAGGCACCTACAGCATCGGCCTGGGGTCATGGCCTCGGCCTCCGCGGCGGAAACAGGCTGCCGTGCGTTTCGAGGATTTCGCCATGTGCCGGCAGATGCGCGCGCTCGACGAATCGCGCGACCAGACGTCGGTCGGCGCGCAAGACCTTGCGCGCGACGCGGCGCACGTCGGCTGCGGTCACCGCGCGAATCCTGCGAATCGTGTCACGAGGGCTGGTCAGCGGGATCCCCCTTTCCGCGAGACGCGCCAGCCGAACGGCGCGGCGAGAAATGCTCTCGTGCTCCTCGATGACGTCCGTCATGGCACCGCGCTGAACCGATTGCAGCTCGGCGGACGAGACCGTCCGAGACTGCAGCTCCCGAATCGCGCCGTTCAGGGCGGCCTCGAGTCAACCCACGTCCTGCTTGTGACCGACCGCTGCAAGCACCGAGATCCACCCGATCAGATCGAGACGCGCATACTCGGCATGGACCATCGTTGCCAGGTGCAATCGGTCCACGGCACGCTGGTGCAGTCGCGACATTCGTCCTCGCCCCAGCAGTCGCGTCAGCAGCTCCAGTGCGGGTTCGTCCGGGGCTCCGGTCGTTGGGGCAGGCCAGAGCATGAGCACGAGCTCGCGCTCGAATGGCTGTCCGATGGTGACGTGTCGAGCGCCCGTGAACTGCACTCGACCGCTAGTTTCCCGGGAGAGTCGGGCCGGGGGGTTGGCAATGGCGCCAAAGTACTGCTCGACCAAGCGCCGAGTTGGCTCTACTTCGAAGTCGCCGACCAGCACCAGCCACGCGTTGTCGGGGCGGTATGCCCGCTGCAGCTGCGACTGGACGTGTTCGAGGTCGATGGCATGGAGGTCGGCGTAGGGGTCCCGCGACGGCAAATAGGGATGACCGGGCGGGTAGGCCATGGCCCCCAAGCGTCCCTCCAGGTAGCCGGAGCCTCCTCCCCGGCGCATCTCGTCGACGATGATGTCCCGCTCTAGCTCGAGATCCTCGTGGTTGAGGCGCTCCAGCAGAAATCCCATGCGGTCGCTTTCGATCCAGAGCGCCAACTCCAAACGATTCCTGGGCACCGTCGCGGTGTAGGTGGTGCTGTCGGGCATGGTCACTGCCTGGATATTCGTGCCCCCAACGCGACGCAGCAGGCTGTGACAGGCAAACGGGGGCACGTGGCGTGACCCGCGAAACGCCAGGTGCTCCATCAGGTGCGCCAACCCAGCGTAGCCCGGAGGATCATCCCGGGTGCCCACACCGTACGCCACGGCCAGCGCCACCCGCGGTTGGCGTCGGTCAACCTGCAAGATGACCCGGAGACCGTTGCCCAGGGTGTACCGGGCCACCGGCAGCTCTGGGATCCAGTTCTCCTCCTTCGCCTGAGCCGTGACGGCGAGCAGACACACCGTCATCGCCGCGAGCGCAGCGCGCAGCATCCCGATTCCCACGGGGGCATTCTGCCGAAGTCCGCCGCGCGCGACCAGGGTTTCAGGTCACCGCGAACGCCGACGCCGAGTCCACAGCAGCGCGACCAACCCGACCCAGGCGCTCACCCCGCCGGGCCGGGAGGTGGAGCCGCCAACCGTGCTGCACGAGCAGCCGCCGTCATCACCACTGTCGCTCGAACCGTCGACGTACCCCTGCCCGCCGTCACCGCCGTCACTCCCGGGCATGCCACCCACCCCCGAAGTCTCGCCGCCGCCGCCGATCGGTGCGCCGCCGCTGCCGGTCGAGGCGCCGCCGCTGCCGGTGGTACACGCAGGAGTGTTCGGGTCAGCGCTGGTATCGTTGGTGTCTCCGGGCGCGCTCACGTCGGTCGTGCGAGCCGGCGTATCGCCTGGCGTCCAATCGCCGCACGGATCGCCCAGCTCCTCGCCGTTCGTCTGCCCGTCCCCGTCCGAGTCCAAGTTCCACACTGCGGACCAATCGGGCTCTCCGCCGGAGAGGTTCTCCGCCAAGTCCTGACCAAAGGCGTTCAGTGCCGGCGGGGCTGTGTGGCACGTCGCGCAGGCGGTGGTGTTCGGTACGGAGCTCACAAAAGCCGACTCGGCTGTCGCCGCGCTGCTGAGCGCCATCACGGCGGCTCCAGCGACGACAGTCGAAAGCGATCGTTGGAATGACCTGTAGTGCGTCATGGGTGCCTCCACTCCGCGCCTGAGAAATGGCGCTACCTTCTGGCTCCAGGTCACGGGACCACGCGCGCGGCCTGTTCCGCCTCGACGGGCGGTAGCCGGCGCATAGAACGGCCCTCTCCCGCCGCAAGTGTGGGGATTTACGCATCCGCAACCGGAAGCGCGAGGGCCGCCACGCCGGATGCAACCCCAAGCGGGCCCAGCTCCGGGTGCGGACCCGGTCCCTGCCCCCTCACGCGCGGTACTGACTCGGCCTCGTCCCCTTCGGCCCCTTCCGCCCGATCCGGTTCTGGAGTTTGTCCGTGATCTTCACGCCTTCCGGCCCAACCTCCCCGCCGGGCCGGGAGCCAACCAGCTGCGCACCCCAAGCGCCTTTGCTGGTAGGCTCAGCCGCCATGAGCAGCCTTACCGAACAGTTGGACCGCCTCGACCCAGACCTGCGCGCACTACTGAGCAAGCACAGCTTCGACCGGGATCGCTTCCTCGGCCTGGCCGATCGAGTGCGAAGCGGGGCGCCGGCGCGCAACCGGGTGGAGGGCACCGTGGCTCCACCGGCTGAGGGCGACGTCAGCTCGCTGCCGGAGCCCGGCTCGGACGAATACGCAGCGCTGGAACGAGCGGGACTCGAGTTGCTCGCAAAAGGCCAATGCGCGCTCGTCGTCCTGGCTGGCGGCATGGCCACGCGCATGGGCGGGGTGGTCAAGGCGCTGGTCGAGGCACTGCCCGGGAAAACCTTTCTGGATCTTCGTCTGGCAGAGATGGTTGCGCTGCAGAAACGCGCGGGGTGCCGCGCCCCGCTCTGGCTGATGACCAGTCACGCCACCGAAGCGGGCATTGCGCAGGCGCTCGGCGGCCGAGTCGATGGCAAAACGCTGGCTCTCTTTGCGCAACACCTCTCCATTCGGCTGACGCCGCAGGGGGACGTTTTTCTCGATGCGGACGGTCGCCCCAGTGAGCACGCTCCCGGTCACGGAGATCTCCCCGACGCCCTCAGGGGCAGCGGCCTGCTCAAGGACTTCGTCGCGAAGGGCGGCCGCTTGGTCGCCATGGCCAACCTGGACAACCTCGGTGCGACCCTGGACCCGGCCGTGCTGGGTTGGCACCTCGCGCACGGCTGCCCCGTCACCTGCGAGGTGGTGGACAAGGTGGGATCCGACCGCGGCGGCATCCCCGTACGCTGGAACGACCGTCCAGTGGTGCTGGAGGAGTTCCGCCTCCCCGAAGACTTCGACCCCACCGGAGTACGAGTCTTCAACACCAACACTTTCGTCTTTGACGCCAAGGCTCTGCTCGATCTGGACATGAACTGGACCTTCTTCACCGTGACGAAGCAGGTTGGTGACAAGCCCACGATCCAGTTCGAGCGGCTCGTGGGCGAGGTCACGAGTGCGCTGGAAACTCGATTCTTGCGGGTGCCGCGGGAGGGCACGTCGTCGCGGTTCCTCCCCGTCAAGGATCAGGCCGAGTTGGACAGCCGCCGCGCCGAGATCGAGGGCATCTGCCGCGCCCGAGGGATCCTGTCGTGAGCTCGACTCAGCGCCCACGCGACAGCCGCCACTCCGCCGCAGCGCGACAGCTGGGGCGCCTGCGTCGAACGACCGTCGTGACCGGACTGCTGCTGTCGGGACTGCTGGCGGCTGCCCCGGGCCGCGCACAGTCACTCGACGCGACGGAGGAAGGCTACGACCGCACGCCCGCGTTCGGCCGCAGCGTGGTCAGTACGGACGACACCACGGCCATGGTGGTCAACCCCGCCACGCTGGCGTTCTTGCCCGGTGAGGAACTGCGCTGGAGCAGCACCTACTTGAGCGATGACGCCGAGGTGCCCTGGAAGGGACACGCCTTGGCGTTTGGGCTGCCGATTCCGTTCCTCTCGCTGGCAACGGGCCTCCGCGTCGACTTCGTCGATCCACCCGGCGACGAGGGTTTGGAGCCCCCGAGCCTGAGCAACTACCAGTGGCTGACGTGGGGGCTGGCTTTCGGCGGCAGCGATGCTGCCGCGCTGGGCGTGACGGTACAACGCTCCTACTCGGACCAGGCGCTGACGCGTGGGCTGTCGTCCTGGTCGCTGGGATTCGTGTCTCGGCCGTCCGACGTGTTCGGAGTCGGACTGGTGGCGCACCACATCAATGCACCCCGCAACTCGAACGGCGGATTCGTCGACCGCAGCTTCGATCTGGGCATGGCGTTGCGTCCCCTGGGCACCCGCACTCTCGAGGTGGGATTCGAGGCCCGCTACGTCGACCGGGGCGAAGGGTTCTGGATCCCCAAGGGGACGCTGGGCATCGACGTGGGCCCGCTGGGCCGCCTGCGCGGCGAGTTTGCGGTCAGCGACCCACGCACCAGCAACGTGGAGGAGTTCGATGACATTGGAGCGTGGTGGATGGCGTCGGTGGGGCTCGCCGTCTACTTGAACACCCCTACCGGATCCCTGGAGTTCGGGGGCGGTACGCTGGTGGGCTCTCGCCTCGGCAGCGAGGCTCGCAACGAGGCCCATGCCAACCTGCACACCGAAGTCGCGCTGAAGACTTGGCGCGAACCGGTGGGCATGGACACCCCACGCTACGCCTACCGCGTGCAATTGGAGAACACGCCGGGCACCCGCGAGCACGTGGCGCTGCTGCATCGCCTGTGGCGACTCGCGGACGAGGCCACGGTCGATGCCGTGCTCTTCGATCTTCGCACCGAGCCAAGCTCATCCTTCGCACATGCCCAAGAGTTGCGGGACGCGATTCAGCACCTGCGCCAGAACGGCAAGCGCGTGATGTGCTATCTGCAGGATGCTAGCGGCCTGTCGCTCTACACGTGCGCAGCGGCCAACCGTATCCTGGTCAATCCCGCGGGTGGGCTGCGCTTCTCGGGTCTGCACACCAAGACGTTCTACTATGCTCGGTTGCTCGATCACCTGGGGATCCGAGCCGACTTCGTGCGCATCGGACCGCACAAGACGGCACCGGAAGCGTTCACTCGCGACAGCGGGTCGCGGGCGGCCCGCCAGGACAAGATCGATCTGCTGCAACAGTACGAGCGGCAGGTGGTCGAAGCTCTCGCTGCTGGTCGTGGTCTCAGCGTGGCAGCCGTGCGTGAGCGAATCGCAAAGGGGCCCTTTGTCGCCAGCGAGGCGAAGCGAGCCGGCTTGGTGGATGGCTTCGCCTTCCAAGACCAGTTGGAGGAACGGGTCAACGAGCTGGTTGGCCGCGACGTGGTACTCATCGACGAGGACGGCCAGCGGGGTCCGGTTGCGTTCGGCAGCAGCCGTCGGGTGGCCATCGTCCATGCAGACGGAAACATCGTGGACGGCCGCAGCCGTGTGGTGCCCCTGGTCGGCCTCGACCTAGTCGGCTCCTACTCCATGGCCGAAACGCTCAAGCAGGTGCGGGAAGACCCGCGGGTGGCAGCGGTCGTACTACGGATCGACTCGCCTGGCGGTTCTGCGCTCGCCGCCGACGTCATCTGGCGCGAGGTCCAGCTCACTTCGCGCATCAAGCCGGTGATCGTGAGCATGGGCACGGTGGCAGCGAGCGGCGGCTACTACATCGCCACACCGGCCAGCCACGTCTTCGCAAACCCGCTGAGCATCACGGGCAGCATCGGCATTTACTACGGCAAGGCAGACGTCACCGAGCTCCTGAGGAAGATCGGGGTGAGCGTCGAGGTCTACAAGACCACCCCGCGTGCGGATGCCGAAAGCATGTTCCGCCCCTACTCCGCGGACGAGAAGCGCGAGCTGCGGCGCAAAGTCCGGCAGTTCTACGACACCTTCTTGTCCCGGGTGGCGCTCGGTCGCAGGCTCACCAAGAAGCAGGTAGATGCCGTGGGCCAGGGCCGCGTTTGGACGGGTGAGCAGGCCCACGAGCGTCGGCTGGTGGACGCCATCGGGGGGCTGCGCCAAGCAGTCGAGTACGCGCGGCGCGTGGCGGGCCTGCCGGACTACGCTCCGATCGTGCAACTTCCCCCACCGCAGCGCACGCTGGTGGGCCAGCTGCTGGGCATCGAGGGCGTGCGGGCTGCTCAGCCCGAGCAGGTGTTGCCCGCGCAGATCCTGGACTTGACGAAAGCGCTGGCGCCCTTCGTGGTGCACGACCCGGATCAGCCTCTGGCCCTGATGGAGTTCAGCCAGACGGGGTTCTGAAGCCGCCACGTCGGGCCCCGCAATTCACGCTCATGGTGCCACCACTGCTCAGCTGCGATTCGGCGCGGATCGACCTCTCGGGTGGGCTGGCCATCGACGGACTCGGCGGCGAGTCCGTCGGCGACAGCGTGGGGTTGGTGGGGCCGTGGGGACCACTGTTCAGCGTGCTGGCGAGGGGCGGCAGAGTGAGTGCCGGACACATTCGAGTGGGTGGGCAGGAGGCAGAAAGGGCCGTTGCCGACGGCACCGTCGGCTTGGCGCTGCACGAACCCGGGCTGCCCAAACGTTGGAGCGTCAGGCAATACCTGCAGGCCAGCGCGCGGCTGGCCGGTCTGTCGGATCGCAGCGCCGAAGCTGAAGTCCGGTCCGCACTCGACCGCTGCCAAGTCAGCTGGCTGGCGGGGGCAAAGCTCGGGGACCTTCCACCCGTGCACCGACGGCTGGTGGTGGTGCTCCATGCCATTCTGGGATCCCCACCCATCCTGGCGCTCGAAACGCCGCTCTCGGGTCTGGACGAGAATGCGCAGCGCCAGTTGGCCGAAGCCATCGGAAGGGCCGCAGCGGGGCGAAGGTTGTTGCTGAGCGTGGCCCAGGCCGCTGCAGGAAGCGTCGAGCGACTGGTGCTGGACGGGCTCGACGAGGTCTGGGTCTTGGGACACGGCGGAGTGCTCACTCGAGGCTCTGCGGCGGACGTGATGGGTTCGGCCAATCGGTACCTGGTGGTGGTGACCCGGGAGGCGCAACGACTCGTGAGCGCGCTCACCGAAAGCGGCGCCCGGGCTTCGCTGAGCGACCCGGGGCCGCCCGCTGCGGCAGAGCCGGGTGGCCAGACTCGTGCCGACCGTCGTGCAGGACGGCTGATTGTCGAGCTCGGGCCCGAGCAGAGCACGGACGTCATCGTCGCAGCAGCACTGGCTGCGGACGCGCCGGTCGTCGAGTTGCTCCCGCTGTCAGCCGAGTCGGATTGACCGCCACACTGGGCGCTCGCCCCGGTTGCCGCTACGCTCCCGCCACGATGGATGCCAAGGAACTCCGCGCGGGACTGAGCCGCGCTCGGCGCGTGGTCGCCAAGATCGGCTCCCGGGCGCTCGCCCAAGACCCGAACGCGGCACAGCGCCTGGCTGCGGAAGTGGCCGAGTGCCGACAAGACAAGCGCGCCTTCGTGATCGTATCCAGCGGCGCCATCGCGCTCGGCTGCCAGCGACTGGGCTACCGGACTCGGCCCGCGGAGATGGCGCGTCTGCAAGCGGCGGCGGCGGCAGGACAGAGCGTACTGATGCATCGGTACGAGGCGGCGCTCGGTGCCAACGGACTAACCGCGGCACAGGTGCTGCTCACCCACGCCGACCTGGCCGACCGCGAGCGGCTGAACAACGCACGCCAGGCCCTCGCTGCGCTGATCGAGGCGGGCGCCGTCCCCGTCATCAACGAGAACGATACCGTCTCGACGGAAGAGATCCGCTTCGGAGACAACGACCAACTCGCCGCCATGGTCGCGCCACTCGTGAGTGCCGACCTACTGGTGCTGCTGACCGACGTGGACGGCGTGCTGGACGCCGCGGGGGAGCGCATCAGCCTGGTGACCGGGGAGTTTGAGCTGGCCCAGCGCAAGTCCGATCCGAACCAAACCGGTGTCGGGGGCATGCTGAGCAAGATCGATGCGGCCCGAAAAGGATGTCGCTCCGGGGCATCCGTCGTGATCGCCTCTGCCATGCGCCCCGGGGTGCTCGCTGACATACTGGCTGGGAAGGATGTCGGCACACTCTTTCCGGTCCTCGCGCCCGCGCTGCGGGCACGCAAACACTGGATCGCGTACACGCTCAAGCCGCGGGGAACCGTGATACTGGACGCAGGGGCAGTGCGGGCGGTGCAGACCGGCAGCACGAGCGTTCTGCCGGTCGGAGTGCTGGGCGTTCGCGGCCAGTTCAACCCCGGCGACTCGGTGCGCCTCGTGGGACCGGACGGGGTCGAGGTGGGGCGCGGCTTGACCCGCATGGGCACGGTCGACATCGCTGCTGTTGCGGGCCGGCGCAACGCCGACTTGGCCGAGGTCCGAGGCGGCAGCGCGGAAGACGTCATCGTCGTGCACAAGGACGATCTCGTATTGGGCGGATAGGCCGACACCTACATCTTCCTACACCGCCCCCGTCCGATCGCCCGAGCCAGTCAAAAAAAAGAACGCGTTCGGGCCCAATGCGTCCAACTCGTAATGGGTCGGAACAAGTCGAACCGCGCGGTGGTCAGGGCAGGGTAGGTGTCGATGGTCGGGACGGCATGGACGAGCGGGCTGGCAGCGCTGGCCAGTGCAGGCTGCCGGATACGAGCCAGGTCCACTCCTGCGCGGCTCCGCCGACCATCGGCTGCTATGCTCCGTATGATGAGGAGCGCTCGCGCTGCCACGGCCTGCCTCACGCTGGGAGCGCTCGGCACCGTCGCTTGCGTCTCCCTGCCGGCGTCGCGCGGCACGGAGCCCCCTCCGCAGCCCGCGGCGGCGCACTACACTCGCACCCACCTCGTCGGATCGGAGCTGCGACTGGACCCGAGCTACGCCGATGAGTATGTGGTGCGCGTGGTGGCCGGGGACGTCACCTGTTCCGGCACGCTCATCCACGACGACCGCGTCCTGACTGCGCATCACTGTGTGTCCAAGCGCAACCGCGTGGGCGAAGCCTTGGGTAGGGACCGAGAGCCTGCCACCATCCGAGTGGAGCTCGGAGGAGACTACCTACCCTGGGGCGAAGTCGACGTCAGAGCGGTCGTCGCACCTCCCTGTGGATACGATTCGGGCACCGGTGACATTGCCATCCTCGTGCTCGCGCGACGCCTGGATGGCATGGCCACTCTGGCGCCCCGGTTGGAGCGCGCCCCCGCCCTCGGCGAGTCGGTCGATCCGGTCGGCTTCGGCCGTTGTGCCTTGTCTTCGGACGGGATCCGCCGACGTGCGCGCCAGGGTGGCAAGGTGGACCGGGTGCGACCCGGCCGATTTCGCCTGCGAGCGTCGATCTGCCCTGGGGACTCGGGTGGCCCAGCGATTGGTGAGGACGGTGGGCTCTTGGGCATCATCTCCACCAGCGCCATGGACGGCAGCGAGCGGACCTTGGGGCGGTCGGAGTTCACTCGTGTGGACCGCTGGCGCCCCGTCTTTGCCAACGCCAAGCTGATCTCCGAAGGCGCTAGCCCGGCGGAAGTCCCGCCGCTGTCCTGCAGCGACCGGTAGCGACCTGCGGCAGCGCGGTCGACGGCCGGCCGACGACCGCGCTGCGGGAGGCTTCCAGAACGTGCCCACAGAGGTGCGATCGGTTACGATCACGCCGATGCACAAGCTCGTCCGATTCCTCGTCTGGACGGCGGTGATCGTGGGAACAATCATCGGCCTGGCAAGACTGACGGCAATCCGCTGGTGGCGGGTCCCGACCAACGACCCCTACCTGGAAGCTTCCATTTCGCCCACGTTGCGCGGGGGCGACCTCATCTTGCTCTGGCGCCTCACGGCCCCAGAATTCGGCGACCTAGTGCTGTGCCCGGAGCCAGACGCTCCAGAGCGCGTGGTCATCGGCCGCATCGTCGCCCAAGGCAATGACCGCATCCACATCGACGGAACCGGCTTCGCCGTGAACGACAAGTCCGCACTGGCGGAAAGAGCGTGCTCGTTCAAGACGTTCGAGACCGAGCACCCCGGGACGGGCGAGCCGATCGAGCAGCACTGCCAGGTCGAGGCCATTCGAGGGTCGTCCCACCTGCGAGGTTCCATCCCGACGTCGCACCCGGCGCCAGCGACCGTGAGACAGGAGGTGCCCCCTGGCAACGTGTTCCTGCTCAGCGACAACCGGTTGTTCCCGTACGACTCGCGCGACTACGGCTCCGTGCCTCGCGACACGTGCAAGGAAACCGTCTTCTTCCGTCTCGTCGGCATCAAGGGGTACCTCGACGGCGAAGCGCGCTTCACGTTCATCCAATGACCCGCCCAGCAGTCCGGGCACCGGCTGGAGCACGGAAGCCCGGCCGGGAGGCTGAGAGATGACCATGACTCCATCCGTGGCAGATCCAACGTCAGAGGTCGGGATTGCGTGCGGAAAGTGCGATACTTTCAGCCCACTTGGGACCTTGGAGTGCCCCGCCTGCGGCAGCCCGCTGCAGCTGGGTCGCGGGGCGTTGGCCTCGCAGCGGCCACCCCCCGCGGTCGCCAACCAGGCGGAACCTCATTCCAATTCGGCGCAAACTGCGCCAATCTCCGGGGCCACACCTAGTGGAGGCGAATCGCGCGGACCCGCGCCGGGTCCGACCGAGGAGGAGCCCATGGACCAGGCGAAGTACTACGTTTGCAACTCGTGCATGACGCCCGTCCCGAGCGGGCACAAGTTCTGTGGTCGCTGCGGCGCGCCGGTTCCAGAAGAGATTCTGACGCGGAAGGTCGACTACTTCAGCGACATGCAGAATCCGGATAAGGCTCGACTGATCCTGATTCGCGGCGAGGGCATGGACGGGCTGAGCTACCACCTGAAAGCGGAACAGCACGTCCTGGGACGGACGGGACAGCTCGAGTTCCCGGACGACCCGTTCATTTCTCCCCGGCACGCGAACTTCTTCTATCGAAACAACGAGCTGGTGGTGCGGGACGAGGATTCCCTAAACGGGGTCTTCATTCGAGTTCGCGGGACCGTGCCCATTGCCGCCGGAGACACGTTCCTAGCCGGAGAGCAGGTATTCAAGCTCGATCCCACGCCCAAGGCTTCGGACGGAGCAGACAACGAGGGAACCTTCTTCTACTCCTCACCGAAGCATCCGAGTGCGTTTCGGGTCCACCAGCTGCTCGAGGGCGGTGCCCTCGGCATGACCGTATGCGCCCGAGGCAACACTCTCGACATCGGACGGGAAGCAGGCGACCTGAACTTCCCCGCCGACATCTTCATGTCGGGCAAGCACTGCACCGTGGAGGAGCAGGGGGGGAAATTCACTCTGACTGACCACGGCAGCCGCAACGGCACCTACGTTCGAATCAAGACCGAACAGCCGTTGACCCACGGCGATTACCTGTTCATCGGCCGCAAGCTGCTCAGGGTCGAGCTCAATAGCAACTAGCACTACTGCGTTCGTCGTCTGGCCGGTCACACGCGGCGCGTGCGCTTTCGGCGGCGCCGATGCGTGGCAAAGTGCGGGACCCGATCGACGGTGGGGGCGGCCACTTGGGCATCGTCGTGTGCCCCGTGTGCCGCCCGGCTCAACGCGAGCACCTCCGCAGCGGTCGGATAGAGCAGGGTGTGCGCGAAGCGCCCGGGCCGCCCCGCCTCCAACCTGGGCAGCAGCGCGACAATGCGCCGCATCGCATCTGCGATCCTGCGAGGAACGTTAAGCCGGTCGACGATGGGCTCGAGGAACTCGGCCGCGGCATCGACGCGATCCCGCGCGTCGAGACACGCTTCCCTCATCGGCTCGAGCAGTAGCGCCGTCCACAGCACGGTGTCGTCTCGAGGCCCATTTGCCAGTTCGCTCCGATCGACCTCGGAGAGCAACCGCCAGGCTGCGGACGCTTCCTCGCGTTCGTCGGACATGAAGGTTGCCAACTCGGGCAGCAGCACGTCGAGCACACCCGTTTCCCACGCCAGCCAGACCGACCGGTGCGCCGCACCCCCACGCAACAGGCGCAGAATCTCTTCGAACAAGCGCGGTCGTGCTGCCATCGCCAACGTGCCGCGGCACTGCACGATGGCATCATAGACGTCGGGAGACATCCCGAGATCCAGTCGGGCGCAGAAGCGAATCGCCCGGAGTATCCGAACCGGATCCTCCGAGAACCTCACAAACGGGTCACCGATGGTGTGGATCGCGCGGCGTTGGATGTCGGGCATGCCGCCCACCCAGTCGAGAACGCGCTTGCGGTCCACGTCGTAGAAGAGCCCATTGATGGTGAAGTCCCGTCGAGCAGCGTCTTCATGCGCCTCGCCGAACACGTTGTCTCGCCGGATCAGCAGGTCCTCGCCATTGCCGTTTCGCTGAGGCTGCGGGTTGCGCCGGAAGGTCGCCGTCTCGATGACGCGGCCCGCGCCAAACAGAACGTGCACCAACCGAAACCGGCGGCCAATGATGCGCGAGTTGCGGAACAGCGATCGCACGTCGTCCGGACGTGCGCTCGTGGCGACGTCGAAATCCTTGGGCGATCGACCTAGCAGCAGGTCGCGAACACAGCCCCCCACCAGATAGGCCTCGAACCCGTGACGAATCAGTCGGCGCACGACTTTGGCGGCATCGGAATCAATCCTGCCGTCATCCAAATCGAGCACGTGGATCTCGGGCTCGACTCTCCAGGGGCCACCGCCTTCTGCTGACGAATTCGGAGGGGGCTGGGACCGACGCGCCCGCCGACGCGCAGCTTCACGGCGCAGCCTGGCTAGTTCCTCTCGCGCAGCGCGCTCACTCATGACAATAGGGATCGATTCGGTCGCGAAGCTATCAGCTGGCAGGGCCCACACAGTGGCAGCGCGGTGGGCGGAGCAGCAGCCCGTGAGGAGACAGCCGCGAAGGCGGTCGCGCTTCGGTACCGGCTCCCGGTTCGACCAGCTCCACAGCCCGGGCCCCGCCAGTCGAGGCCCTGGTGCCATCCGGCACATGAAACAAGTATGTTCTCAGGTGCTTAGCAGGCATGGGGGCATGATTCCAGGCGGACGACGCCAGCCCGGCGGGCCGGGACCCAGCCAAGGTTCGCTCCGAGGAGCCCTGAGGGGGTATGTTCGCGCGCGTGTCGTTTCACGCGCTCGTGCTGCTCGGGTGCCGGATTGGCCGGAATGGAGCACTCCTCGGGGCTGCGCGGCGCCGCGCGGCCCGGGCGGCCGAGGCTTGGCGCGAGGGGTGCGCGCCCGTGATTGTGGTGAGCGGGGGCCGGCGCTGGGGCGGCGTGACCGAAGCCGACGCCCTGCGGCATCAGCTCCTTTCAGATGGCGTTCCGGACCGGGCGCTGGTGCTGGAACGGCAGTCGCTTTCGACACGTGAAAACGCTCGGTACACGGCGGATCTGCTGCGGACACGGTCTGCGACTCGAATCGGTGTGGTCAGTTGCGACTGGCACCTGCCGCGGGCCGTGTCGGCGTTCCGTCGTCATGGCCTGGACGCCGTGGGCCTACCGGCGGAATCGCCGCCCGTGGGCCGGTTGCAGCATTGGTACAGACACGGCCGAGAGCGCCTGAGCTGGGTCCTCGACCGCGTGGCGGTGTCGGGGACGTGCCGTCGGTAGCCCAACTCTCCCTGGCCGTCGCGATCGCGATCGGCGTGGCCGGAGCGCTGACCGTGGCGTGCAGTCGCGGCGACGACCCGTCCGCTGCCGGCCTACCGCTACCGAGCGCGCAGAGCTCTGCTCCCGTCGCCGTCCCGACCTCGGGTCGGGCGCGGGAGCTGTTGGCGTTGGAGCAGCGTCGAGACTCGAGCAGCGTCTCCGAGTCCGACGTGTCCAGTCGGAATGTCGTGGTGCGCCGCCAAGCGGCCCGCGCTCTGGCTCGGATTGCGGACGCACGATCCGCCGAGTTGCTGCGGCGGGCGCTGAGTGACGAAGACCGGGTCGTGGTGGCGTGGGCTGCGTACGGACTGGGCTTCACCTGCCGGGGGCGAGAGGTCGCAACCGTGCGGGCACTGGCGACGCGCGCGGCAACTCTCGCCGCGACGCCGCCGCACGCGGCGCCTGATCCCGTCGCCGCCACTCCGACGCTCGACGCCGTGGGCTCGATTGCGAATGCCTTGGCACGCTGCGCGACTCGCGAAGCCGAGATCAGCCTGCGCGCGTGGCTGGAAGGACCACCCGACCGAGGCGAACGAGCCGCCCTCGCCCTGGGGCACCTGGCGTCGCGCACTGGCCGTTTGGATGACGCCTCTGTCGTTGCGCTGCTCGACGCTGCCAGTCGCCCCAGCAATTCGCTGGAGCATGCACTGCTGGCATTCACCCGACTCGGCGCTCTGGGCGAGTCAGTCCAGTCGCGGCTGCTGGAGGTGGCTGACGCAGCGCTCAAGGCGAAGGGATTGCGCCGGCAGCTGGCGGTGCGCGCCCTGGGCAGGGCTGGGCCCCAGGCGGTGGAGCGACTGGGTTCGATCGTCAACAATGGCCAGTTCTCGCCCGCCGAGCGCTCGGACGCTGCTCGAGAGCTGGCGCGTCTGGGCAACCCGGGCCAGAAGGCACTCGCCAGCGCCTTGGCCCAACTCGCTCCCAAGACAGCGGAAGAAAAACTGCTGCTGTCGGCCGCCTGGGCGCCGCTCATCACGGTTCTGGAGGCGATCGAGTCACCCTCTTCGGACAACCGGGACGCGCTGAGACGGCTCGCCGAGCTGGAGTTGGCTGAGAAGGCCTCGTCGGCATTGCGTCGCCGCGTTGCCAGACTGCGCTGCGGAGCAGCGAGTCTGCTGGCGGGAACCGCCAGCCTCAGCGCTCGGTTGGTGGCGTGCGATGTCACCAAAGCGGGGAGCATCGGGGCATTGGCAATGCTGACTGTGCTCGACCGCGGACCCCTGGAAGGAGCGCGCTACCGCCGGTGGAAGCAGCTTGCAGAGAAGTCGGAAGACCCTGTCGTCCGCGAGGCTGCCCTGCGCTTGATGCCCGCACACCCGGAGATTCGCCGGCCTCACGAGACGCTGGCGCTCGCCTTGCGCTCGCCGGTGGACGGTGTGGTGGCCACGGCGGCGCAGGTCATCGCCGCCTACCCCGACCGGGCCTCTTCGGAAGCCACAGCCGGGGACCGGGCTGACGATTCCGCTCCGCTGCGGTCGGGGTCCGTTCCGCTCAGGAGTCGGCCCGACGCCTCGGTGGTCAAGGCGTTGACCGAAGCGTTGGCCGCCAAACGGCCGGAAGACGCCTTACAGCGCCGGGCCGCCCTGATCGACGCCGCCGGTGCGCTCCAGCTGCTCAGCCTCAAGCCCTCGTTGAACGAAGCGTGCCAGAGCCCCAACGCCACGCTGCGCGAGCATGCGCAGACGGCGTTGCGTCTGATGGGGGAACGCAAGCGTCGGTGCGCCGAGTTCTCCCCCCGGAGCAAGAGCCCAAAGGAGCTGGCACGGGCGTTGCCGGACAGGCCGCGGCTTCGGGTGGTGACCGACGCGGGCACCCACGAGATTCAACTGAACGCTGCGTTGGCGCCCGTCGCGGTGGGCCGCATCCTGGAGCTTGCGCGCAGCGGGTTCTATGCGGGCACGGTTATCCACCGGGTGGTGCCGGGCTTCGTCGTTCAGTTCGGCGATCCCGGCGGCGACGGGTTCGGCGGTGCGGGAAAACCACCGCTGGCTTGCGAGACGGCTCCCGTACCCTTTCCCGCTCTGGGGGTGGGGGTGGCGCTCTCGGGGAGGGACACGGGATCGAGCCAGTTGTTCGTGACCCTGGGCCGTTACCCACATTTGGACGGCGACTTCACCCTGGTGGGCCGTGCCGACTCCGGCTGGAGCTCGGTCGCCACCGGTGACGTCATTCGCAAGGTGGAGGTCCTGGAGTAGCCCCGACTGCGGCCGCCGGCGAGGGACCGACACTGTGGGTTGATCGCGCACAGCCCGCCCTGCTTTAGTACCAGACTCATGCTGCTGACCGTCGACATCGGCAACACCAACATCGTCTTCGGCGTCTTCGCCGGCAACGAGCTGAAACACACCTTCCGCGCCGCGAGCTCGCGTGAGCGCACGCCGGACGAGTACGGTGTGCTGCTGAACCAGCTGCTCGCGTTGCGCGGCGTGAGAACGGATCAACTCGCAGCGACGATCATCGCCAGTGTGGTCCCTCAGCTGACAGACGTGATTGCCACTGCCGCGCGTCGGTGCTTCCCCCACGACCCCATCGTGGTGGGACCGGGGATGAAGACCGGCATCTCGGTCAAGTATGAGGACCCGCGCGGGGTGGGTGCGGACCGCATCGTCAACGCCGTGGCTGCGTACCACTTGGTCGGGGCAGGCGTGATCGTGGTGGACTTCGGCACCGCCACGACCTTCGACTGCATCTCGCCCAAGGGCGAGTACTTGGGGGGCGTCATCGTTCCGGGAATCCAGGTCAGCCTGGAGGCCCTGCTGCACCGCGCCGCCAAGCTCTCGCGAGTCGAGATCGCAGTGCCTCCGCACGTGCTGGGTCGGAACACGACCCACGCGCTACAGTCGGGCGTGGTGCACGGTCACGCTGCGCTGGTCGACGGCATGGTGCATCGGTTGGCTGCGGAGCTGTCCTTCCCCTGTGAGGTCATCGCGACGGGCGGGCTGGCATCACTGATCGTCCAGCATGCGCAGACGGTGGCGCGAGTCGACGAGAACCTGACCTTGCTCGGTCTTCGGCTGCTCTACGAGCGCACCGCGAGCGCGCGACGCGCTCGCTGATCTCGCGATTCTGCTGGAACCAGGTCCGGAGTCCGAGCTCGACCCGAGTGCCGGTGCCACCAGCCCGACGCGCCCGGGTCGCTTGCTTGCGCCTACTTCTCGTAGACCTGCGCGGCAGCCAGTCCGGAACCGCCAGTGACGGTCATGATGACCTTGACCGGCGCACCAATGGGAGCGGCCCACTTGTAGCAGTTCGGCTTGCGGCCGATGACGGCCTGAGATCCTGTATCCTTGTCCACGGCGAGCTGTGGCGCCATGCCTGCAAGCGGTGTGGTGAGCACTATCTGCAGGTCCACTTCGGATACCGGAGGAAGCCCGGCGGCGACCACCGTGTAACACTTGCCAGGCTGCATCTGGACCTGGCTCTCCAGGACCTGCCCCTGCTGGAAGTTGCCGGCCATGACACCGCCGACCGGCTTTGCACCAGGAGCTTCGCTCTGAGCAAGACCGTTGAGAATGGGTTGGGCAGCGGCAGCCGCCGAAGGATCGATGGGCTGGGCTGGACTGCCGGGCTGAGCGGCAGGCGCGGGCTGAGTCGCAGCCGGCGCGGGCTGAGTCGCAGCCGGCGCGGGTTGCTGACCCGCGGGTGCGGGTTGTTGGCCATAGCCGGGCTGCTGGCCATAGCCGGGCTGCTGGCCATAGCCGGGCTGCTGCTGGTATTGGCCGCCCTGCTGGTAACCAGCTGTCTGAGCTTCCTCGTCGTTCTTCTTGCATCCGGATGTCGCGACCGCAACTGCGAGGCCAAGGGCGGGGAGGATCATCCCGTTCTTCGAAACGCTCATTTCGCCAGCTCCTAGTCTTCTGGTGATTGCTCTGGCGCGCGGCGCGGCCGTGCGCTCTTGGCTGAAAAGGCTAACCCCGGCGGCCCTCGGGACGCAAACCCAGACCCACGTCGCCGTGGCCGCGGGCCAGCAGGGCAGCGCTCGACCCCGCACGCGCCTGACCATCCGGCTCGGTGCCGAGACGACCGCTGCAGAATCCCGCTCGCTGATTCCTACGGTTTCGATGGGGGGTCGTCCTGATCGTCGGCTTGGCTGTGGTTCTCGCCCTCGCCCGGCGAGTCTTCCGGTTCGTTGGCCGTCTCGTCGACCTCGCCGTTGCCGGAGGCGGCTCCGCCGCCGGAGTGACCACCGCGCCTGCGCTTGTGCTGCCTCTGGCGAGGCGGGTTCGAATCGGGCCCGGCCAGGTCGCCATCCCGAGACGCCTCGGGCTCGGGCTCGGGCTCGTCCTCCGAGGACTCGTCTTCGAGCGGCAGATCGATTCGCATGGCAGCCGCCGGGTTCTCCTCGGCCGCCCGAGCCAGCGGACTCCACACCAGCGCTGCGGCCACTGCGCCGAGTAACCCCAACCATTGCGCGGCCGACAACTGGATCGGGTCGGCGGCCGCGAACCGTTCGGGCCGCAGTACGAAAAACACCGCCAGTGCAGGGACCCACGCCACGGCCTGAAGAGCCCTCCGCAGACGCAGCGACGCAATCGACCGTGAGGGCCCGAACCCGAAGGCCGCCGCAAACATCGCCAGGGTCAGAGCCAACAGCTGATGCTCGGGAATGTGGGGACCCAGCAGGCCGCGCTGAGGATCGCCTCGAACGATCTCGACCAGAAACCTCGCCAGGGCGTAGGCGAACACGAACGTGAGAAACGGCTGTCCGCGGAACCGCTGGTACCGCCGCACCAAGAGCAGGCCAACCACCAGCAGCAGCCCGGCCAACGACTCGTAAAGCTGGGCGGGGTGCACGGGCAACGACGACGACGCCTCGAAGGGCACCAACCCATCGGTCACGTGCTGCACCCAGGCGGGCGCCCCGGCGCCTTCGAGGGTCTCTTCGGGCCAGTGGGGAAAAGTGCCGAGTCGTTTCAGCCAGGCCGGCGCTCCGTCGCCCAGAGGCACGCCGAATCCCGAGCCCAGCAGGTAGGATCCGATGCGCGCGATGAAGACGCCCAGCGCGACGCTCGGAACGGCGACGTCAGCCCAGAGAAGGAACGGCAGCCGACGCAGGCGCAGAAACACAGCCGACCCGATCGCGCCACCCAGGAACCCGCCATACGCCGACAGCCCACCCTGACGAACGTTCACCAGGTCTGCGACGCTGTTGAATTCGGACAGGTTGACCACGACGTACAGCAGCCGCGAGCAGACGAAACCAACAACTGCCGCCACGATGAAGCTGTTGGCCATGGCGTCGCGGGGCAGCCCGTCGCGCCGGGCCAATCCCAGCGTCAGGTACCAGCCAATCACCAGCGCCAAGCACAGCGTGACCCCGTAGCTGCTCAGTGGAAGCTCGGAGAGGGTGTAGATCTCGCCGCGCATGGCCACGGCTCCGCCGACGCCTCCCGCGGCGACGCAGACCCCGATGAGCAGTAGATCGACGGCTTTAGCCCGCCAGGCAAAGAGGGCCACTGCCGCTCCGACTACCGCCATTACGACCAGGCTCGGCGACAGCGGAATGCTCCAGTTGGGCAACGGTATCGTCAGCAGAACGGGATGCATGTGCGCCTTCC
>CAZSVU010000141.1:0-19921 GCA_964610275.1 uncultured Polyangiaceae bacterium | reverse complement strand
CCAGCCGAAAGCCAAGGCCCAGCCGAAAGCCAAGGCCCAGCCGAAAGCCAAGGCCCAGCCGAAAGCCAAGGCCGCAGCCACCCGCGGACAAAAAGCCGGCGCAGCGGCAGCCCCTGCTCGGAAGGGCTCCCGCCAGCAGGCCCAGCCCGGCTGAGGGGCGATCATCAGCACCGAGTCAGGACGCGCGCCGAACCCGTTCGGCGACGCTTGACGCTCCTGTCAGTCGCTCCTAAAGATTCAATAACTTTTAAAGAGCGCGCCCGAATGACCGAGAACCATCCAGAAGAAAGCGTCCTGCGCGCTGAGCTCGAGGTGGCCGACACCGTCGGACGGCTGATGCACTTCTGGGGCTTCAAGCGTCGGATGGGACGGCTGTGGACCCTGCTCTACCTGTCTCCGGAGCCGTTGGGGGCTGCAGAGCTCAGCGAACGCATGAAGATGAGCGCCGGCAGCGTCAGCATGACGCTCTCGGATCTCCTCAAGTGGGGCGCCATCAAGAAGACCTGGCGGCCGGGTGACCGGCGCGACTACTACGAGTGCGAGACCAGCATCTGGAAGCTCCTGCGCCGGGTGTTGCGCGAGCGGGAGCTCACCCTGGTTCGCGACGTTCGGGAGACTCTCGAGACCGCGGAAGCGACCCTCGCCCAGGCGGGCAACGGACGCAGGATCAAGCAACTCGAATTCAAGCGGGGACGCATCGCCACGCTGCGCAAGCTGGCGAAAATCGGCGAAACCCTCTTGGCTTCGCTCGATGCCGGAAAGTCGGTGGATCCGACCAAGCTGCGGGAGGTGGCAGGTGGGGACGACCACTGATCCGCAGCGCGAAGGCATTGGCCCCGCCGCGGCGGGGAGTCCCCCAAACACGGCAACTGCCGCCTCGGGCCCTCGGGGAGGGTCCGGGGAAATGTTCGACCTCATCGCGCGCCGGTACGACCTCGTCAATCGCCTCATCTCCCTGGGCATCGACCAGCGCTGGCGAAGGCGAACCGTAGCCGCTCTCGAGCTCGGGCCCGGGCAGACGGTATTGGACCTTGCCACCGGCACCGCAGATCTGGCCCTCCAGATCGTCGAGCAAGAGCCGTCGACGCACGTGGTGGGGGTCGACCCATCACCAGGCATGCTGGCAATCGCCGCCCAGAAGATCCGCGCGGCTGCGCCCGCCGCACGCGTCGATCTGTGCACCGGCGACGCACAGGAACTCGACTTCGCCGACGACAGCTTCGACGGCATCACGATGGGGTTTGGAATTCGCAACGTGCCGGACCAGCCGCGCGCGCTGCGCGAAATGGCACGCGTCACGCGCTCCGGAGGACGAATCGCGATCTTGGAGCTTTCCCAACCGGAGAGCAGCCTGCTGGGATCACTGGCGCGTTTCCACGTCCACACCGTGGTGCCGTGGGTCGGGGCTGTGTTGTCCGGAGCCCGCGAGTACAGGTACCTGGCACGAAGCATCGCCGCCTTTCCGAATCCCGAGAAATTCTCAGCCCTCATGACTGCCGCCGGCCTGCGAGTCCTGCGCGTGGACCGGCTCGCCTTCGGGGCCGCTCACCTCTACGTCGCCCAGCCGGGAGAGACCGCATGACCCGGCTCGACGCTTCCACCGTCCCGATGCGCCCGGCACTGGCGCATCCCGAACCGGCGCAGCACGAGCTGCGGCGGTGGGTGCGGCAGGCCATGACTGCGGCCACCCAGGCCGAGAAGTCGGTCGTGCTGACCATCCCCGCCCCGGTAGTTCCCGAAGAAGCGCTGCTGCTCATCGATCCCGACGATCTCGGGGCGCTGTGGAGCTCCACGCCCGGAGCGACGTTCTCCACGCTGGGCGCCGCGCGCGAGCTACGCGCTTCGGGAGCCGACCGCTTCGATGCGATCCAGCGTCAGGCTGTCGCCCTCTGGCAAGACTGGGTCACGGTCTCGTGCGGCGAGACCGCGCCCCAGAAATCGAGGCTCTTCGGAGGCTTCGCCTTCCGCGAAGGTGGCGCCCAACAGCCACCCTGGCAGGGGTTCGGCGATGCCTGGTTCGTACTCCCCCGACTGCGCTACGACGTCGCGGGAGAGCGGGCCTGGCTCAGTCGTGCCGTCGGGCGCGAAGAACTCGACCAGAGCGCTCTGCGCGCCGCGGCGCTGGAGGACTTGTTGGCGGTTCGCGCCGCACTCCCCACCGTTGCCCGCGGGCTGAAACGATCCCGGCCCCTGCCCACCCTCGTGGGCTCGGAGCCCCGGAGCGACGCTGGCTGGGGCGCGCTGGTGCGTGGGATCGCCGGCGGCATCTCCTCGGGTGACTTCGAGAAGGTCGTGGCAGCAAGACGCACCATCCTCGAGTTCGACTCCCCACCCGATCCCGTCGCGGTGCTGACTCGCCTGCAAGCTGGGCCACCAGGATCGATCCGATTCGCGCTGCGTCGAACGGGCGCGACCTTCCTCGGAGCCACCCCGGAGCACCTGGTCACGCAGATCGGTGACGAAGTGCGAACAGAAGCCCTCGCAGGCTCGGCGCGGTCCGATGACCCCGATGCCGCAGCCCGGCTCCTGTCGAGCCCGAAAGAGCTCGCCGAACACGACTTCGTGCTCCAAGCGCTGCTCGAGCGACTCAGCCACGTCTGCGAGGTGACCCCGCCGCGGGCCCACCCGGAAGTCCATACCCTGCGGCACCTACTGCATCTACGCACTCCGGTTCGAGCCCGACGCCTGCAGCCAGGCCACGTGCTGGGTCTGGTGGCCTGCCTGCACCCTACCCCGGCGGTTGGGGGTGTGCCCACCGAAGCAGCGGTCCGCTGGATTGAAGAGCACGAGCCCGCCGCCAGGGGTTGGTACGCCGGCCCCGTGGGGTGGTTCGAACCGAGCGGAGACGGCGAGTTCGCAGTGGCGCTCCGTTCCGGCGTGCTAGAGGGAAGGTTCGCCTACCTCTATGCCGGGGCCGGGATCGTCCGCGACTCCGAGCCCCCCAGCGAACTCGACGAGACTGACCTCAAGCTAGCCACCCTGCACGACGCGCTCGGGGTCGTTCCTTGACGCCGGAACCTGCCACGCACAGCTGGGCGAAACTGCTGGTGGGCAGCTTGGAGCAATTGGGGGTCTCTGAGGTCGTGATCTGTCCGGGTTCCCGGTCCACTCCACTGGCGTGGGCGGCGCTCACCGAGTCCGGTTTGAACGCCCACTCTCTCTTCGATGAGCGCAGCGCGGCCTATTTCGCTCTGGGACAAGCCAAGGCGACCGGACGCCCCGCAGCGGTGATCTGCACATCCGGGACGGCCGCCGCCAACTGCCTTCCGGCCGCAGTGGAGGCAACGGCGTCGCGCACACCGCTGCTGATCATCACTGCCGATCGGCCGCCGGAGTTGCACCAATGCGGCGCCAACCAGACCATCAGCCAGACTCGCCTCTTTGGCGAACACTGTCGCCACTTCGTCGACCTCGGCCTACCGGACAGCTCCCCTTCCGCGCTCCGAGCCCTGCAACGAAAGGTGGCGCAGGCCGTGCACGAAGCCTGCTGGCCCACAGGGGGCGCCGTCCACGTCAACGCTCCATTTCGTAAGCCGCTGGAGCCCCCGCACGCCCCGTCGGCAGACGCCACCACCCGCTCGGTGGACGCCCTGCTCGCGCGAGGTCCAACCCAAGTTCGCGCGCCCTTCGTCCTGCCCAGCCCCGCTGGGGTGAGCGAAATCGCCACCGCGTGCGCAGGGGCGCGGCGCGGATTGGTGAGCTGCGGCGTGATGGATCCTTGGCAAGCGGTCGACCCCGCGGCCCTGCAACATTTTCTGGATGCCACCGGATTCTCGCTGGTGTGCGACGCCGCCAGCCAGGTGCGGTTCGCGTTGCCCGACGACCTTCGATCCATCACCTGCGACGGGTTCGATCTGGCGCTCCGGTCGGCAGCTTTCCGCGACCAGGCCTCCGTCGACGTGGTGGTGCACGTCGGCGCCCCGCGCATTTCCACCCCGTGGGAGGAGTTTCTCCGCGCGCAACCCGACCTCCGCCAGCTCGTGATCGCCCCCGGCGGCTGGCCCGATCCCAGCCACACCGCCCAAGTGCTCCTGCTGGCGGACCCGAACCTCGCCCTGCGCGAAATCACCGGCCACATCCTGGCGCACCCCTCGCATCCGGCACGCCTGGTCGCAGAGGAGCGGCGCGCCTGGCGCCTCCGGCTCATGCAGGCCAACGACGCGGTTTGGCGAATCGTCGATGCCCAGCTCTCCGAACCGATCCTCGGCGAAGCCGCCGCCGTTCGCGCCGTGGTCGACGCCGTGCCGGCGGAGAGCCTCCTGGCGCTCGGCAACAGTCTTCCGATCCGCGAGGCCGACCTGGTATGTCGGGCCCGCAACCGCCAGCTGACGGTGTGGTCGCAGCGGGGGGCCTCGGGCATCGACGGTGTCATTTCCAGCGCTGCCGGATCGGCGCACGCCCTCGGCCGCCCCACGACCCTGCTCCTGGGCGACGTGAGCTTCCTGCACGACCTCGGGGGCCTCTGGGCCGCTCGCAAACTCGGAGTGCCGTTCGTGATCGTCGTCCTGAACAACGACGGCGGGCGCATCTTCGAGCAGCTGCCCCTGGCGGAAGTGGCCAGCTCCGCTCCCGGTGTCTTCGACTACTGGCTGACGCCCCACGGTCTGGACCTCACGCAGGCTGCTGCCTTGTTCCGCTGCCCAGCCGAGCAACCCGAGCATCTGGACGATCTGCGCGCGGCCCTGGCCCGCTGCCACGCCCGGCCCGGACCCAGCATCCTGCAAGTCCGGGTGCCCCCAAGCTCGGCTCGGCAAGAGCTCGGGCTGATCTCGCGACAAGTGGAGACCGAGTTCGCGGCACTCGCCGACCGCTGGCGAGCTGCCACACCCGGAGACGGGACCACGTGAGCTCGGTGCTGCTGCTTCACGGATTCGGTGGCAGCCCAGCCGCTTGGACACGGGTGCAGGCTCGGCTCGGACCGGGGTTGCACGTCGAAGCGCCGGCGCTGGTGGGGCATGCCGGCGGTCCCAGCCCGGACCGGATTCCGGATTTCGAGGCAGAGGTGGAGCGCCTGCGCGCCCTGGCCGTGCTGAGTCCTGGGCCGCGACACCTGGTGGGTTACTCCCTCGGCGCTCGCCTCGCCCTCGGCCTATTGGCGCGACATCAGCAGGTGTTCGCGGGCGCGACACTCATCGGGGTCCATCCAGGTCTCAGGTCCGAATCGGAGCGGACCGAGCGGCGACGGTCCGACCAGCAGTGGTGCGAATTGCTGGAGCGCGGAAACCTCTCGGAGTTCGTCCGCCGGTGGCAGGCGCAGCCCCTGTTCGCGACGCAGCGGAGCCTTGCGCCAGAGATCATCGAGCAGCAGCGTCGTCAGAGGCTCCAGCACCGGGCACCGGATCTCGCCGGTGCCCTGAGACGCTTGGGACTGGCCGCCATGCCCTGCTACCGAGATCGGTTGGGTGACATCACCGTCCCGGTCCAGCTGGTGTTCGGGGATCGGGACACCAAGTTCAGAGATCTGGCCACTGAGATGGCCCGAAGCCTACCCAGAGTAGAGCTGGTCGCGTTGCCCGGCGTCGGGCACAACCCAGTGCTCGAGTGTCCTGACCGGATCGCTGACTTACTGAAACGAGGGATCGACGCATGACCGACATCGAGTGGAACCGGAGCGACGGATACGAGGACGTCATCTATGAAAAATCTCCCGAGGGGATCGCGAAGATCACCATCAACCGACCCGAGGTCCGCAATGCGTTCCGGCCCCAGACGGTGGTCGAGCTCAGCCGGGCCTTTGCCGACGCACGCGAAGATCCCGGCGTGGGCGTGATCATCCTGACTGGAGCGGGCGACAATGCGTTCTGCTCCGGTGGGGATCAGAAGGTTCGGGGCCAGGCCGGATATGTCGGCGACGATGGAGTCCCCCGCCTGAACGTCCTCGACCTGCAACGGCAGATCCGCACTCTGCCCAAGCCAGTCGTGGCCATGGTGGCCGGCTATGCCATCGGCGGCGGCCACGTTCTGCACCTGGTTTGCGATCTAACCATCGCGGCAGACAACGCGCGCTTTGGGCAGACGGGCCCCAAGGTCGGAAGCTTCGATGGCGGGTACGGCTCGTCGTATCTGGCACGGGTGGTGGGTCAGAAGAAGGCTCGGGAAATCTGGATGCTGTGTCGCCAGTACGACGCCGCACAGGCGGAGCGCATGGGACTGGTCAATACCGTAGTCCCGCTCGACCGCCTCGAGGAGGAGACCGTGCAGTGGTGCCGAGAGATCCTCCAGCACAGCCCCATGGCCCTGCGCTGCGTCAAGGCGGCGCTCAACGCCGACTGCGACGGACAGGCCGGACTCCAAGAGCTCGCGGGCAACGCCACTCTGCTCTTCTACATGACCGAGGAGGGGCGCGAGGGGCATCAAGCGTTTCTCGAGAAGCGGCCGCCCAACTATCGACAATTCAAGCGCTATCCGTGAGCTCCTCCAACGCCGCCTCAAACCACTCGGACGAGCGTCCCGCGGCGCGGGTTTCGCCTGGATCGCTCCGCGCCTGGGTGCTGGCGACCCGACCCGCGACCTTGGCTGCTGCCGTGGTACCGGTCGCGGTGGGGACGGCGTGCGCGCACGCAGCGGGTGGCGCGCGTGCGCTTCCGGCCGTGGCCGCGCTCTTGGGAGCCCTGCTTCTACAAGTGACCGCGAACTTCGCCAACGACGTCTTCGACTCCGAGAAAGGGGCGGACACGGCGGAACGGTTGGGGCCCACGCGAGTCGTGCAGAGCGGTCTGCTCAGTGCCCGCGCGGTCCGAACCGGTGTGATCGTGGTACTGCTGCTCGCGCTTCTGGACGGCATTTATCTAACCAGCGTCGCCGGGGTGGCCGTGGTCATCATGGGGCTCGCGTCGATGGCCTCGGCGGTCGCGTACACGGGCGGCCCCTACCCCCTCGGCTATCACGGGCTGGGAGAGGTCTTCGTCCTCGTCTTCTTCGGCTGGGTGGGCGTGTGCGGGACCGCGTTTGTGCAGGCCCTACACGTCCCGACCACGGCTTGGTGGGCCGCAGCCGCGGTGGGAGCACTGACCACGACCATTTTGGTGGTCAACAACCTGAGAGACCGCGAAACGGACGCCAAAGCCGGCAAGCGGACCCTGGCGGTCCTGCTCGGTCGCTCCGCGGCCCTCGCAGAGCTGGATCTGCTCCTGCTGGTGGCGTACGCCGTCCCGGTCGTATTGCTGCTCAAGGCCCAGTCGAGCGTGTGGGTCATGCTGCCGCTCGTCACGCTCCCCATGGCCGCGCAGGTCGTGGTCCGTGCCACCCTGGACACCGGCCGCGCGCTCAATCGCGTGTTGGTCCGGACAGCGTTGCTCCTCCTCGCCCACGGACTCCTGTTCGCCGTCGGCATCGCGATGGGGACCCCGGCCGCATGAAGCTCGCGAGTGCCGAGGTCGCACTCCACCGGGGGCGCCTGCCCAACCGGGCCCGCAACGCGCGCCAGCAGTGGATCGAACGTCAGGGGCTGATCCTCACGCTGGCCGACGAGTCCGGGCGCCGTGGCCAGGGCGAGGCTTCCCCACTTCCCGGCTACTCTCCCGACACGCTTCGGACGTGTGCCGGTGCCCTCGCCGCCCTGGATGTGACCTCACTCCGCGTCGATCCCGACGTTCCGCTGGTCCCGCAGTTGGCCCGGTGCTCGGACGCCCTGCCCCCGCACTGCCCGGCAGCTCGATTTGCGCTGGAGTGCGCAGTAGCCGATCTCGTGGGCCAGCACACCGGGCAGCCCCTGTGGGCCCTCTTGCGCCCGAACGCTTCCAAAGCCCAGAGCGGCGCAACCCATCGGCTCACCGCGTTGGTCGATGCTTCCACGCCAGCCACCATCACCGACGCCGTGGCCGAGGCGGCGAGTCGCGGCGTGACCAGCTTCAAGCTCAAGATCGGTCGCCCGGGCGCACGAGCCCAGGAGAACGAGGCTATCGAAGCACTTCGATCCGCAGCTGGACCCACCGCTGTGGTCCGGCTCGATGCCAACGGATGCCTGCCGGCGCACGAGGCTCCCCAGCGCCTGCAGGAGCTGGTTGCCTTCGACCCTGAGTTCGTCGAGGAGCCCACCCGCGACCCGCTCGGGGCCGCTGGATCTCCGGTCGCACTCGCGCTCGACGAGTCGCTGCAAGACCGGAGTGCGGGCGAGCAACTGGAGGCGTGGACACGAGCCACTCCGATCACCACGTTGGTGCTCAAACCCATGGCCCTGGGTGGAATCTCTTCCTGCCTCCGCTGGGCGGAAACGGCAGACCGCCTCGGCCTGCGGGTGGTGATGTCACACCTGCTCGATGGTCCGATTGCGCTCGGCGCCTGCACGCACCTCGCCCTGGTGCTCAACAGTCCCGAGACACCCACCGGTCTCGACCACCACCCTGGCCTGCGGGCTTGGCCCAAAGCCTGCGTCCCGACGCTGTCCGGTGCCCAGCTTTGCTGGGCCACCCGCCCCGGACTGGGGGTGACGTTCGACCCAGGGACCC
Source organism: uncultured Polyangiaceae bacterium (assembly GCA_964610275.1). Taxonomy (GTDB): domain Bacteria; phylum Myxococcota_A; class Polyangia; order Polyangiales; family Polyangiaceae; genus JAFGBI01. Next base: position 11,474 of record CAZSVU010000141.1, on the reverse strand, counting down.
AGCCATGACCCTCTCCGTGCTCGATGCCGGCGCGGAAGCGCCGGAGGAGATTGCCCTGGTTAGCGGCGACCGCACCGTCCGCTACGCAGAGCTGGGCGAGCGCGTGAGACGCCGCATCGCCGGGTTGGAGCGCGAAGGGGTCGTCGGAGGGACGCAAGGCTCGGCGGAGCCGGTCGCCATCGACGGCTCTTCCCACCTCGCATCCGTGGAGCTGCTGCTCGCGCTGATCACGTCCGGTGTGCCCGTGGCCGTGTTGCATCCCCGCTGGACGCCGGCAGAACGGGCCCGGTGGCTCGAAAGCATTCAGATCACCCGGGTACTGGCGCCGAGTGACCCCAGCCCAGCGAAGACGACCCCAACCGTGGGCGTTTCGCCGATCGCCGACGACGACCGACCGCTCTGCATTCTGCCGACCTCTGGCACCACCCGCACGCCCCGGGCGGTGGTGCTCAGCCGGCGCGCGTTCGTCGCTTCCGCGCTGGCCAGCGCGCGAAACTTGGGCTGGAACCCAGGAGACCGCTGGCTCGCCAATCTGCCCCTCGGCCACGTGGGGGGGCTGAGCGTGCTGACGCGCTGCCTGGTCGCGCGTCGCACGGCCGTTCTCGCTTCACCCACGAGCGCGCATGAGCTCGCTGCTGTGGTGGAGCACCACCGCGTCACCCTGCTGTCACTGGTGCCACCGCTGCTGGAACGACTGCTCGCCCTCGAACCCACCTGGCACCTCCCCCACCGTGTCCGGGCCATACTGGTTGGCGGGGCCCCGCTGCCGGACAGACTTCGCCATGACGCCGCCACGCGAGGCTGGCCGGTGTTGGCGACGTACGGACTTACGGAAGCCTGCTCGCAGGTAACCGTGCAGCGCTATGGTGGGCCGGGGCCCGGCGAGCCCGGCACGGGTGCTGCATTGCCCGGGACGGAGCTACGCGTGGTCGACGGACACATTCAGGTCCGCGGCCCCACGCTCTTCAGCGGCTATCTCCCGGCGGAGTCCCCTGCCCACCCAAGCCCCGAAGAGTGGTTCGATACTGACGATCTCGGACGCTTGGACGACACCGGGCACTTGCACGTGCTGGGACGGCAGGACGACTTGATCGTGACCGGCGGGGAAAATGTCTCGCCCCTGGAAGTCGAAATGGCGCTGGAGGCGTGCCCTGGGGTGGCTGCTGCGTGCGTGTTTGCGGTGCCCAGTGACCGCTGGGGAAGCCTGGTCGGTGCAGCCATCGTGCAGCGACCGGGTGACCCGGAGCCCCTGGACGCGCTCATCGCGCCGGCACGGAACGACCTCGCTCCGTTCAAGGTCCCCAGGCAGGTTGCGCTACTCGGCGCACTCGAGATCGGACCGAACGGCAAGGTCGACCGCCGGGCCACGGCACGCAAGGCCACACCCCTCCTGCAGAACGTTCACTGAATCAGGCTTCGGGCCCGCCCAGTTGCTCGAACGCAGCCCGCAGGCCCTGTGGCACCTCGATCCGACGAACCCCTGCCGAGTCGATGAACACGTGGACGGTCTGCCCCACGGCGGCCACCCTGCCGTCCTCCAGCCGCCGGAGCCGGTGCCCCACGGTCACTTCGCTCAGCGCCAAATCCGCCTTGACCATTTCCACAGCAATCCGGTCCCCAAACCGCAGCGGGGTGAAGAAATCCGCTTCGGCGTGGCTGAGCGGTGAGCCCCACTGTCTCTCACGCAGGACCCGATCCAGTGGATGCCCGTTCGCGGCCAGGAACTCGCAGAAGGTGTCGTGGAAGTACTCCAAGATGCGGGGGTGGAACACGATCCCCGCAGCGTCGACGTCCTGGAAACGCACGGTCCGCTCCACCGAGAACACGCTTCCGGTCGACTCACGCAGCAACTTGATGTCAAAGCCCATCGAGGCTCCAGCTAACGCGTCGGCCCCCAAGAACGCAAGCTCAGCCGGTGGTTTCGGGGTCGCGCGGGGGGGCGGCACCTTCGCATGAACACTCTCCGTCGTTGCGGGCACTAGTCTGCAAACTTAGGAGGGACCCCATGCCCATCAGCCGGATCACACCTCTGCCTGCCGTCGTCGCGACTCTCGTCGCCCTGAGCGCGCAACTCCGCGCGAGCCCCGCAGGGGCACAACCCGCCGCGGAAGAGCCTGCGGAGGCCGACACCGCGGCGTCTCCGGCCACAGCCGCCGACGCGCCGGAATCCGCCTCCACCGCCGAGGCGACAGAAGCGCCGGACAACCCCGACTCGAGCGCTGGCGCTACCGCGTCGGCGGAGGCCCGTGGCAGCGTCGGAGCTGCCGTGAGTGTGGGCCCCCCCGCTCCGCCCGCTCCCCCCGCGCCCGCCTCTCCTCCCGAACCGCCCGAACCCCCTCCTCCGCCCTACGACGGTCCCCCGACGCTCCTCAGCGGCAAGTCGGTACACCTCGGAGGCTATGGCGGCCCGTCCATCTCCTACACGCGAGTGCTGGATTCGCACGGCATCCTGGTTGGAGGTGAAGCCGCCCTGCTCGTCGACCATCGCCTCGCCATCGGCGGTGCGGGCTACGGCCTGGTGAATCGCGTCCGCGGTCCGGACGCTCCCGACGGCACCGAATCCCGACTCCAACTCGGCTACGGCGGCCTGCTGTTCCGCTACCACGTGCTCACTGGCACCCTGGTCTACTTCTCGGCAGGTACGCTCATCGGAGCCGGCGGCGTGGCCTTCACCGAGTACGACGGCATGGACTGGGACGAGGACGACGACGATCACGATGAGAATTCCTTCTTCGTCATCGAGCCAGCCCTGGGCGTGCACATGAACCTCACCCGCTGGGCCCGGCTCAGCCTCAACGCCGCCTACCGCGTCGTCAACGGGGTCGAAACCCGTGGCCTCGACGACTCCGACATCTCCGGTCCGTCTTTCGGCGCGAGTATTCAATTCGGGTGGTTGTAGACGGCAGTCACTAGTGCAACGGGTGCACGCCGCTGTCGGGTCAGCGCCCGCCCGAACCCGACCCGAAGTCCCCAAGCACGGCTCGGAGCTCACCCGTTGTCGATCTGATCGAGTAGGGCCTTGGCCTGCTCGTGGTTGCTGTTCGCAGCCAGCGCCTTGCTCGCCAGCAGCTTGGCCTTGCGCTTGTCGCCCGTTTGCAGGGCCAGCCACGCCAGGTAGTAGTTGGCGTTGGCTTTCTGCTCTGAGGACGCGCCCTCGTTCTTCTTCTCGTTGAAGGGCTTCATCATGGCGACTTGACGAAACGCGCGCCCCGCCGCCTCCCACTCCTCGATTTCGAGCGCGAGCTCGCCGAGGTGCATTCCGAGCTGCGCGTTGCGCAGATCCATGTCGAACGCCTTGATGAGTGACTGCATCGCGTCCGACAGGAAGCCCTCCTCGAGCTGCATGCGCGATATCTCCAGGTAGACCCCGGCCATCTCCTTGACGCGTCGGCCATGATACTCGGCCGCGGTGGCCTCTAGCAGGTTCATCGCGTCGCCACTTCGACCCAGCGTCGAGTAGGCCCGCGACAGCAGCACCACCCCGTCCACACTGTTGGGGTCGAGGCTTCGCGCCTCCTCCAGCACACGCACGGCCTCGTCCAGCTCGCCGGGGGTGCCGAGTAGCAGCTCGCCGGCGCGCAGCAGGTACGCCAGGCACTGGTCCATGTCCGACTCTTGAGCGGCGTCCTGCCGCAAGAGGTGTGCCAGCTCCCGGGTCGCGCCGATGGCTTCGTACAACTGGCGCAGCCGCTCACGCACTTCCGAGTTCTCCGGCGCGACCGCCAGTGCCTGCTCCAATCCCGCTCGCGCGTCGCCGGGCCGTTGCGCCCGGTCGCACGCCTCGGCCAACTCCAGGGCAGCCGCCACCAGCTCCGCGTCTTGCTCCAGCGGGACCAGCTGAACGTAGGCAAGGACCGCCCCCTCCCAGTTCTCGGCGCCCAGCTCCAGGTGCGCCAGACGCCGCAGGACCTCCCGATCGTTGGGATCCACCTCGGCCAGGTATTGGAGGCGTCCCCGAACCCCTTCGGTGTCTCCGGACGCGTCGAGCAACTCCACCAGACGCAAGGTGAGCTCTCGCTCTCCCGCCGGATCAGCGCTGGAGATGGCCCGGCCGAGCGCCTCGACCAGCTGCACCGCATACTTCCCGCTCATCGAGTGCGCCTGCTCCAAGGCGGCGAGAGCTTCCGCGTCCCGCCCGAGCGCATTCAGCAGGTCTGCCTTCTCACGCAGTAGGCTGTCGTCGCTGCCCTCCTTCTCGATCAGACCGTCGAGCACGTCCAGTGCCTGTTCGTAGTCCCCACCGGCTCGGTACGCGTCCAACAGCTCGCCCACGAGCACCTCGTCTTCGGGGGTCACTTCCAACGCAGTCCGCAGCAATTCGGCGAGCCCCACCCAGTCTTCGCGCTTCTTCCGGAGCGCTACGATTCCGTCGCGCAGGCCGCCGTCCGAAGGGCACGCCCGGAACCCGAGCTCCAATGCCCGCTCGATGCCTTCGGCGTCTCCGAGCTCCTTTCTGAGCGCGATCAACCGGGTCGCGAGGTCAGCCGCTTCCCGCGCCGTGACGACCCGTAGCAGCCCCTCGATCGCGTCGCCCACGAGGAAGTCATCGCCCTTGCGCTCGCTCAGGCGCAAGATCGCCCGCAGGCATCCCTCGTTCTTCGCATCCCAGTCGAGCGCCGAGTTGGCCACGTCCAGGGCGTCGTCGATTCTTCCCTGCTCGTCCAGGAGCTTGATCAACCGTTCCGAGACCGCCGCGATGGCTTCGAGATCCTGACGGTCCTTGGCGCTGTCGAGCTGGGTGTTGAGCAGGGTCACCAGCTCCTCCGTCCGCCCGGTCTTCTCCAGAATATCCGAAAGGAGGATGGCGGCCGTCGACTGCCCGGGGTCCTCGTCCACGATCTCCTGGAGGATCTCGGCAGCCTCCGCCATCCGATCCGGCGCCTCGAGCAGGATGTTCGCCTGCTCCAACCGGAGTCTGGCTCGGCCACTGGGCGAATCCACCAGCGCCGCGGTCTGATCGATCAGCTGGACCAACTCCTCCTTGGCGTCGAGCTTCCGGTAGACGTTGAGCAGCGGCTCCCAGACCTGTTGTTCTGCCGGATCGGTTTCCAGTAGCTGCGCGTAGATACGCGCTGCCCGTGGCAGGTCCTCGACCTCCTGCGTGGCGGCGTGGGCCACCTCCAGCAAGAGCTCGCGCGCCGCTTCGGGCTCAGCGTACTTGGCTGCATGCTCCCTCAGGTCCAGTGCCGACCGGGAGTCGCCTGACCGCAGGCGCAACTCGGCCAGCTCGCATCGAACCCAGACGGCATCCTCGGCTCCGAGATCGGATCCCAGCGCACTCTGGAGCATGTCCTCCACCAACTCGTCGTCTTCGAGCCGGTTCGCCAGCGCCACGCCTTCGCGAATGGTCTCCGAGGTTGCTCCGGGCAGTCGGACTAGCAACCCCAGCACCTCAGCCAAAGCTTCGTCGTTCCCCGAGCGGCGCACCAGCTGCTCCAACAGCCCTAGCGCTCGCTCGTTCGCCGGATCGTGGTCCAGCACGCTCCGGAGCAAGCCCTCGGCCTTGGTTTCGTCCGCCTGGATCACCAACGCTCGTTCCAACAGCTCGAGCCCGCGCTCGCGCGTGTCGGCGTCGACCAGGCGCACCTCCGCCAGACGGTAGAACGGATCGGCGTTCGGAGGTTCGTCGTCCCGCTGCACCCAGCGAGCCACTCGACGCTCGAGCACTTCCGCCTCGGCCGCATCGTCACCGAGACAATCGTACACTCGGCTCAGGGCCTCCCAGGCTTCGTCATCGGTCGAGTCCTCCCGATCGAGCCCCTGCTGAATCCCGTGGGCCTGCTCCAGATACCGCTCCTTGGAGCGTTCGCCCGAAGCCAGGTGGGCCGCATGCAGCATCACCAGATCCGCGAGCGCCCGGGCCGCGTCCGGCGGAGCCACCGCATGCTCCAGTCTGGCCTCGATCGATCGTGCCAACAGCTCGGTTCGACCCCGCGAACGCAGTGCGGCCTCCAGCCGGTTCGCCTCGTGGGCGCTCTCCAGAGCGGACTCGAACGCCGACTCGATGAATTCGGTGGAGCGCACGGGATCTTCCTGCAGCACTGCGATCTCGCTCAGGTCGAGCAGCGCCTCGGCACGACTTGCGGTATCCGACTCCTCGCCCGGTTTCAGCACCAAGAGCAGGGCTCGGAACATTCTCTCCGCGCGTTCGAGCTGTCCTTCCTCGAACGCCAGGCGCGCCAACGTCTGCAGGATCCCCGGGTGCGCAGGGTCGATCTTGTTGGCTGCGCTGAGCTCGGTCAGGGCTTTCTCCCGGTCCCCGGCCGCCAGCAGAACCTTGGCGAGCTGGAAATGAACGAGGGCCCGGTCCTTGGGGCGTCGCGCGCCGTACCGATCGATCTGTTGTCTCAAGATCTCGACGGCTTCTTCGTATCGCCCGCCCTGCTCCAGCGCTTCCGACAGCTCCAGCCGGAGTGACGGGTCGTCGCCATCGAGCTCGACCGCCTGCTGGAGCAACGGGACCGCGGCACCGGGATCCTGTCGCTGCTGGCGATGCAGCGCCGCCGCCTCGCGCAGCAGCGCCAGACGGGATTTGGCGTCGGGTGCCCGCGCCGCTTCGGTGGCGAGCAACTCACCGAGCTTGTCCCAGTCACGTGCCCGGCGGTAGAGCTCCGCCAGACGTCTTCGCACCGGAGCCGCGTCCAGGGCTATCCCGGCGGCGTGCTCCAGCCGAACCAGCGCGCGGTGCGGCTCGCCGACAGCCAGATACGCCTCGGCCAGTCGAAGGCTCCTCGCTCCCAGCGCCTGCCGGGAGGACTGCGCACACAACCACTCCAGCACCTCGACGAGCCGACGCTGACGCCTGCCGGCTTCGTAGATCCGAGCCAGCGCCTCGAGCGCTCCCTCGCCGCCCAGGCCGGCTCCGCGCCGGTAGTCCGCGGTGGCGCGTTCCACATCACCGAGCTTGGCTTCGGCGAGCTCCGCCGCCCTGGCCCAGAGCGCCGCAGCCGATGCCCGGTCACCGGACGCCGCACGATTGGCCGCCTGTTCTTCCCACAGGGCGACGAGATCCGAGTACTTCTCCGCCTGCTCCAAGAGCAGCGCAAACCGCGTCACGGACTCGCTGGCGACGGCGTCGTTCGGCGTCTCCGCGAACAGCTCCGCGAAAATCTCGATGGCGCGGGCCGCAGCTTGCAGCTGGTCGGAGCAAGTACACGCTGCGACCCTTCGCCATTCCCGCGTCGTCTCGATGGCAAACGGGTGGCGCGCCCCGCCGAGCAGCACGGTCACCGCCTCCTGGTGATCGCCCACCTCCCTGAGCTTCTGGGCCAACGCATCGACGGCCCACTCGGCCGCCCCCCGCGCCGCCTGCTCGCCGCCGTCCTCTTCCCAAGCGTCGACGGCCAACTTCAACAGATCCCGTCGCACCCGCAGGCCCATCTCGGCGGTGAGGCCCTCGGTGCTGGCCACTTCCCGCGCTTGCGTCCAGTCGTGAGCTGCAACATAGGCCCGCAGCGCGCGATCCGGCTGAGCGGTCCGACGCCGGTGAAGCTCTCCCAGGTCCAGGTACAGTGCGGTGCGCCGGTCCTGTGCCTGCTCCTGCAGGGCTTCCTGCTCCAGCAAAGCGCCCAGCTCAATCCAGCGCTGCTCCGCTTCCAGCAGCTGCCTGAGCGCTTCGAAGCTTTCCCGGTCCCGACCATGCCGTTCCCGCGCGACATGCCAGGCCTCGATGGCCGCAGCCGGGTTGCCCAGCTCTCCTGCTTGTATCCGAGCCACCCGCACCCGATCCGACCGAGCCACCTCGGGATCAGTGACGAGCTCCGCTCGAGTTTCGAGAGCCTTGATCAGGTCAGCATGCTCTTCCGCGCGCCCCAGGACGTCGCAGAGCCCATCCAGAGCCGACAGGTCGCGCGGGTCGTCTTCGAGACGAAGCCGCCACGCCCGAATGGCCCGGGGCAGGTCGCCGAGCTCGTCTGCGGCCACTTCCGCAGCATTGCCGAGCGCGGTGCGACGTGCCTCAGCGTCGGTTTCCCATTCTGCGCGTAGCTCGAGCACGGTGCACCGCTCCCCGGCCCGGCCCGCTTCCTCCAGCAGTCCATCCAGGGCGCGCGTTGCCGCAAGCCCGGCAGCGCGTTCGTGTAGCGCCAGCTCGACCGTCTCCAGGTAGAGCGCAATCGCGCCAGCCGCGTCGCCGAGCCGCTGCTCCCGCACGCTCGCCGCCTCGAGCAGCAGCTGCGCCCGCACCCCGATCACATCCACCCCTCGCGCGACGTCCTCGACCAGCACGGCACGAGCCTCGTCCGCGCCAGTGCGCTCCGCCAAGTCCGCCAGTAGCTCTCGATGCGCCGGGCTGGCCGGCTGCAAGCGCACCAACGCCCCGACGTTCTCAAAGGCACCCGCCGCGTCGTCCAGCTCCCCCAGCCGCAACGCGACGAGCTCGGTCAACCGCTGCACGCGCTCGGCAGTGCCGCTCACACTCTCGAGCCGAAGCTCCATCACCCGAGCCACGTCGTGCAGGGACTCGACTTCTTCGTAGTGGGATCGAACCAAGTCCGCAGCACGATCCCGCACGCTCAGGACCGCTTCGCCCTCGGCGTTTGCCTCCTGATGGGGCACCTCGCGCGAGGCGGGCAGCGCCATCACGCGCTCCAGCAGATCGACCAGATCCGGTACGTACCCGGACTCTGCGAGCGCGGCCTCGATCAACGCCAAGGCGTTTCCGGGTGTTTCCAGATCGAGCCACAGCGCTGCCACTCGGGTCCGCAGCACGAGCCGCTCGTTGTTCTCAGCCTTCTTCAACTGGCCAGACAGCAGCCCGATCAGGGGGCGTGTCCTGCCTTCCCTCTCGTAGAGTCGTTCCAGCGAAGACTCGATGCGCGGATCGCCCGGGACCAAGGCATTGTATCGTTCCAGATACCCGATCGCGCGGTCCGGATCCGCGGCAAAGTCCTTGGCGGCCATCGCCGCCTCGCGCAAGAGGTCGGTGCGTTCGCCGTCGTCGGTGGTGCGCTCCAGCGCCTCATCGTACAGGTCGAACAGCTCCTCCCAGCGCCCGGCCGCATTGAACGCCAGCTTGAGGCGGTCAAAGGCCCAGCCTGCGCTCGGACACAGTGTGATGACTCGCTGCAGCAAGCCAATCACTCGGTCGGGCTCTTCGAACCACTCCTCGTGGAATTCGACCATCCTCCGACCGAGAGCCTCGGCAGCGTCGGGCCCGAGCTCCGCGTCCAGTGCATGGGCGTACGCTTCCGCCACGGGCGCGGGCTCGCCCAGACGCCGCGTGAAGCGCTCGGCGGCGTCCCACAGGTCCTCCGCATCCGAGTATTCCCGTGCCCCACGCAGCGCGATCTGGAGCGCAGCTTCGGGGTCCTCAGAGCTGGTCTCCAAGAGGCGCGCGTACCAACGGCGCCGAGCCTGCTCGAGCTCCGGTCGGTCCTCCGATGTCGCGAGCAGGGTCTCCAGGACCTTGATTCGATGCTCAGGATCTGGTGCTGACTCCGACGCCTTCTCCAGGATCCCAGCAGCGCGGGCCTGCGTGGCCGGGTGCCCCAACGTCCGGTTCACGATGCCCAATGCGTCGGGATCCGTGGGGCTCGATTCCAGCACCGACTCCGCCACGGCCAGAGCCTCCTCCGGCCGCTCGAGTTGCTCCAGCAGCACGCCGGCGATCTTCACGTCAATCGCCGCCCGATCATCGTCATGGCTGTGCTCGCGCAGTGAACGTAGGGCCTCGAGCGCTCCCGTCGGATCGCCGAGCTGTGCTCGCAGTCGCGCCACCTCGCTCAGTGCGTCGGTCCGGTCCGCATCCAGCGCGACCACCTTCTCGTAGAGCTCCAGAGCGGCAGCGGGGTTGCGGAACGTCGTCTCCTCGGTCAGCGCCCACCGCGCCAGCACTCCGGGCCGGTTGGTAGCGTGGTCCGCCTGCCACTCGAACAGCCAGCGACGGTCGGTCGCCCACTGCTCGGGCGCAGTGCCACCGGACAAGTAGCGCTCAAACGCCTCCGCGACTTGTTCGGCATCGGACAGGTTGTCGGCCAGCAGGCCCCGGTAGATCGCCACGACCCGCTCGTGGTTCTGCTCGTCCGTCGCCAGCGCGCGCGCCTTGGCCCGGGTCAGTCGACGCTCCTGGTCCGGAGACAGCTCCGGACACCCCAGGGCAGAATCCACCAGCTTGACGTAGACCGCGGCCGAACCGGTCGCGAGCGCCTGCCCCTCGAGGCTGAGCAGCTGTGCAACCGCGTCGCCGAGCTCAACGCTGGACGCCAAGAGGACTTCGAACGCATCGGGGATCTTGGTCCAGTCGCCGGCCCGCGCGTAGAGCTCGACCAAACGCTCTGCTGCCTCCCGGTCCGCGGGGGACACGTGCAGCACTCGCTCGTAGAGCCGCAACGCCCTTTCGTCGTTGGCCGCCGCGCCTTCGCTCAAGCGCGCTCCCCGCCGCCAGCACTGGGCGGCTGCCTCGGCGTCTCCGAGTTGCAGGGCTTGCACCCTTCCGAGTCGCTCGAGCAGATCCGCCTGTTCATCCGGCTCCGTCGCGCCCAGAACCCGCTGCTCCAGCGCGTCACGCAGCGTGGCGGCATCGTCGTGCTCCTGCGCGTACTCCTCCACCGAAGCCAGAAGATCGTCCGGCTGGCGCCCCAGCAACATCAGCTCGCGGTAGTGAGCCAGAGCCTGTGCCGCCTCCCCTTGCTGACGCCTCACCTCGGCCATTCGGCGCAACGTCGCGGTCTTGCGTTCGCCAGTTTGCAGCGCCAGAGCGCGCCCGAGCTCCTCGTAGAGCTCCTCCCATTGCTGCTGTGCGCCCAACGCGTCCACGAGGCATTGATGGGCGGTCAGATCCTTGGGATCGTCCTGCAGGGCCAGGCGCCAGGTCGCGACGGCACCCGGAATGTCACCGAGCTCCCTCCGCTGCAGGTTGCCCATGGCGTGCAGGAGCTCTCGACGCCGGGTCACGTCGTGGGGTTGATCCAGGGCGGACCGATACAGCTCGAGCCGCTCCCCCGGGCTCCCTTGCTGGGCCAGCAGCTCGTCGATTCTCTGCAGGAGCTCACCGGATGCGGGCGAGTACGCCAACGCCTTGCGATACGTTTCAATCGCGCCGCCCAGATCTCCGCTCACGACCTGCGCTTCACCGGCCGCGCGAGCCAACGCGAGCATCTCTTCGGAGTCGACCTCGTGGTCGCCCAGCGCACCCGCAAGCGCTCGACTCCGAGTCGCCGGCTCGCCGCCGGAGGCGGCGAGCTCCTGCACTCGATCCAGCCAAATCATCAGCGATTCGCGGTCCCGCTCCACCGTTTCGGCGAGCGCCTGTCCGGCCAACCCGAGCGCCACCTCCGGGTCGCCCACGAGGGACTCGGCCACCTCGACGGCGCTTTCGAACGCCTGCAGCCGCGCTTCGACCGACGCCGCGAGCTCACCGCGTGTCTGCAGGACCCGCACCAGCCCCGTGCCGGCTTCCTCCGCCTGGTAGATCGGCTCGAGAATGTCGGCAGCGGCAAGCCTGGCCTCCCCAGCACGCAGCATCTTCTCCACCG
>CAZSVU010000140.1:0-19950 GCA_964610275.1 uncultured Polyangiaceae bacterium | reverse complement strand
GACTCGTCTATTCATGACGTAGGGCCTCGATGGGGCTGAGTCGCGCCGCCTTGCGCGCGGGGAGGTATCCGAACACGACGCCAACTAGCGCCGAAAACACGAAAGCAAGCCCGACGATCTGGGGCGCGAACACGAAGGGCAACGACAGGGCATCCGTCGCCAGATACGCGCCCCCTAGACCCAGGGCTATCCCGATGAGTCCGCCCAACGTCGCGAGAACGACCGACTCGATGAGGAACTGCAGCAGCACTTCTCGCGCCAAGGCACCAATGGCCAACCGGGTTCCAATCTCGCGAGTGCGCTCGGTTACCGAGACCAACATGATGTTCATGATCCCAATGCCGCCCACCAGCAGGCTCACTGCCGCGATGGCGCCGAGTAGCGCAGTGAGCACGCCGGTGGTCTTGGTGACCATGTCGGAGATCTCCTGCAGATCCCTCAAGTCGAAATCATCCTCGGCGCCCGGAGCGATTCCACGGCGCTCGCGCATCAGCGCTTCAATCTGCTGCCCGACCAAGGAGGTGGAGCGATCTTCTTTCACGGAAATGTAGATGGCTGAAATGTCGCGGTTGCCTGCAATCCGTTGCTGAAACGCCCGGAGCGGCATGACCACGAGGTCGTCCTGATCCATGCCGCCAGCGCTGGACCCCTTGGCTTCGAGCACGCCGACCACTTCGCAGGCGGTCCGCCCGAGCCGGATGACCTCACCCAGTGGTTTGGCTCGGCCGATCAGCTCCTTCTTGGTGGTGGCACCAATGACGCAAACGGCGCGAGCGCTGCGTTCATCCGCCGCGGTCAGGAGGCGCCCTTGACCCAGCGCGTAGCTTCTCACGTCGAAGAACTCCGGCGTGCTTCCGTTGACCTGTGTGCTCCAGTTCTGGTTGCCGTAGACCGCCACCACGGACTTGGAGGCGGTCGGAGCCAGCACGCGAATTCCCGTAATCTGCCGCTCGATGGTGTCCGCGTCGGCGCGCTCGAAGGGCTTGGCGGCCATTCCGGGACCACCGCGACGATGTGCCCCCGGCATGAGGATCAGCAGCTTCTCGCCCAGCGAGGCGATCTCGTTGGTCACGCTGGCCGTTGCCCCCTCGCCGATGGTCACCATCGCGATCACGGCTGCAACTCCGATCACGACTCCCAGCATGGTCAGAATCGAGCGCATGGCGTTGCGGCGGATCTCGCGCAGGGCCATGGCCAGCGTGCTGAACAACATCAGCGTGCTCCCCGACCGGGCCGGTCGTCGATGATGCGGCCGTCACGAAACACGACCACGCGGGTGCCCCACTCGGCGTACTCGGCCTCGTGGGTGACCATCAGCACGGTGAGCCCCCGCGAACGATTCAGATCCACCAAGAGCTGCATCAGCTCTTCGCTCCGCGCCGAATCGAGATTGCCCGTGGGTTCATCGGCCAGCAACAGGGAGGGCTCGGTCACCAGCGCGCGCGCGATCGCCACGCGTTGCTGCTGCCCTCCAGACAACTCGGCCGGGGTGTGTCGCTCACGCCCCTCCAGTCCCACCAGCGCCAGGGCTGCGCGCGCCCGCTCGTGCCGCACCCGGGCGCGGACTCGCCGGTAGATCAACGGGAGCTCGACGTTCTCCAGCGCGCTCGTGCGCGCGAGCAGATTGAAGCTCTGGAAGACGAAGCCGATGTAGTACCGGCGAAGCAGGGCCTGCTGGTTCTGATCCAGCCGTCCAATGTCCACGCCGTAAAAGGTGTAGGCGCCGCTGGTGGGGGTGTCGAGACAGCCGACGATGTTCATGCAGGTACTCTTGCCCGACCCGCTAGACCCCATCACCGACACGAACTCGCCGGGAGCGATCGTCAAGTCGATGCCGTCGAGCGCACGCACCTCGGACTGCCCTCTACCGTAGACCTTGGTGATGTTCCGGAGCAGCAGCCACTCGTTGGTGGTGGTGGGTGGAGGGCGAGGCACCGGACTACGCTCCGTCCAGCATGTCCACGACGAGCTCGGTGCCTTCCTTCGGCCCCTGGACGAGCTCGGTGAACTGTCCGTCGGACAATCCGGTCTTCACCGGCACCCGCTCGGGTTGGCCACCTCGTAGGACCCAAACGCTCGCACCCGGCGGGCCGCCACCGGGCTGGTCGTCGGTCTTGCGGGCTCCCGGTGGACGTCCGGGGCCCCTGAAGAGGCGAAACCCTTTCGGAGAGGAGGACGCCGCTGGCTGGAGCGGCTGGAATCGAAGTGCGGGATTGGGAGCCAGCAAGACCTGCTTCCGCTCCTGGGTCACGATTGTTGCCGTGGCGGTCATCCCGGGCCGAAGGGCGAGATCTTCGTTTCCGACGTCCAGCACTGCCTCGTACGTCACCACGTTGTTGGTGGTCGTGGGCAGGTTGCGCAGCGACCTGAGCACCGCCGAGAACTTCCGGTCCGGGTAGGCATCCACCGTGAACGTGGCCTTCTGGCCCTCACGCACCCGACCAATGTCGGCTTCGTCCACGGCCACGGTGAGCTCCATCCGCTTGAGGTCCTTGGCCAGGACGAACAGAATGGGCGTAGTCATGGATGCCGCGACAGTCTGCCCCACTTCCACGTTGCGAGAGAGCACGACCCCATCGATGGGGGAGCGGATCTTGGTCTTGTCCAGGGAGGTCTGGGAAGACTTGAGCGACGCCTGAGACAACGCGATGTCCGCCGCCGTCGACTTGACGGCGGCCTGCGCGCGCTCGGCAGCGGCCAGCGCAGCCTGCAGTTGCTGGTCGGAAATCAGGCCTGCACGGGCCATGTTCTGGGCGCGCTCGGCCTCCAACGCGGTCTCCTTGGCCGTGGCCTCGGCGCTCGCACTGGAGGCGCGGGCTGCGGAAAGCTTGGCCACAGCCTGGTTACGCGAGGCTGAAAGTTGCTCCGGGTCGATCTCGCAAAGCAAGTCGCCTTGCTTGACCTTGTCATTGAAGTCGAAGTGGATCTTCCGAATGGTGCCGCTGATCTCCGCCCCCACCTCCACCATGTCCATTCCGCTCAAGGTTCCGGTGGCACTGACCGTGGCGCTGAGGTTGCCTCGTCGCACCGGCTGCGTCTCATAGCTGGGGCCGGGATCCCGGGTGGCGCTCTTCTGCCAGTAGAGAACGCCGGCTACCACCAGCCCGACCAGCGGCAGCACCATCAACCGCCACAGCCACTTCTTCACGCGGTGGCCCCGAGTCAGACCCACGTGGCGGCGCACGGACTCCGCGCGTTGCTCGTCAAACGTCGGCTCGGGCGGAGCGCCACGCACCTTGGCGGCCAGCGCCGCCTCCTGACCAACCGGGTTTCTGCTGCTCATCGCGGCGTGGCTCCTCTGGCCAATGAGACGTCAAACGGGGAATGACCCCTACGGTGTGCCACCGCCACAACGAGGGATCTACGGGCTCGCGCGTTAGTCCGGCCCGAAAGACGGCGCAGGACATTCCCGGATTCGCCGAGAAAACTGCCGGTCCGGTAAGCCCCCAGGTTCCGGACCTGCGCTGGATCGAGTCCGGCGCTCGCTTTGGTGGGTGCGGGTCCAGTGGCGGCCGGCCGCGTCTTCGCCGGCCCAGACCGGGAACCTGCTCAGGCGGAGCGCGGGCTTCCTGGATTTCTAGCGACTTGGGACCTCGAGGACGGCCTTGACAGGTCACTCTCCGGCCATTAGAGCGCTCTAACAATGACAGCGCTTTCTGCCAGTGAAGGGTTGACGAGCGCTCTGGAAGACTACCTGGAGACGATCTTCGAGCTGGTGCGGGACCGCAAGGTCGCCCGTGTGAAGGACATCGCCAAGGCGCGCGGCGTGCGCGCTGGCTCGGTCACACCGGCCATGCACCGGCTCGCCGAGTTGGGGCTGATCCGGTACGTGGAGCGCGAGTACATCGATCTCACACCCGCCGGAGAGAAGGCGGCTCGCCGCGTGTACGCGCGACATCAGGTGCTGGCGCGGTTCTTCCATCACGTGTTGGGCACCCCGGAGGACGTTGCCCAGGCGGACGCCTGCGCCATGGAACACAGCCTGTCCGACCAGGGCATGGATCACCTGGTTCGCTTCCTGGAGTTCATGCAAGTGTGTCCGGACGCCCAGGCATTTCTGGCCGCGTTCCACGACTGCAAGCGGCTCAGCGGGGGCCCAGAGCAGTGCCCGGGGACCTGCCAGCCGAGAACCCGGCGCCGCGGAGGCCGGAGCGCTGCGCTGCCCAGTATCGCGGATCTCCGCCCCGGCCAGCGCGCGCGCATCGCACTCGTGGACGGTGGCGGCGCCATCCGCCGGCGGCTGCTCGACATGGGCCTCTTGCCGGACGTCCAGGTGGAAGTCCAGCGCATCGCGCCGGCAGGCGGTCCGGTGTGGATCAAGTTCGAAGGGACGCAGCTCACGCTGCGCCGCAATGAGGCCCGAGCCGTGCTGGTGGAGATCTGAACGGTCCATCCAGCCGACCGCGCTACTGATGCCATGACGACTGCCACCCCCTCCCGCTGGCAGAAGAACGATTTGAGATGACTGCAGCACCGGTTCACCGAGTCAGCTTGGCGGGGAACCCCAACTGCGGGAAGACCTCGGTCTTCAACGCGCTCACCGGCGCTCACCAGCAAGTGGGCAACTACCCGGGCGTCACCGTCGAGAAGCGCGAAGGCCGATTCACCTTCAACGGCAGTCGGTACGAGTTGCTCGATCTCCCCGGGACCTACAGCCTGAGCTCGTATTCACCCGAGGAGCGCATCGCCCAGAACGAGCTTCTGTACGGGACCAGCGATGTCGTGGTCGTGCTGGCCGACTCCACCAACCTCAAGCGGAGCTTGGTGCTGCTCGTACAGGTGCTCCAGACCGGAGCCAACCCGGTGCTCTGCCTGAACATGGCGGACGAGGCGGAGCGTTCCGGGCAGAAGCTCGACCTCGACCTGCTCCGGGACCTGTTGGGGTTCCCGGTGGTCGCCACCGTGGGGCACAAGGGAGAAGGCATGCAGGCCCTGCGCGAGGCGATCGCCCAAGCCGTGGCAACGCCGGCAGGCGCACCGCGCCTCGTGCTCGGGGAACGACTCCAGGCCGCTCTGGATCAGGTCGAGGCGGCGCTGGAGAACACCCGAGTCGAGCCTGCCATCCGGCGCTGGGTGGCCACCCGGCTGCTGCTCAACGACGACCAGTTCGTCGCTCGGCTGCAGGAAGAAGGCGACGCCGGAGCAGAGGTTCTGCACATCGCTACGCGCGCACGGGACGAAATCGAGGCCAGCACGAACCAGGACATCGAGTTGTTCGTGACCGGTCGGTACTACGGGTTCGTCAACGGCCTGCTCCGGGAAGTCGTGACCCGCGTGGCACGAGAAGACGCGCGGGCCGTGTCGGACGGCATCGACTCCGTCGTGGTGAATCAAGTGCTCGGCTTGCCGATCTTCCTGGGCGTCATGTACGCCATCTTCTGGATGACGTTCACCCTCGGCGAAGCGCCCATGGCGTGGATTGAGGCAGGTTTCGGCTGGCTGGGCCATGCCATCAGCGGTCTCTGGCCCGCCGGTTCCGAGTCCCCGGTACGATCGCTCTTGGTGGATGGAATCATCGCTGGGGTCGGTGGGGTGACCGTATTCCTCCCCAACATCGTGTTGCTCTTCTTCGGCCTGGCCCTCCTCGAGGACACGGGATACATGGCCCGCGCGGCTTTCATCGTGGACCGGGTCATGCACTGGTTCGGCCTGCATGGTCGGAGCTTCATCCCCATGGTCACGGGCTTCGGCTGTTCGATTCCGGGGATCATGGCCACCCGCACCATGGAGAACGAGAGGGACCGTCTCGCGACCATGCTGGTGTTGCCGCTGATGTCGTGCGGCGCGCGGCTCCCCATCTGGCTCCTGCTGGTGCCAGCCTTCTTCAGTCCCCAGTGGCGCGCCCCGGTGCTGTGGACCATCTACCTGGTGGGGATTGGCCTGGCGTTGGTTCTGGCGCTGCTGCTCCGCAAAACCGTCCTCAGGGGGGAAGAAGCGCCGTTCGTGATGGACCTTCCTCCCTACCGACTGCCAACGCTACGCGCGGTGCTGATGAAGATGCTCGAGCGGTCGGGCGCCTTTCTTCAGAAGGCGGGCACGATCATTCTCGGAATCTCCGTCATCATGTGGTTCATCACCTCCTACCCCAAGGCGAATCGATATGACGTCGATGCACAGATCGCCGCCGGGCAGGTCACCGTCGTCGAGCAAGGCTCGGTGCCCCCCACGGAGGCTGGTGCGGTACCGGGCCCCACCCGGTTGACACCGAAGCAGGTCAAGCAACTCCGCGCGGCCGCCGACCTGCGTGCGTCAGCGGCAGGTCGGCTCGGGCAGGGTCTGGAGCCGCTACTCCGCCCGCTGGGATTGGACTGGAAGGTCGGCGTGGCCATCGTGGGCGCATTCGCCGCCAAAGAGGTCTTCGTCTCGCAGATGGGGATCGTCTACGCGATTGGCGAAGCGGACCAGAGATCAGAAACGCTCCGCGCAGCGATTGCGCGTGACTACTCCCCCAGCGCCGGATTCTCACTGATGCTGTTTCTGCTCATCGCTGCGCCTTGCATGGCCACCGTGGCGGTGATGCGGCGCGAGTCGGGAAGCTGGAAGTGGGCCATCTTCCAGGCGGTCGGGCTCACCGTGATCGGGTATCTCGTGGCCTTCGGATTCTACCAAGTCGCACAATTGTTCGTGTGAGGGGGCAGCGTGGAGTTCTGGATCGTTCTCGCCATCGTCGGAGCCACCGGAGGGTGGTTGGCGTTCCGCGCCGTGAAGAAGTTTCGTCGCACGCTGCGCGGGGAGGACCGCTGCGGCGGAGATTGCGACTGTGGACCCGCGGTTCAGCCGGGCAGCAAGCTCACACCACCGGAAGCGCTGGTGCGGAAGAGCCGAGAGCGGCGAGCGTCAAAGGGTAGCGGAGAAGGTTGAGCGCTCTGAAGCGGTTCGGGGCGAGTCCGGCGCAGAATCGCGCTGTGGCGCTTCTGGTTGGGAAGCAGTAGGGGTGGACGGAGAGTGAGTTGGGAAGGAAGCCCGCGAGCAAAGCTCGCGGGCTAGTGGACCGAGCACGAAATACAAGGATCGTACGCCCGCACCAGCATCGAGCAGAGTAGCTCCAGCTTCTCGTCCGACATGCCTGGCTCGGCCGCGTACTGCTCGACCAGGGCCGGCATGTCCTGATGGATGTTGGCGTTGTTCTGAGTGGTGGGAATGACGCAATTTGCGCGCCGGATGCGTCCGTCCTCACCGTACTCGTAGTGGTGGTAAAGGATGCCGCGCGGGACTTCCACCGCGCCCACTCCCTCGCCCGCCCGCGGCGTGACCGGCACCATGGTCTCGGCTGGTCCTGCCGCCACCAGCTCGTCCAGCAGGCGCATGCTCTCATGGGTCGCATGCACACACTCCACGAGCTGCGCCACGTTGTTCATGAAGGGATTGTGACACACGGGCGAAAGCCCGAGGCCCTCCGCAACCTGCAACGCCTGGGGATGCAGCGCTCGGTGGTTGTTGTTGAACCGGGCCAAGGCCCCGACGGCCAAGGACTCCCGCGAAAGCTTGCACCACTTGGTCGTGTTGTCCGCAACGGCGTACTCATTGGTCATGGCCAGGTAGTCGTTCTCGTCGCGCACCACGCCATCGGTGGAGACGAGGTGCCCCCCGATAAACGGGTAGCTGCCATTGCCCTGCAGGGACACGAATTCCGTCTCGCGCGCAAAGTTCGGCAACTCCAGGCCCCGAAACAGCTCGGCGGTGGCCTCGATGTCCTCGAGCGAATGCCGAAGCTCGTCACGCCGCGCGACCAGCGCGTCACGGCTCGGCATCTGGGCCACCCCTCCGACCTGCAGAGAGACGGGATGGGTGGTGCGGCCAGCAACCGTATCGCACAGGCGGTTGGCCAGCCCCTTGAGCCGCAGGGCGAGTTGCACCGACTCCGGGCTCAGCTCCAGCAGCGGAAGCACGCTGCTCTGGCCGATCAGATCGGGAAGCACGAGGAAGAAGAGGTGCAGGTAGTGGCTCTGCAGCGTCTCGCCATGCTTGGCAATCAGGCGCAGCTTGGCTGCCGCCTCTGGGATCTCCACACCGAAAGCTCGCTCGGTCGCTCTCAGGCTGGCCAGGCAGTGTCCAATCGAGCAAATGCCGCAGATGCGCGCGGTCAGGATACCGGCCGTGGTATAGTGCTTGCCCTTCAGCATCACCTCGAAGTAGCGCGGGGTCTCCACGACCTGCCAGCTCGCTGCTTCGAGCTTGCCCCCCTTGACCCGGACCTGGATGTTGCCGTGGCCCTCGACGCGCGTCAGGTGGTGGACGTCGACATTGAGATCGACCTTCATTTCGTCACCTCGAAACCCCCGAAGAATCCCATACGCTCGGCGATCTCTTCCTCGGAGAAACCGCGCTCGAGCGCAATGGTCAGAAACTCCTCACGATTGCACTCGTCGGCTGGCCCACGACAACCCCAACAGCCGAGTCCCCCGGCGGGACACGGCGCGCCGCAACCGCCGCGGGTGATGGGCCCGAGACACAGCTGCCCCTTCTCGAACTGGCACACCGTGTAACGTTGCTTGCACTCGAAGCAGACCGAATAGGCGGGAAACCGGTAGTCGATGCCCCAGATCAAGTGCTGGACGATGCGTTCGACCTCGTCCTTGTTGATGGGGCATCCGGGGATCTCGAGGTCCACCTTGACGACTTCCTTGACGGAGCGCGTGGGCAGCGTCTCTTTCGGATAATCGCCGTACACCTCCCGGTTGGCCTCGCCGAGATCGTACGCGTTCTTGAGTCGGGCGACCCCTCCGAAGCAGGCGCAGGTGCCCAAAGCCACCAGTACCTTGGCTCGTTCACGGATCGCCTGGAGGCGCGCCACCTCGTCTGAACGAGTGATGGAGCCATCGATCAGCGCCACGTCGTAGTCGTCCGAGTGGGCCGAAGAGACCTCGCGAAAGCTCCGCACGTCGATCGCACGTAGGAAGTCGGCTGCGGTCTCCTCCTTGTTGGCCAACTGGAGCTCGCAGCCCTCACAGCCGGTGAAGTCAAACACCGCAACTCGCGGACGGGCCGGTTCAATGCCTAGGTATCTCATCGCATGGGCCTCTCAGATCGCTTCCTTGAGGTTCATCACGGTCCAGAAGTCGAAGACCGGTCCATCTCGACAAACGTAGGTCGAGCCCACGTTGCACCGGCAGCACTTGCCCATGCCGCAATGCATGCGCCGTTCCAGCGAAACGAACATGCGCTGCATGGGCATCCCCAGATCGCTGAGTTGCTTGCACACGAACTTGAACATCACGGGCGGACCACAGACGATGGCGTAGGTCTGGCTCATCGGCAGGTCGATGCGGTCGACGAGCTTGGTGATCAGCCCGACGTCACCCGTCCAGTTTTCGTCGCCCTGATCGACCGTGATGGCGAGATTGACCCCGTCAATTCGACGCCACTGGTCGTACTGGTAGTCGAACAGGAGCTGGCTCGGATCGCGAGTCCCGTACAGGATGTGCACCTGCTGGTAGTCCGACCGGTTCTCGGTCACGTAGAAGATGGGAGCGCGCAGCGGCGCCAGCCCCAGCCCCCCGGCGATCAGCAGCACGTTGTTGCCCTTCATTTCCTCCATCGGAAAGTGGGTGCCGAACGGTCCGCGGATGCCGACGCGAGCGCCACGGCGGGCCTTGTGAAGCAGGCTGGTGACGGTTCCCACCCGTCGGATGCAGAGCTCGAGCATGCCCTTGTGCGATGCGGAGCCGGAAATCGAGATGGGGATCTCTCCGTAGCCCGGAACCTCCACCATCACGAATTGCCCGGGTCGGAAGGAGAAGCGCTCGCGCTCGGCCGCGTCCAGCAGTCGAATGTGGAACAGCTTGTCCGCGGCGTTGAGCTCGATCACGTTGGTGATCTCCGCCTTGAACGAGCGCTGGACATGCTTGAGCCGGCTGCGTCGATTGAAATCGAGCGGCTCCTGCATGTCGTGCTCTTCGGTGACGAAGTAGGGGTGGATGACGGCGCTGGTCATGGCTGCTCCTCCGCTGCCTGCAGGTCGGCAATCACGTCCGGGGGGTTGATCCCTGCCAGACAGGCCCGGCCACACCGGCCGCAGCCCACGCACTTGGGCTCGTCGTACGTCTCCATGAACCCACGGTGCTGGTGATAGTAGCGATACTTGAGCCGACTCTCGGCGGTGGGCCGGAAATTGTGCCCGCCAGCCACGACCGCGAAGTCCAGCAAGTTGCATGAATAGAGTTGCTTGGTCTTGGCCCCGTTCTGGCAATCCATGCTCACCCGCTCGGTGACGCCGTAGCAATAGCAGGTGGGGCAGACCATGGCGCAGCTACCGCAGCTCAAGCACTTGTCGCCCCACTTCTTCCACACGGGAGATTGAAACTCGATGTCGAGCAGGTTGGGCAGGTTGTGCACGTTCACCTGCGTCTTGTGGCTGCGCAGGATACGCTGACGTACCTCGAGATAATCATGGGTATCGGCGTCGGTTACCTCGCGGTTGTCCACCCGCTGCAGGGCCGTATAGCCATGGTCGGACGCCACCGAGACGAAGTAGCGGTCCCCCAGATCGGTGAGAAACAGGTCGAACCCGCGTTTCACCGAGTCCGTCCCGATCGAGCGGCAGAATCCGCGTTCGCACGCCTCGTGATCGATGCCCACCACCAGCGTATTGCGCCGGCGCGAGATGTAGTAGGGGCTCGGGTGAAGGTCGCGCGCCATCACCTTGTCGAGCTTGAGCAACGCGTTGATGTCGCAGGCGTGCAGACCGATCAGCGCCCGGGGCTGAATCCGGTAGCGGATGTCCTGCTCCCACTCCTGTTCGTCGAAGTGGAAGGTGCAGAGGTTCTCCTGGAAGGGGAGAAAGTAGGTCTTCGCAGAGTAGACGGTGGTCTCGTAGTCGAGGTCCAACTCGTCGAAGCTCTCGACCGGCAGGTACTGGTGGATCGGTTTGCCGTCCGCGTCGGTGGCCATTTGCTTGGGGCCAACCACCTCGTTGTGCTCGAGGATGATCTCCACCAGCCTGCGTAACTCGTCCTTGGGTAGTACCTTGAACAGCATGGCTGGGACGTATTCTTACAGGCATGGCGCCGCCTGCAACCAGCGTAACTCGATTCGGGAGGGACGCGATTCGTGCGTCCTCGAATCCGCTACCGCGCTGTAGCGTGCAGCCCACCCTGCGAGGAGCCGTCCGATGCAGTCGCTGAATTCCCCCACAATTCCAGCCCGTTCCCACCCGAGACCGGGCTCTCTTGGGGTCCCGTCGCCCATGTCGTTGCCTCGACTGCACCCGCCCTGCGACGCGGCGCCCTTCGCCAGTCGACCGGCTTCCGAGCCGTTGCGGCGGTGCTCACCCGCGCCCGGGGCGGCGCGCCACCGGACGAACCACAACTGGCGAGCCTCTCATGTCGCCTGCGAACCGGTCGCCCCGCGTCGAGTGGACGTGGACGGATGATTCAGCAGTGGCCAGCACCAGGCGATGCAGATCGGGCTTCAGAGGACGGTCGGGGTTCAAGTGTGAAGTAGAAGGTCGCCCCCTTGCCCACGGCGCCGTCTGCCCAGACTTCTCCTCCGTGCCGCTGGATGATTCGCTGCACCGTCGCCAGGCCGACTCCGTCCCCCGGAAACTCGGAATCCACGTGCAAGCGGTGAAACGGTAGGAAGAGCTGCCGTGCGTGGGCCAGGTCGAACCCCGCACCGTTGTCCCGGACGAAGTAGGTCCTCCTTCCCTCTGTGGCCAAGGCTCCAAACTCGATCAACGCCTCGGGTACCAGTCGCGTGAACTTCGTGGAGTTGCCCAGCAGATTTCCGAGCACCCGTTGAACCAGCTGACGATCACAATCCGCCACCAGGTCGTCCTCGATCGCAATTTCGATCCGACGTTTCGGCTCGGCCTCTTGAAGCTCAGCTGCAGCCCTCTTGGCCATCGCCGTGAGGTCGACCGACTCACGGTTCAGACCGCCGCGCGTCACCCGCGACAGCGTCAAGAGTGCGTCAATCATTCGCGCCATCTGCACCGCCGCGCGCGAGATGCGGCCCAGGTGATCCCGCCCCGTAGCGTCGAGTCGCTGGGCGCAATCGTCGACCAGTACCGCGCTGAAGCCAGCTATCGCCCGCAGCGGCGCGCGTAGCTCGTGCGACACGGAGTAGGCGAAGCTCCGTAGCTCGCTGTTGACGCGCTCCAACTCTCGCGTCCGCCTTTGCAGCACGGCATTCAGCGACTCCGCTCCATCCTTGGCTTCCGCCAAGCTCGCGAGCAACTGATCTTTCTCGAAGCGAAGGCCGATGGACGCTGAGGTCAGGTTCCGATTGCGTACGGCGGCAACACTCATCACCGCGGCAAAGAGTAGGAGCATGATGGCCATGACCACGTGCAGCTCATCGCGTTCGGACACCACTCTGGCACACAGAGGCACGACGGCCGGAACGGCATAGGCGAAGAATGCTTTCAGCTGAGCGGACAGCGCGCCCGCGGCCCCCGCCACCATCCCACCCACCACGAAGCACAGAAACATCTGCTGCGTCGGCGCGTCCGCGGGGAACAGCAGCAATCCCGCTCCGCCCCAGATGAGCCCCGCTACCGCCATGCCCCAGGTCAGGTAGGCTCCCCAGCGGTCGATGGCGTCCGGTCCCGGCTGCAACCGACGGAATCGCAGAACGAGGAGATAGCGAGCGAGAGTCGTAGTCAGCAACGCGGCCGCCCAGCCCGCCAGCACCGCCTGCGATACCGTCGCCCTGAGCACGGCGATCAGGATCGCGCCGTTCACCATCCCCGTCAGCATGGCAGCGGGCGCGTTCGTGTACAGTAGCTGCGTCTGCGCCGCGCGGATTTGCGTCTCGCGGTCCTGCGAGAGCTCGGACGGCGCCGGCGTTCCTGTTGACATCTCTCTCCCCCAATCGCTATCTGCACGCGTCAGCCAACATCATTATGCCCCATTTTCTCGAAGTCCGGGGACTGGACCGGCCTAAACGCCGACCGGGCCGCGAGCGGGCTGCCACCGGGCCGCCACCGCGCTGGTCAGCCGTCTCCCCTTCGCGCGTACGCTGTTCAATCCCGAACACCGTTTCAGCTCATCTGCTACAATTCGTCGGAGCGATTCCACAGTGACGGGTGACAGCCTCTGATTGGGGGACGCCGCGCGAAACGCCACCGGTACGGCAGCGCGCGCTGAAAGACACTCGCTGTCGCGGTGCACCAGGCAGGAAAGGGTCGGTAATGACGGACGAACCGGGCTGGCTTGCTCGTGCGTACGGCGTGGCGGACTTCGAACACGGCGACCTCGAACGAGCCTACCAGGCCCGCCTGGTGCTTGGTTTTTCGGTCGTGGCGGCGGCCGTGGCGGTGTTCTTCGCGGGGCACTACTATGTCTCCCTTCGCTTCGCTCCGGCTGCGATAGTCTTGCTCCTGGTCGCCGTCGGCAATCTGCTGGTCCCGCTCACGCTTCGGACTACCGGCAGGGCGGTTGCGGCGGGACATCTGTTGGCACGTGTCGCGCGCGAAGCCCCTGCACCGGTGGAGGTGGACCTGAGCGCCATCGCCCGCGAAATCGGAGAGCAACTGCGTAGCCGGGCATCCGGGCGGAAGGTCGATCTCGTGGTCGCGCCTGGCCTCATGGCGCGCGCAGACCCGGGCCTGCTGCGACTCGTCCTCACGCATTTGTTGGAGAACGCCTACAAGTTCACCCAGGGAAGGGATCCCGCCCACATTCAAGTCGGCGGCATGCAGACGGCCAAGAACGAGGACGTCTACTTCGTGCGGGACAACGGCGTTGGTTTCGACATGGCCTTCGTCAACACGCTATTCAAGCCGTTCGCGCGCCTGCATTCGGAGGATGAGTTTGCCGGCACTGGCATCGGTCTGGCCTCGGTGCACATGGCCGTGGAGCGGCTGGAGGGTCGGACCTGGGCCGAAGGCGCGGTGGATCGTGGGGCCACCGTCTACTTCACGCTGCCGGGCGGCCCACCTGAGGCAGCTCGGGAAGATGCCTCGGAGGCCAGTGGTGCGACTCCAAATCCCTGCTGATGGGTCGTTGTGACTGGGTCGCGAAGACCAGGTCCGCGGTCACATTGAGCAGAGTCTGTCGCCAGTGCGCCGCGATCCGCGCATCTCCAGCCCCCTTCCTGCGCGAGGCCGCTAGGTCGAGCCTGGCACGTCGCATGCACAGTGGGTGGAAAGGAGCCGTCCCATGCAGTCCCTGAATTCGCCCACGATTCCCGCCTGTCCCCACCCGAGACCGGGCTCCCGTCCGGTCCCACCGCCTGCCGCGTTTCCTCGACTCTGCCCCCCCTGCGAGGAGGCGGCCCTCTCGGCTCAACCGGCTTCGGAAGCGTTGCTGCAGCGCTCGGCTGCACCTGGGGCGGCGCGCGACCAGCCGGAGCGCGAGTGGCGAGCCTCTCCGTCTGCCTGGGAGCCGGTCGCCCCGCGTCGACTCCGCGTCCAGTTGGTCGTCGCGTCGCTGACGTTGGTTGCCGCCATGGTCGCCACGGCCTCGACGCGGCCCGTCGCAGCGCTTTCGCGCCAAGACGTGAACCTCGACCCACCCACGGCCGCCGTGCCTACGGTTACCCCATCGGCGGGGCATGTCATCGAAGGGCGCTGGTCCGGCTGTACGCTGGATTCCGCCGACGTTGACCTGATATCGGTGCGCTGCGCGCCCGACGCACGATTCACACTGGAGTTGCTCGAAGCAGAAGCGACCGATCCGGATCACACGGTGTGCCGCTTCCTCGCCAACGGCGATGGCACGGGCGCGCTGGTGTGCTCCGACGGCAGCGACCGGCTGGTCCGCGGGCCCGCGTTCGCCAGCCCCACACTGTCCCGGCCCACGTGCTCCGTGCGGGCGGACGCAACCGATGCCGTCACGCTGCAGTGCCCGGAGGGCATCCGAGTGGGTCGACTCGTGTCCTGACGAGCCGTGACGGCTTTCACGGTCGAACAGCGACCTCCGAAGCGGACGATGGGCGTTCCCAGTGCGCTGACCCGCAGCTACGTGGGCGGATGATTCAGCAGCAGCCAGTACCAACCGACGCTGGCCATCGCCTCGGTGAACTTGTCGAAATCCACGGGTTTCACGATGTAGCTGTTGGCGCCCAGGTGATAGGCGGCCTCGATGTCGGGCGTTTCGTTCGACGACGTCAGGACGACCACCGGCGTTCGGCGGGTGCGTTCGTCTTGCTTGATACGTTCGAGCACTTCCAGCCCGCTCACCTTGGGGAGCTTCAGGTCGAGGAGCACCACCCGGGGCTGGACGTCGGGCGGACGCCTCGCGTAGATGCCCTCGGCAAACAGGTACTCGAGTGCCTCAGCTCCGTCCTTGACGTGATGTATCGGGTTCGAAATGTTGGCCTTCTTGAGGGCCCGAAGCGCCAGCTCCGCGTCGTACGGATTGTCCTCGACCAGCAGGATGTCGACGATCTCGTCGGTGTTCATGATCCCTCGTCTGCCAGCGGTAGGGTGAAGCAGAATTCCGCCCCTTGCCCCGGCTCGGCCTTCACGCCCACTTGTCCACCATGCCGGTCGATGATTCGCTTGACCAGCGCGAGGCCCACGCCCACGCCCTCGAAGTCGTCGGCAGTGTGCAGCCGCTGGAACACTCGAAACAGCTGGTTCGCATACTTCATGTCGAATCCGACTCCATTGTCGCGAACGGCATAGCGAGCCCAGCCTGCCTCGATGGTGGCGTCAACGGTGATCCGGGGATGTGTCTCGCGGCTGGTGTATTTTACTGCGTTGGCAAGCAGGTTCTGTACCACTTGCCGCAACATGGCAGCGTCGCCGCGTGCGTCGGGCAGCTTCCCCAACTCGAGCTCGACCTGGGGCCCACCGGACGCGTGGACAATCTCATCGAAGCTGGATTGGAACAGAGCCGCCATTCTCACTCGACCGACCTCCACGTCGTGACGTCCCAGTCGCGAAAACTCCAGTAGGTCGTCGATCAGCTGCGCCATGCGCAGGGCGTTGACGCGCACGATTTCAATGAGGCGGACTGCCTCCTTCGACAGCTGCGACGCATGCTCCTCCTCCAGAATGCGTGAGAACCCTTCAATGGCACGCAGCGGCGCTCGCAGATCGTGAGACACCGAGTAGGAGAAGGCTTCGAGCTCCCGGTTCGACGCTTCCAGGAGCGCCGTGCGTTGGCGGACTCTTTCCTCGAGCTCGCGGTTGAGCTGCTCCCGTGTCGCCTCCGCAGCCTTGCGCTCGGTGATGTCACGCAGGATGCACAGCACCGAGTGATCGCCGACCGGGGCGGCCCGGCGCACGCTCGCTTCGACCGGAATCCGAGACCCATTGGGTCGACGGATCTCTGACTCGTACCGGAGCTCGCCGTCTTCCGGAGCCTTGGCCAAGAAGTCCACGAGCTCGCCTGGGTGCGGGTTGGCTTGGAACTCCTGCAGGCCATGGCCGATCAGCTGGTCGCGTGGGAGGCCGAAGAGGCTCTCGCCGCCGCGATTCACTGCCGTGACGCGCCCTCCAGGGTCGGTGAACAGGATGGCATCCTGAGCGCCATCGAGCACGATTGCGAGCTCTGCCTGCGCTCGAAGCAACTCGTTCTGCTGCCGCGAGCGAAAGAGCGCGACCAGGCCAAAGACGGCCAGGGCAAACGCGAAGAAGGTCGCGCCGGCCCCTGCCCCAACGATGCGGATGTGGCGGTTGGCATCGGCCAGCACCTCGTCGCGATCGATCTTGACCACCAGGCCCCAACCCGTGGTGGGCAGTCCTCTGGTGGCGGCGAGGACGGGCACGCCGCGATAGTCGCTGAACTCGCCGAAGATCTGCTCACCATCAAGCGCCGCACGCGCCGCGAAGTCCGCTGCGGCCAGGGGTCTGGCAAATGTGAGCGGCGGTGCGGGGTTCTGCCGTAGCGGAGTGAGAAACAGGGCTCGAGCCCCCTCGCGCCGCATGAGCACTGTCTCCGCCGTTTCTGCGCCAAGCGCCGTATCGTGCAGCATTGGGTATAGCGAGCGCCCAAGGTCCGAGACCGTCAGCAACTTCCCCTGCGGCGCGCTGGAGCCTCGCACAGAAGCCACGAAAAACAGGCACGGACGCGCTGGCGCACACGAAGCGAGCTCAAGCCGGGCGGGCTTCCCTGGCGGGATGCGGCGAGCGAATTCTAGCGCCGGGGCAATCCGAGGCCCGCGCTGAAGTGCGACACTTCCTCCAGCGTCGAGCAGCGAAATGGACACGTACCCGTAGTGCTGCATGGCCGAGTCGAGAACTCGAGCAAGCGAGCCACCGGTCGGTTCGGCGTTGGTGCTGGTGTCGCTGGTCTTTCCGCCCAGCCTGCTGCTGACACTTGGCAGGGACGCGAGCACCTCGACATCGCCCAGCCGCTCCCGGGTCCACCGCTCGATCATGCTTTGGCGGTCATCGGCCACGTCCGACAGGTGCGTGCGCCATTTCTCGACGGCGCGCTGGCGCTCACGCGGCGCATACCAGGCCAAGAACGCTACCACCCCCAACGCGGCAGTCACACTGAGCACGAACGTCGCAAGGGCCTTCACCCGAACGCCGCCCCGCGCACGTTTCGTTCTTGCTGGTGCGCGATCCACCATCACTTACCGCTCGAAACGGGTGCCCCGCCCAGGTTCCCCCACACTCGACGGCATGCTTCGGTCCTACCACTCGCGTGCCACGCCTGTCCACGGGCGAAGTTGGCGTCGGAAGACCCGACGCGCACTGAGTGCGGCGAAGCGCGCTCAGCTGAGCTGGCGGAAGTGCACGGCCCGGCACTTGCCAAGCCGCTTGGCTTCCAGCAGCGCGGCGTCGGCCTCGCGCAAGATCCGTTCGGCAGCGGCCTCACCTGCGTCCCGGTCGGCGAGCGTGGACACCCCGACGCTGGCGCTGACCATGCCAAAATCGTCCACCTGCCGCAGAGCGGACACCACCCGCTCGGCTGCGACCATGGCAGCGGCCTCGGCGGCATCGGTGAGCAGGACCACAAACTCGTCACCACCGAACCTGGCCACGACGTCATTGGCACGCACGCACTTTCGCAAACGCTCCGCAACGCGAGTCAGTACCAGGTCGCCGCTATCGTGACCGTGTCGGTCGTTCACTTGCTTGAACCCATCCAGATCAATTGCGCACGCGCTGACCGAAACGCCGGTGCGCCGACTGCGCATGAGTTCCTCGCGCAAGCGTCCCGCGAAGTACCGTCGATTCCACAGGTTGGTGAGCGGGTCGGTCATCGCCTGCTCGGCGATGTGTGCGTACGCTTTTTCGAGCTCCTCCTTCAGGAGGACCGACCGGAGCGCAGCGCCCAAGGCCAGGGTCAGGCGAGTCGTGAGAAACACGTCGCGGGGATCCGCGTAGAATATCGCGTAGCCCATCGGCTTGCCCTGCGACGCCATGGAAACCAGCAATCGGTGTGGCGCCGTGCCCCGTAGCCGCAACAACCGGGCTGCCGAGGTGTCCGGGAAGCTGGCCCCCCATTCACCGTCCACTCGGCAAAACGGGATCCGCGCCGCGGCAGCCGTAGCGTCTTCGGTCAGCACGGGCACACAGGTCTGGATCCCGAGCTCGGCGAGCTCCCGGTGCGCCATGGCTTCCAGCTCAGCCAGATCGTCTGCCGACGACAGGATGGCGGACGTGCGCGTCAGGGCGAATGCCACACTCGTGAACGCCCGGCGCTGCTGCGCTTCCCTGAGCGCCTCCATGCTACCAATCGTGAGCAGCGCCTCGGACGTGGCTTCATCCAGGTCCTCCGCCACCCAGCCGGAGTCACCTGCCAGCGCCAGCAGTTGCCAGCGGAGTCGCAGCACCGCATCGCGGAGCGGCGCGAGCGGCTCGTCGCTGTGCACCAGGGCACTGGCCGAACATTCGATCCTCTCAGCGAAACGCGCATCGTCGCTGCAAATGCGGGCCACAAACAGGTCGAGCAGCTGTGGGGCCCAGTCGTCCGAAAGCACGCGGCTCAGCGGCGACGCGGCCAACGTGGTCCGTAGCTCGGCCGTGATGGCGCCGCGGTGCTGGCCAACCGCGGCGACGAAACCGTCGCCGGGCATGGATGGAGGCGGGAGCGAGGAGTAGCGTTGGGCAGTCACCAGACCACAGCCACACGACCGGCGCAGCACGAGACGGGTGGGATGCTCGGTGACGCCCTGGCGCGGAGCGCCCCGCATTTCCGCCACCAGATCCGCGAGCGCGGACGAGACCTGCCGGGCCAACGGTTGACGCACGGTCGTCAATGGGCTTCGGGCCAGGTGAGCGATGTCGATGTCGTCGAAGCCGGCGATGGACACGTCTCCGGGCACGGAAACGCTTGCCCCCGCAAAAACGTCGAGGCCCGCGATGGCCATGGAGTCGTTGGCGAAGATGACGGCGTCGACGCCTGCTAGCCCCGGAAATCGCCGCAACAGGAGCTCCGCGGCAAGGCGCCCGCCCGGTTCGGTGAAGTCGCCAGCCACGACGCGGTCGCCCGGAACCGTCAACCCGTGCCGCTCCAGAGCTTGCTCGATGCCGCGCAACCGTGCGTCGGCTTCAGGGTGATCCAGCGGCCCGCGCACCAGGGCAAACTCCCGTCGTCCGTGGGCCACTACGAGGTGATCGGTGAGCGACGCGGCCCCGCCCGAGTTGTCCACCGTGTGCGAGCAAAGTCCGGCCACGGGAACCCCGATTGTTACGACCTTCGCCGGAGCAAACCCGTGTGCGAACTCGGCGATCCGCGCTGACGTCAAGCCGGGACAGATCGTGTGCGCACAGAGCAAGATGCCATCCAGGCGTGCTGCCCGCACGACGTCATAGGCGAAGGCGTCCGCCCGTTGCGGCGAGTCGATGATGCCGCCGCCGGCAGCGATGAGCTCCACGCCGAGCTCGTCTGCCGCCCGGATGGCGTGGCCGAGCAGCTCGCACTGAAACGGCTCTGCCAAGTCTGCAGTCAGGAAACCGATGCGACCGATCGCCGCCGCGTCCGCCTCGTTTCCCATGTTCAGCCAGACTACACCGCCATCCCGCTGGTGTCAGCCGCCTTCCCCGAGAGACCCATCCTTGATCCATGTTTCGCCGGCCGCCAGCGTGCGCCGAAACATGGGATG
>CAZSVU010000139.1:0-19971 GCA_964610275.1 uncultured Polyangiaceae bacterium | reverse complement strand
CCCCGGCCGTTGACCGATTCTCCTTTGTATCCGCACGCTTGCGCGTTTAGCGCCGCGAACTAGCTAGACGACCGGCTCGCCGCGTTTCACCGACGGCTTCGGGCCGCCCTTGCCCCTGCCCCCGCCCTTGCCCAACCGAGCGAAGAACTTGCGGTCGAGCCACTCGGTCAGGGGCAGGGCGACGTAAATCGACGAATACGTTCCGAACACCATGCCGATGATCAAGGTCAGCGCAAAATCCTCGATGGTGCCCGTGCCCCACAGGAAGAACGCGGACAGGCTGAAGATGGTCGTTCCGCTGGTGAGCACCGTGCGGGAGAGCATCTCCGAGAGGCTCACGTTGATGATGTGCGGGAAGCTCGCACCACGGAGCTTGCCCAGGTTCTCGCGCACTCGGTCGTACACGACGACGGTATCGTTCACCGAGTAGCCGACAATAGTCAGAATGGCGGCCACCGTGGACAGGGTCAGCTCGTGCTTCATCAAGATGAGCACTGCGACCGTGGTCAGCGCGTCGTGAGCCAGTGCGATGACCGCGCCCGGAGCGAAACGCAAGTCGAACCGGAACGCGATGTAGGCCATCACGAACACCAAGGCGATGGCGATGCTGCGGAGCGCCGCATCTCGGAGTTGCGCTCCGGCCTTGGGTCCAATCCACTCCACGCGCAGGGGTTCATCCGGCACCCGCTCCGCCCCGAACCTGGAGCGCAGCCCGTCCATCAGCTGATCACCCTTGCTCTTCAGCTGAACCTCGACCTTGTGGTCGCGCGGGCTCTGCACGGTGGGATTGTTCTTCCCCTCGCGCAGAGCAATGCCCCCGACCTGAGACATGTGCTCTCGGATCCACCCCAGGTCCGGAGCCTCCCGGAAGCGGACGGTGACCTTGTCGCCGCCCGGACTGAACTTGACCTCGGTCGACTGCCGCGCCTCCGGGCACTTGTCCGCGGGCAGGTCGGAGCCGAAGCACAAAGCGCGCTCGATCTCGGCCTGCTTGGCCTCGTCGATGGTGGAGACCTCCTGGACCCGGATGAGGAAACGATAGGGGTGGTTGTCGTCCTGCACCCGAATCACATCGGGGCTGAAGAAGCCCGCCGCTTCGACTGCAGAGCGCACCTCGCCGGCGGTGGTGGCCTGCTTGAACGACACCTCGACCTCGGTACCGCCACGGAAGTCCGTCCCCAGGCGCGGCCCGGGTACGAACAGCATGACGATCGAGGCAAGCACGGCCAGGGCACTGACGGCGGCGAACAGCCGCCGCTTGCCCATGAAGTCGTAGGTTCTTCCGATCGGGAACAGCTGCATCGTTCAGCCCATGTCCAGCGTGGATTGCCTACCGAACCGGCGGAC
Organism: uncultured Polyangiaceae bacterium; assembly: GCA_964610275.1. GTDB lineage: Bacteria > Myxococcota_A > Polyangia > Polyangiales > Polyangiaceae > JAFGBI01. The sequence goes on along the minus strand of CAZSVU010000139.1, from coordinate 18,624 downwards.
CCAGAAATCGAACAGAACCCGGGAAACCACGACGCCGCAGAAGATGCTGGTGAGTACGCCCACGATCAGCGTCACGGCGAAGCCCTTGATGGGGCCGGTACCGTACTGCGCCAACACCACGCCCGAGATCAACGTCGTCAAGTGCCCATCCACGATGGCGCTGAGCGCCTTGCCATAGCCGACTTCGACGGCAGCCCGCGGGCCCTTCCCGCTGCGCAGCTCTTCCCTAATGCGCTCGTTGATCAGCACGTTCGAGTCGACGCTCATGCCGATGGTGAGCGCCAGGCCCGCGATGCCCGGCAGCGTCATGGAAGCGCCAAACGAAGCCAGAATCGCCAACTGCAAGAACAGGTTCATGGAGACGGCGATGTCGGCAATGATCCCGGCGCGCCGGTAGTAGAGGATCATGAACACCAGCACCAACAGGCCACCCACCAGAGCGGCTTGGACGCCGAGCTTGATCGAATCGTGACCGAGGGAGGGTCCGATGCGCTGCTCGTTGGTCGGAGAGATCGGTGCCGGCAGGGCACCAGAGCGCAGCACCAGCTCCAGCTTGCGGGCGTCGCGCAGCTGCGCTTCCGGGTCGCGAGTGCCCAGCGTAATGCTGGCCACACCGCCCGCGATGCGGGTCAGAATCTCGGGGGCGCTCTCGGTACGTCCGTCGAGAATGATCGCGAACCGCTTCTTGACGTTGGCAGCCGTGACCCGGTCGAAGATGCGGCCGCCCTGGTCGGTGAAGTTGACCTGCACGTGCCAACCACCCAGCGCGCGGTCCCCCTGGTCCGGCACCGCCGCCGCGTCCCGAATCATGTCGCCGGTGACGTCCGCCCGGTTGCGCAGCAGGTAGGTTCGCCAACCGGCCTCCTCTTGCTCCAGGGTGACTTCATCGACGGTGCGGTACTCGACCTCGTATCCGAGCTCACGGTCGGGCGGTAGCTTCAGGGTATCGACCCAGTCCTTCAGCCGCTTGAGCGCGTCCTGCGTCGTCTCCTCGCCCTGCTTGTCCAGGTAGGCGTACACCACGGTCTTGGTGATGCGTTCCCCTTCCTCATCCAGGCCCACGGGGGCCACCTCTTGCCGGAACTCCAGTCCTGCGGGGAGCTGCTGGGCAAAGGCCTCGTCGGTACGCGCCTTCTCCTGCATGGGGCCGAAGTAGTCGGTCTCATCGTCCACCATCTTGAACTCGAGACGGGCGGTCTGGCTGATGATGTCTCGGATCTCGGTGAAGGCGGACTCGTCTTCTCCGGGAACCTCCACGATGATGTCCTCGTCGCGGGTGGAGACGCTCGCCTCGCGAAGCCCGAGCTCGTCCACGCGGCGGAGAATAATTTCTCGAGCCTGCCCGACAGCCCGCTCGCGGATCGCGGACTCCGCAGCCTCCCGAATCTGGTAGGTGACGGTGCCACCGTCGATCTTCGGGTCCCCCAGGTCGCCCCGGAATTGCTCGCGGAACCGGGTGTCGATCTTGGCCTCGGCATCGGCCGGCGCCGTGAAGTTGATGATGATCGTGTTGGCGGGCTTGCGCGGCGCCTCGAACGTCACCTTCTCCCGCAGCTTCTGCAGAACTTCTTCCCCGGGTCGGTCATCCCCGTCGTGCAGGTCATACGACTTGGCCAGCACGGCTTGCATGTCTTCGTAGTAGCGGGCGCGCTTGTCCTTGATCGCCTCGTCGACGTCCACGGTGTAGACCAGGCGCAGGCCGCCTCGAAGATCCAGTCCGGCGACCAACCTGAATTCCACCCGGTCCTGGATGTACTGCGGACAAGGCAGGCGATTGTCGGTGATGTTGTGAAGTGATGGCCAGAAGGAGAAAAACGCGAGCAGGACCAGGCTCACCACCAGCCCGAAGCGGATTCGCCAGCCCAGGTCGACCACATTCAGACCTGCGATGAACGCCCATAGCGTCAACACGCCAAAGCTGACCAGCGGCCAGAAGGCATCGTAGTGCCCGGCCACGGCTGCACAGGCGGCGCAGATGGCACTGAACCAGAAGGCATTCCGCCGCGCGCGGCGGAGGTATCCCCAGGTGGCGAGCACCAGGAAGATGGCGGCGAAGGCGATGCTGAGGACGTGCTGGATCACGGACGGGGACTCGTGCACTGCGCGGGAGCGCTATTTTTTTGCGTCGACGGTGACGTCGCCGGTGTCCTTGCCGATAAGCCCCGACTTGAGGATCTCGACCTTCACGCCAGGCGCGACTTCCACCTTGGCGTAACGGTCTCCGAGCTCGAGCAACTTACCCACCAGGCCACTCTGGGTAACCACTCGATCGCCCTTCTTCAAGGCGGCAAGCGCCGCTTGCTGCTTCTTCTGCTGGGAACGGGAAGACCACAACAGCAGCAGAATCACCGGAAGCAGCAGCAGGATCGGAAACAGCATTCCCATCGAGCCCCCGGGGGGCGCGGGTGCATCCTCGCCCGGCGGGGGTGCCTGCTGCGCGGCCTGCTGGGCAGGCTGGCTCGGTCCCGGCGTCGCGGGCCGAGGGGGAACTTCCTGAAACGCGAACGCCAAACCCAAGGTTTCCTCCGAGGCCGCCGCCTATAGCGAGTTTCCCAGGGGTGTGCAAGCGCGCGGCCGGTCGCACCCGTCGGGCCCCGATAACCGCTCCGGGCGCTGTCGAGCGTAGGGCCTCGGCGGGAGGACCTCCGCCAGCCGTGATGCGACGCTCCAGCACGGCGGAAGCTGAGACCTCTCGCCTCCGGCCGCCAAATCTCGTGCTCGGCCTCCAGGGGGAGCCCACCGCACTGACCACCCGCTCAGATCGAACGCGCCTTGACACGCTCGCAGCCGGGAGGTACTTGGACGCCCTGCTTTCGAAATCGGTAAGAAACTGCCTGGAATCGGCCAAGTCGATGCCAGGGATCAGTACACAGGCGCGTAGCTCAGTGGGAGAGCACTACCTTGACACGGTAGGGGTCGGCAGTTCAATCCTGCCCGCGCCTACCGGGTTTGCTTTGTCGTTCGTCGCTCCAACGCAGGTTCGGGCGGATGGAGTCACGATTCGCGCCGTGCCATTCAGTGAGTTCATGGGCTCATGAGCACATGAAGGGGTCTGAGTGGCAGGCGCCGCGCGATCCGCTCCCAAGGGCGGAAGCCGCGCGGAGGAAGCTTCTGGCTGGCTTGGAGCGCGACTGGCCTCCAAGCGACGAAGCAGCCCGGTACGGCTCGACACCAATCTCTGACTTCGGGTTGGCGAATGGCGACGCTGATCGCACGCCAGCTCCACCGTCAGGAGGGGAAAGGAGTGGTCTGACAAGCACATGGCAATGAGGCGTCGTTTCAGCCGCGAACCCCGCGGCCCCCAGATCCGCATCAACCACCGCATTCGGGTGCCCGAGGTGAGGGTGGTAGCAGAAGACGGCTCCAACCTCGGCGTGCTGCCGACGGAAGAGGCGCTGCGGCGGGCGCGGAGCTTGAACTTGGACTTGGTCGAGGTGAATCCGAAGAGCAGCCCGCCGGTCTGCAAGATCCTCGACTTCGGCAAGTACAAGTACGAGGAAAAGAAGCGCCAACGCGAGGCAAAACGGCGGCAGACCACGGTCGAGGTCAAGGAGATCAAGCTGCGTCCGAAGACAGACGATCACGATCTCAACGTCAAGGTACGCGCCGCCCGGAAGTTCTTCGAGTCGGGCAACAAGGTGAAGGTGATCTGTCGATTCCGCGGGCGGGAAATCACCCACCCGGAGCGTGCGCGAATGCAGCTCGACTTCATCCATTCCCAGGTGGAGGACCTGGCGAATCTCGAGCAGCCGCCCACCATGGAAGGGCGCACGATGACCATCGTTCTCGGTCCGCGACCGCACGTCCTGCATCGCATTTCGCAGGTGAAGGGCAAGCGAGCCGATGACGAAGGGGACGACGACTCGACCGACGACTCGACCGACGACTCGACCGACGACTCGACCGACGACTCGACCGACGAACCCGATGATGAGTAGCTCGCGGACCGAGCTGTAGGGAATCAGCGCATGAGCGCGCCGGACGGTAGCACTCCGGCGATATGTGCGCCCAGCAGGCCGACCGTCAGCGCGAGCAGCACGACCAATATGATGACCAGCCGAGTATGGCGCGCCTGCGCCTCCGGCACCGGTGGCGGCATGGACCGAGACAGCTCGGCGCGCGCTTGCTCTATCCGCGCCATGTCCAGCGCGCTCCGGCGCCCAGCTCCGGTGGGCTCGTCCTCGAGTGCCGCCAGGTTCCCGACCTCGTAGTGTTTCTCGGAGGTCGACCCGTGCTCGCCTCCCAAGTCCCCCAGGCTGGCGGCCCAGTCCTGGATATTGTCGAACGATCCCAGATTGAGGGGTGAAGAGCCCACCTCGGAAGAGGTGCGCTCATCGCTCTCCCCTTCCTGCAAGGACGTGAACTCGAAGAGCGCCTCGTCGATGAGCGATCCGATGACAGAGCCCTTGTCCAGGGACTTCTGCCTGACTCTCCGCTCACGGTCGGCGATGATCGGCGCCACCAACTCTGAGATGTCGTAGGACGAAACCGCACGACCACAGCGGAACAGGATGTCGTTGAGGTCGCGCCCTAGCTGCTGGGCCGTCTGGTAGCGATCCGGCGGATTCCTGGCCAGGGAACGCGCGAGAATGGCCTCCAAGTCGGGGGGCACGTTCGGGTTGAACTGCCGGATGGAGGGTACGGCCGCAGCCTGGACCTGGCGCACGGTATCCAGATCCGTCTCCCCCATGAACAACCTTCGGTTGGCGAGCATCTCCCAGAGGATGATGCCAACGGCGAAGATATCGGTGCGAGCATCGACGTCCTCGCCGAGCGCTGCCTCCGGGGATAGGTAGCTGAACTTGCCCTTGATGATGCCGGGCTCGCTCTTTTCCAGCTGGACATTGGCCTTGGCCAGGCCGAAGTCCACGATCTTCACCTCGCCATGTCGCGTGACGAGGACGTTGGGGGGCGACATGTCGCGATGCACGATGTGCAGATCGCGCCCCCGACCGTCTCGGCGCGTGTGGGCGTAGGAAAGACCCTCGCAGATGCGCACGCAGATGAGACAAGCTTCCTCGACGGGGATGGCCCGCCCGGTCTTCTTGCTCCGCTCGATGATGCTCTTGAGGTCGGCACCATCGACGTACTCCATGACGATGAAGTAGGTGTTGTCACCCACACCAACGTCGAAGACCTGTACGCAGTTCGAGTGCGACAGGTGAGCACTCACCCGCGCCTCGTCCAGGAACATGCCGATGAACTGCTTCTTCTCCGACAGGTGCGGCAAGACGCGCTTGATGGCGACGATCTTCTTGAAGCCTTCGAGACCAGCGCTCTCGGCACGGAACACCTCGGCCATTCCGCCAGAAGCGATCTTCTCGAGAACTTTGTAGCGTTGTTGTTGCAGTGCCATGTGCCCGCGGGCGCAACGCGCCGGACGCGAAGATCTAACGCGCCTTGGGGAGCGTAGGAGCCGCCGACCTGAGGGGTCAAGCCAGGCGTTGCCAAGCCCGGAAACGCCCGCACCCACAGCCGGGTGCGGAGTCATGCAGGTACGGCCACAACCCGCTCAGACCAGCGGCGAGCTGAGGAAACGAGGCAGGAACGTGCCTCGAGAGACCCCTACATCGTCCCGCGTTCACCGTAGCGCTTGACCCATGGCCCGGAACGCTCCTAAGGAGCTTGCCATGAGCGGTCACGGCGAGGAGAACACCGAAAGCACGGTCGCGGCGGAGAACGAAGAACACCTTCCGGCCGAAGAGCAGTTGGCTGCGGACGAGCGCCCCACACCCCTGTGGCTGTCGCTGGTCGGGCTGGTGCTGGGGCTGGCCGGGATCTTTCTCTTGGTTGCGAACTGCTCGGGTGACGACTCGGACGAAGCCGAATCTGGAACGGCAAGGCAAGCGGCCGCCGCGGAGCCGGAGCAGCCAGCGGAGCGCGCAGCACCACCGACGCCGGCTCCGGAGCGCGCGCGCAAGCTGAACCTTCGGCAACTGCCCGGTCCAGGACAGCTGGGCCCGCCTGGCGGTCCCGGAGCGAGACCGCGTCCGGCCCCACCCTCGCGGCCGCGTCCGGCCCCGCCACAGCCACAGCATTGATGTTGATCGCCGGCGCGCCCGCGGCGATTCCAGGCCACCAGTGCCTCGGAGCGATGGCGTCGAAATTTGGCCTCGCCAAGCAGCGCATCTCGTGTCACCCTCCGCCTCCCTTCGGGGCCGTAGCTCAGCTGGGAGAGCGCCTGACTGGCAGTCAGGAGGTCTGGGGTTCGATCCCCCACGGCTCCACTAGCTAGGAACACGACGCGGACGTCGCGTTGGTTCCACGCCTCACCACGGGAAGGGCCGTGCTGAGACCTGACGACCCAACGGTTATGGACCCCGAGGTCCCGACGCGCGCGCTGCGTTCCCGAGTGGTCGACTCGCTCGCCGCGGCGCTGGATCTGGTTCAGGCACACGACGCCCGGCTCCGAGGCAAGCTGCTGGGGCAAGTCGACGATGACGAGCTTCAAACGACGCTCATCACGCTGATCATGCGCGCGGCGGTTCGCGCCTGGGCCAAACCCCGCGGGCTCGCACCCAGCGGCGGTCGCCTGTTTGCTCACGCGTGTGCGCCGCCCCTGCGATGGTGGGGCGAAGTGTCCCCCGAGTTGGGGAGACAGCTACGACGCCTCACGGATCAATCGCTGCGTTGCGTGGACCTGGAGCAGGGTCGGACCGAGGTCGCGTACGGCAAGCTCCGTGTGGAAGAGCTCGGCAGACTGTACGAGGCTCTGCTCGGCACCAAAATAGTGCGCACGGGGCCCGACCGTCGACGGCTCACGCTGGGGCGCGCGCGCAAGCGCTCCGGCAGTTTCTACACTCCGGAGACCCTGACGGCCGCCGTGGTCGCCCAGGCCCTGGCACCGCACATGAACCGAGCGCGCGGCTTGGATCCCGAAAGCTGCGAAGCCTACTGGCTGGATCTGCGGGTGTGCGATCCGGCACTGGGAACGGGCGCGTTTCTGGTCGAGGCCTGCCGACAGCTCGCACACGAAATCGCTGGGGCCAGGCAGGCAGCGGGGCGGCCTCCCGATCCGGTCGCAGCCCGCCGCGACGTGCTGCAGCAGTGCCTGTACGGTGTGGACACCAGCGAGCTCGCCGTGGCCGTGGCCGAAGCCTCGCTCTGGATCGAAGTGACGGATCCCGCGCTGCCGCTCGGGCGGGCAGCGCCAGGCCTGCGTCAGGGCAACTCGCTGGTGGGACTCGACGCAGCGGGACTGGACCAGCTGCGGGACGCCGCACCCGTCGATCGCCGGAACGCCGACCTCACCGTGGGCCAGGCGTTGCTCTGCGGCTCCAAGCGGAGTGCCCGAACAGCCAGCGCCGCTCAGGCGCTGGCTGCGGCGGCGAGCCAGCACGCCTTTCACTGGCCGCTCGAGTTCCCTGCGGTGTTGGGTGACGCCGGCGGGTTTGACGTGGTGATTGGCAACCCGCCCTGGGTTGCCTACGCTGGCCGAGCCACGCAGCCGCTCGATCCCGCCCTGCGCAGCTACTACGGTCGCGTGTTCTCTGCCTGGCGCGGCTACCCGACCCTGCAATCGCTATTCGTGGAGCGCTCGGCCGCGCTCGCTCCCGGCGGCGTGGTGGCGTTGGTGTTGCCGAGCCCCCTGGCGGATCTCGATGGGTACCGTGCGGCCCGGCGTGCGGCCACCGTACGTCACGTCGTGCGCGAGCCGTTGCTCGAGTTCGGTCAAGACGCGTTCGAGTCGGTCACGCAGCCGTGCTTTGCCTTGGTGGCGGATCCGTCTCCGTCTGCGCGAGCCAGCGACGCGTGCTGGCGTCTGTTCGAACGACAGCGCCGCGCCGGAGACGCGCGCGAGGTCCAGGTGCCACGTGTGCTCGGGCTGCTGTCCGGCGCACCCACCTGGCCCGAGGCCATGTTCAAGGAGATGGGGTTTCAGAGCAGCCGTGTCGTGAGTGAACGACTCTTCCTGCGCGGTCCCCGCGGTGACCGGCGGCACCGCTACCCACTGCTCGAAGGACGGAACGTTCAGGAGTTTGCACAAGGCGAGCCTCGGCTGTTTCTGCGGGCGGATCCGACCGAGCTCGCTCGCGCCCGCGTGCGCCTGAGACCCGCGCAGGCATATCGCAGCGTGGACTTCGTGGTGCGTCAAACCGCCACCGTGCCCATTGCGGCGCTGCATGGCGGACTGCCATTCCGCAATTCGTTGCTCGCGGGGTTTGCCGTCGAGGACATCACGGCCGACCTGGCCGTGGGCCTGTTGAACAGTGCCCTCTACCGCGCGCTCCACCTGGCCCACCGCCGCGATGCTCGGCAGGCCGTGTTCCCACAGGTGAAGATCAAGCACTTGCGTGCCTTGCCCCGCCCGCCCCAGTGCTCGGACCTGCGTTCCCGCGTTGCCGCGCTCGCGCGCCAGGCCAGCCAGCACGGGATCACCTCGAGTCTGCGTGAAGCGTTGGACCAGGCCACCTTCGAGCTGTTTGCACTGCCGGCGGATGACCGAACTCAGGTGCTCGACTTCTTGGCGCGACGTGTCCCCACGCTCGGCTACTCCCCCAACGGGTCACTGGATCACGAACCGCGGGCTTCGTTGCGTTCCGTCGAGCGGCAGCTTGGACTCTGACCCGGGAGCGTTTGGACAAGGACCCCGCCGAGTGCGACACTCTCGGGATGCGACAGGGACTCGTCTGGTTGGGCCTGGTGGGGTTGTGGTTCGCAGCGTGCGGCGGCAGCTCGTCGAGCACCGGCAGTACAGGCACCGGTGGTGACGGAGCAGCCGGCAATGGATCCGCGGGAGAGGACGGCGCCGCGGGCGACGGCAGCCCCACGGCGGGCGCGCCGGGTGCGGGCGCCACCAGCGACGGAGAGGCTGGCGCTCCGTCCACGGGCACGGACGAGCCGGTACCCTGTGACATCACCCTGGCCTCCAACCCCTGCTCGGCCGGGATCTGCGCGGGCACACCCTCGGGGGGCTACTACTGTCGGGACGAGTGCCTCTCGACCGCAGCGGTCGGAGATGCCTGCGGCGACGCAGGGGTGTGCTTACAGGACGGGCGCCCGGATACCGACGAGCACGCGCTGGCCTGCTTCGAGCTCGACGACTGCGACTACCTGACCTCGACGGGTTGTGACACGGACGGCGGTGAGAGTTGCGTGGTGGTCGACTTCGAACCGTTACGCACCGCCTGCCTTCCGGCGGGCAGTGGGCAAGCGGGCGATCCCTGTGAAGCGCAGGCCGGTCAACAGTGCGGCCCGGGGCTCCTGTGCCTGGGCAGCGACATCGAGGATGGGGAGAGCGGACGCTGCGGGGAACTCTGCCGCCCGGGCGAAGCGCTCTCATCCACCTGCGTCGAATGCATCGCGCTCACGGCCGAGTTCGGGACTTGCGCCGAGTGCAACATCTTGGACAATCCGGCTTCACCGGACTGCCCTGCGGGAACGCACTGTTACCCGGTGAGCGAAGCAATGGGTGGCGTGTGCGTGGAGTTCGGGCCCACCACGGTCGGCAATGAGTGCACCTATGACCCGTCGGGCAGCTGCGAAGAAGGTCTGATCTGCCTCGAGCAGGAAGACGAGACCGGCCCAGATCCGAATGTCTGTGTGGAGATGTGCGATCTCGACGCACCGAATTGCGCCCTGCCCGACCACACCTGCAACGACATTGGAGTGTTCGATGCGGCGATTGAGACTGGACAGCTCCAGCTCTGCATCGACACCCCGCTTCAGCTGTGCTGGCCCACGCGCAACGTGGACTGCGCGGGTGGAGGCACATGCATCGGGTCGACCGACACCAACGCGGGGATGTGTCTCGACCCGTGCGATCCCACGGATGGAGACACCGCATGTGAAGGCAACTACGCCTGCCTGCCCTCGGCACCAGATGAGCTCTTCTTCATCGACGCGTTCCTTCGCGGCAATGGCGTCTGCGGCATGGGCTGTGGCAACGACGCCGACTGCGCGGGCGAGACCTGCCTGCATCTCGATGGGCTGACCGAGAACGGCAACTGCGGAACGACCTGTGACCCCACCGCAGATCCGAGCGAATGCCCCGAAGGTGCCACCTGCGTTGCGACGCCTGAGGATGCGGCAGTGGGTGCGTGCCTGTGGATCATGGGAGAGTGTGATCCGAGCGCGACCGACGACACCTGCCAGGTGGGTACCGCCTGCACTCCGCTGTCAGGGTCGAGCACGGAAGGGATCTGTCTACCCGGCTGCCACGTGCAGAACCCCGACGCTTGCGACTACTCCGATCTGGTCAGTTGTATCGAAAAGACCGGTGACGAATGGCACGCAGGCTTGTGTCTCGGCTCCCCCACGCCGTGTGACCCGATCGCGCAAACCGGTTGCGAAGACGGCCAGACCTGCGGCGTGCTCGGAGGCGGAGCGATTGGCGGTCAGGCCTTCACCTGCGATGACGCTGGCACCGCTGTCGAGGCGGAAACCTGCGCCGGGGACGACGTCAAATGCGTCGAAGGTCTACTCTGCGTCAACGCCGACGACACCGAGATTTGCCGCCGCCCCTGCGATCCCAGCGCCGACGACTGTGGCACCGGTACCTGCGAAGACATCAGCGGCAAGTACTACCTGCCCGCGGGTACCGTGGGCGCGTGTCCGGCGGGGTAGCGCTCACCGCCGTCGCGTCACTCCACGCGCCTGGGCCAACCGCGCGGCGAGGTACATGGCGGCGAGCATGCCGTCGGGGCGGGCCGTACCCTGCCAGGCGATGTCGTACCCGGTTCCGTGGTCGACACTGGTGCGAACGACGGACAACCCCATGGTGACGTTGACCGCGTCGCCGAAGGCCACCAGCTTCATCGGAATGGTGGCCTGGTCGTGATACATCGCCACCACGGCGTCGTACTCACCCGCGTAGGCCTTGCGGTAGGCTGTCTCGGCGCCGATGGGTCCCACCAGACGGGCGCGTCCTCGCAACTTTCCGCGCGCCGCCCGGATCCCCGGCACGATGGCGCGTGACTCCTCCCGGCCGAGCAACGCGCTCTCACCGGCGTGGGGGTTGAGCGCCGCAATGGCCAACCGGGGCTGCTGTCGGCCCAACCCAAGCAGCAGACGGGCCAACCACACCGTGGCCAGGGTGACCGCCTCGGGGGTCAGGCGGCGGGCCACCTGCCCGAGTGGCACGTGAGTCGTGGCCAGGCTCGTGCTGAGCTTCGGAGCCACGAAGCACATCACGCTGGCTGGGGCGCCATCGCGATCGCGCAGCCATTCGGTGTGCCCCAGGAAGCGGGCGGCGCCAGGTGCACCGGACTGTGCAATCACCGCCTTGCTCACGGGCCCGGTCACCAGCGTGCGGCCAGGCTTGTCGCGCGCCAGATCGAAAGCCGTCGCGACATAGGCGAGCTGTGCTCTGCCCGCGGCGCGGCCGGGCTTTCCCGGTCGGCGTTCGCTCGGTTGCAGCGCAGGGCCCGCCTGCAGGAGCGTGATCTTCCCCGGCGCAGGCGGCGACCCTGCGTATCGGACCAAGCGTCGGGATCGCACGCCCACGACTTCAGCGGCGGCGCGCAGCGTCGCCTCGTCGCCCACCAACACGCAACCACACCCACGCAGCCGTGCTGCCGCTGCCACGGCCACCTCGGGTCCGATGCCAGACGGACATCCGGTAGATACGACAATCATTTGCGCGCCTCCGCCCGGAATCGGTGGTCGAAGCGTGTGCGGGTCTACCCGGATTCCGGCGCACGCAGCTTGTAGCCGACACCACGGACGGTATCCAGAGGCAAGGCATCCCCCAACTTCGCACGAAGTCGGCGAACGTGAATGTCCACGGTCCTCAGGCCCCCGTCGTAGTAGCCGCCCCAGATGCGCGCCAGCAGGTGCTCACGGGACAAGGCTTTGCCACGTTGCTCACACAGGTGGGCCAGCAGCGCGAACTCCTTGGCCGTGAGCTGCACCGGATGCCCGTCCAAGGTGACCTCATGCGCGGCGCGATCGACCACCAGCGCCCCGACTTTCTGTCGCTCCTCGGTGGCAAACTCGCTGCGGCGCCACTCGAGCATGCGGATGCGGCTGTAGAGTTCCTCCGGCACATAGGGGTGCAACACGAAATCGTCGAACCCACTCGAAGGCTCGATTCGGGCCACCTGTCCCGTGGTCACGGCCACCAGCGCGCCGACGTTGTCGAAATAATGCTCCCTGCGAACCGCGCGGAGTGCCGCGGTGGCCAGGTCGGGTCGATCCAGCGCCTCGAACAACAGGGCACGCGGACGCACGCCGAGCTCGTCGTCGTCGGGTCGGATCAGCCCCACCGGATCGTCCCACAAGTCGAGCGTCCGCACGTCGGCTCCGAGTTGGCCGAGCACTGCCGCTGCACCGTCGTCGCGGTCCAGCAGTGGCCCGTGCCCGAGCACGGCCACGAAAGTGCGGCTTCCGCCAGCTCTATGCGATTTCCGTTCCACCGACCGTTATTTGGCTGATCTTGACCGTGGGACACCCGACTCCGACGGGGACGCTCTGGCCGTCCTTACCGCACGTCCAGATTCCATCGGAGAGTTCGACATCATGTCCCAGCATGGATACCCGACGGAGTGTTTCAGGACCGTTTCCAATCAGATTCACTCCCTTGAGCGGAGCACCCACCTTGCCATCCTCTATGAGATAGCTCTCGGTGAGAGAAAACACGAAATCCCCGTTGGATATGTCCACCTGTCCGCCGCCAAAGCACTTGGCGAAGACCCCGTGCTTCACGCTCCGGACAATCTCCTCCGGGGCATGCGGTCCGGCCAACAGGACGGTATTCGTCATCCGAGGCATGGGGGAGAACGCGAAGCTCTCGCGCCTTCCGTTGCCCGTCGGCGGCACCCGGAAGTGCGCTGCGGACAAACGGTCGTGCAGGTAGCCGCGCAGTACGCCGTCCTCGATGAGTACGCTGCGCTCAGGCCGCGAGCCCTCGTCATCCACGTTGATGGATCCGCGGCCCTGCAGCACGGTGGCGTCGTCCACCACGGTGCACAGGGAGCTGGCAACGTTCTCGCCCACCCGACCGGTGTAGTTGCTCGTCCCCTTGCGGTTGAAATCCGCCTCCAACCCGTGACCGACCGCCTCGTGCAGCAGCACGCCGCTGTCCCCGGAGGCCAGCACCACCTCCAACTGCCCTGCAGGCGCTTGGCGCGACTCCAACATGACCATAGCCTGGCGCGCCGCTTCAGCTCCGTGCCATTCGGGAGTGCGCTCATCGAAGTAGCCCAGGGTCATGCGACCCCCGCCGCCGCTGCGGCCACCCTCCCGGCGGCCGTCCCGTTCTGCGATGGCACGGACCCCCATGCGGAGCAGCGGCTGGAAGTCGTGCGCCAGCTTGCCATCGCTGGTCGCAATGAGGACTTCTCTGATCTCCTCTGCAAACGTCGCTTCGACCTTCACGACGTGCGAGTCGTAGGCCAGCGCGGCTCGACTCGCCCGCTCGAGCAGCTGCCGTTTGTTCAGTCCTGGAAGCTCAATCGAGGGAAGGTCGAGCTCGTAGCGCTGCGGAAGCACCACCGGCTCGAGCTCAACCGGAAGCGTCGAGCCAGAACCCCTGGCGACTCGAGCCGCGGTTCGTGCCGCGCGCCGCATCGCCTCCCAGGTCAGATCTTCGACGTAGGCATACCCGGTCGCATCGCCGCGCTGGACGCGGACCCCCAGTCCCATGGCGACGCCCCGGGACGCGCTGCGGGTGATCCCCTCCTCGAAGGTCAGGCTTCCGCTGGCACGGTACTCGAAGAACAGGTCTGCATGGTCGCCACCACCTTCGAGCGCGAATCCAAGCAGCTTCCGGCAGAGCTCCCTGTCCACCTCGGCGGATCCGCCCGGCGCGAAAGGAGCTCGACACGGGACAGGCTGAGGCATGGGATCAGTCCGCGCTACATGCCGCCGCGCCCGGCTCGTCGCAAGCCTGCCGTGATTCCTGTCTGCCTTGGGTCCTGCCGGCTCGAGGACAGGTGCCGAGGTGAAGCCCACGCAACCGGTGGCCCACCACCCCCATTGTAGGTGGAATTGGGGTCAAGGGTAGAGCGCGACTCGTCAGGCGTGCGCGCCGACGGATCGGATGCAACACTAGACATGCGTACGGCTCACGGAGCCCCAAGCCGACATTGTGGCAGAAACCAGAGAGCCAGCGCCGACGCTCGGCTCAACCGGCTGGAACCACCTTGAAACCGGCCCAACGTCGGTCGCAAAGGCCGGCAAACGGGCGTGGGTTGGACCCTCAGGAAACAGGGGGGCTCCCTTGACCGAACCCCTTGTTATCTTGTAGGATTTATCGCTTACACGTACACTTGGGTCCCCCCGAGTAGCGGCTCTCTCCATCCCGTGGCAATCGATCGCGAGAAGATCCTCCAGACCGCCCAGAAGTTCGCCGACAAGAAGCGGTACGACAAGGCAGTCGAGGAGTACCAGAAGATCGTCCGGCAAGACCCGGAGGACGCGCGGACACTTCTGAAGATCGGCGACCTGCAATCGCGAATGCAGGCCTACGCCGAAGCGATCGCCACCTACGACCGTGTCGGCCAGTACTACGCGGCCAAGGGCTTCGCCCTCAAAGCCATCGCCGTCTACAAGCAGATCCGAGAGCTGATTCGAAAGCATGCTCCCGATCTTGCCGATCGGTACGCTCACATCGTCCCAAAGCTAGCGGAAATCTACACTCAGCTCGGACTGACGAGCGATGCGCTCTCGGCGTACGACGAAGTCGCGACCCGGATGCAGAAGACCGGGCGGGATCGCGAGGCCATCGAGATCTTCGGCAGGATGGTGGAGCTCGACATGGCCAACCCGCTGCCGCACCTTCGGCTCGCCGAAGCGTGCTGCCGGGTGCAGGACCTCGATAGCGCCATCGAGTCCTTCTGGGCGGCCGCCGAGCTCCTGCTGGGCCTGGAGCGTCGCGACGACGCGCTGAAGGTGATCGAGAGAATCCTTCACTTCCGCCAGGATTCGAGATTCGCACGCGTTGCGGCCGAGCTGTACTTGCAGCGCAGCACGCGCGAAGACGGGCTGCAGGCGATCGCCAAGTTGCAGATCTGCTTCCAGGCGGATCCGAAGGATCTCGACACGCTCGCGCTGCTCGCTCAAGCGTTCTCGATGATCGGGGACGAAGCGAAGGCCCTGGAAGTGCACAAGGAAATGGCGCGCATTGCCCGCGAGCAGGGCAACCACGAGATGTTCAATCAGCTGCTCGCGCACCTGATGTCGGTGGCCCCAAACGACGAAGGCGTGCGCGCACTGATGAGCATGCCTCCGCCGCGGCCGGCTGCCAGCAGCGAGGTGGAGGAAGAGGAAGTGTTGTCGGTTGCCGACGAGGCCGTGCAGAGCGTGCACAGTGTGCGTGCTCCAGCACCTGCGGAGGTGCCCCGGGTGGAAATGCCACCCCGCGAGACGATGGAGAGCGCACCGGACGTCGCCATCTCGGACGACGGATTCCAGGGGGCCGAAGATCTCGGTGAGCAGCCGGACGAGTTCGAGACCAGCGAGCACGCGCGCAAGGCCTTGGCGGATGCCGAGTCGTTCCGCAGGCTCCGGCTGTACTCGAAGGCCATCGAAGTACTGCACTTGGCGTTGGAGCGGGATCCGCGATCCGTCGAGCTTCGCGACAAGCTCTGCCAGTTGTTGCAGGAGTCCGGCGACATCGAAGGCGCGATCGACGAGACCATCACACTGGCCGCGCTCTACATCGACCTGGGCGCGCCCGAGCACGGGCAAACGCTGCTGTACGAAGTCCTGCAGCTCGCCCCCGATCACCCCACCGCACTGCAGATGCTGGAGCAGCTCGCCGGCGGCGTGCCCGCGGCACCAGCGGCGTGGCCGGACCAGGAAGTCACCGCGAGCGACCGGCACGGCGACTACGGTGCCCCCGGGCCACCCGCCGGCGGGTATGTGGAAAACGAACCGCTCCCGTCGTTTGATTTGGAGGAGCAGAGCGCTCCACAGCAAGCTTACGGCAGGAACGCTGCTGCCGCCAGTCTGGACGACGTGGACGATCCCTTCGGCGAGGTGAGTGCGCCCGCGGGCGACTACGGCGAACCGGCCTACCGCAACGCGCCGTTGCCGTCGTTCGACGACATCGACATGGGACCAGTGGGCCCCGAACCGCTCGACGAGTTCGACGACGAAGACGCCACTCGGATGGTGCAGGTCCCCGACTACGACTCGCTCGACTACGAAGAGGTATCCGAAGTATCCGAGGAGCCGGAGGAGCTCGAAGCGGAACCGGTGGAGGCTGCCGGCGAAGCCATCGAGGAAGTGCTCGAGGAGGCGGAGTTCTTCGCGGCGCGCGGGCTCTACGACGACGCCAAGGCAATCCTCGAAGATCAGCTCACCCGGACTCCCAACCATCCGCTGTTGCTGGAGCAATTGCAGGAAGTGGCGCAGGCCCTGGCGACGCCGGGCAAGAGTGGAACGATTCAGCGCTCTCAGTTGGCTGCGATGGCACCGGGGGGAGGAGTCGACGAAGACCGCGCATTCGACATCGCGGCCTCCCTGGATGCGCTGGACGAGATAGAGAGCACCGAACCGGCCTCGGTAGGAGGAGTCTCGACTGGCGCCGACGTGAACGTCGAGCAGGTGTTCGAGAAGTTCAAGGCAGGGGTGAAGGCCCAGGTATCTGAAAGCGACGCTTCCACTCACTATGATCTCGGGGTGGCCTACCGCGAGATGGGCCTGCACTCCGACGCCGTGACCGAGTTCGAGCTCGCTTCCCGTGACCCGGAGCGCGAGTGCATGTGCCACGCCATGATCGGCATGATCCACCTCGAACAGGGCGAGCTCGACCAGGCAGCGGCTTCGTACGTTCGTGGTTTGGAGGCTTCCATGAAGTCCGTCGATCAGGAAATGAACCTCTACTACGACCTCGGCAACGTCAAAGAGATGAGGGGAAACGGGGAAGAAGCGCTTTACTACTTCAAAAAGATCGCTCGTCGGGATCCGGGCTACCGCGACGTGAAGGATCGGATCGCCGCATTGTCGTCGGAGTCGGCCGTCCCCAGGGCTCAGGTGGAGGACGGGGCCGAGGACGAATTCGACCAGGTTTTCGACGAGCTGTTCGAAAGCAAGTAGTCCCGCAGCCGATTTCCCGCTCTCGGGGCGCAGCGGGGCGTCCAGCGAGCCCTCGGAGCTCAGCTTGATAACCGCGGCCGGATGTGTCCACATATTCGGGCGTAGTCACGTTCTCGGAAGGTGGAGCATGACCAAGACGAAGACGACCTGGCCTGGGCGGCCTGGACGACGCGGTAGCCGTGGGGGACGACCGGTTGCTTTCTCGGTCGCGGTGGGTCTGGCGGCGCTGGTCAGCCCTGGCCTGGCAGTCGCGCAGACCTGGGAAGGTGATCGCGAGAATCCGTCACTGGCGGAAGTCGTCGCTATCGACACAACCGGGGAAGACGGCTGGCCCTTTGGCCGCGAGGACGTCGCCGGCGACGGCCTCGACACGTTCCAACAGCAGGAGCAGTCCATCGACATCCGCACGGCCTACGCGGTGGCTGGCAGTCAGCAGCTGTGGGTGCGCCTGTACGTGTCGGATGACGGCCCGCCCGGCGGCAGCGTGGTCGCCTTTGTGTTCATCGACGCCGATGAAGACTCAGACACCGGCGGATCGGCCGCGGGCGCCGGTCTCGACCCCGGCTTTGACACGGACGATTCTCCGGGGGGCTACGAGTACGTCATCGGCATCGACGGCAATGGGAGCATCGTAGAGGTCTGGGAGTGGGATGCCGCCCAGAACGAGTACACCAGCGTCGCAGGCGCCGCGGCGCAGGCGACTGCCGAAGTGGGCACCGCACCCGATCCACTGGGGCTCGGTGGCAGCGTGCATGGCTACCTGCAGGGCAACATCGACCTGGACATCGTGGGACTCGATTCCAGCTGCTCCGCCAACCTCTACTTCCGCAGTCTCCACGACACGGGCAATGCCGGTGAGGGAGACTTGAACGTGGGCGAGGTGGGTCCCTGCGTGGCCGCAGACTCGAACGGGGACCGAATCCCCGATCTTCTGGTGTCCGAGGACGAGTGCCAATCGGACGCGGATTGTCCCGCTGGCGGCGTGTGTGTCGGGGGAGAGTGCGTGTTGGCGCCCCCATGTCGCGACGACTCGGACTGCGATGCCGACGAAACTTGCGAAGGAGGGCGTTGCGTGCTCCAGGGCGGCGACGCCTGCGAGACCGACGCCAATTGCGGCGATCTCGTGTGCGAGGGCGGTGAGTGCGTGCCCTGCACGACCGCTGGCGTCGAGTGCGGCCCCGGACTCGTCTGTGCACCGAACGGTCGCTGCATCGACGACAGCACGGCTCCGCCGAGCACGTCCGGCGACGCCGGGGCCGGTGGAATCGTCTTGGCAGAAGGTGAAGAGATCGAGGGTGGGGCAGGAAACTGTGCCACTGGACACGGGCGACCCGGGTGGTTGGCCTGGGCCACGGGAATGCTGGTGCTCACCCTGTCGTGGCGGCGTCGACGACGGGTGGCTCGATCCGACAGGTAACCGAACATGCTCCGGCACACATTCACGATCTCGTCGGTCGTCCTCTGCTGGTCTTCGCTGGCACTGGGACAGATCGACACCGAACGCATGAAGCCCGCCGTCACCCATGACGGCTGGGTGAACGCAGAGGGCTCCGGTGTCCGTCATCCCGACGACCCCTGGGAGCTCGGCGCCTTTCTCAACTACGGCTACGCGATCGTGCGCGCGGCGCTGGCCCGGGCGAT
>CAZSVU010000138.1:10480-19994 GCA_964610275.1 uncultured Polyangiaceae bacterium | reverse complement strand
ACGCGTCCGGGGAGAGCGACGAGATCCCGACCCACACGGCCACGTCCACGTCTTTCTACCTCGACAAGTTTGAGGTCACGGTGGGCCGGTTCCGGGAGTACTTCGACACGGCGCCGTCTGCGCCTGCCAACGGTGCCGGGGCCAATCCTCACGTATCCGGCACAGGGTGGATCTCCGCAAGCTGGGATACCTACTTCCCTGGTGACCTCGCGGCTCACATCGCCAGCTGCTCGGGCGGGAGCAATTCCACTTGGACCGCGTCGCCGGACGCCAACGAGAACCTCCCGATGAACTGCATCAGCTGGTACGTGGCCTTCGCGTTCTGCGCGTGGGACGGCGGCTGGCTACCCACCGAGGCAGAGTGGGAACGGGCGGCCGCCGGCGGTGCCAACGAGAACCTGTATCCGTGGGGGGGCGCGGTCCCGAACACCACCTTTGCGGCATACGGCTGCGCCTACGGTGGCACTCCAGGGACCTGCACGCTCGCGGACTTCGCGGCGGTCGGAGTGCTCACCGGCGGAGCGGCCGCTGACGGGCACATGGAAATGGCAGGCAACGTCGCCGAGTGGGTGTTCGACGCCCACCAGGCGGATTGGTACACGACCCAGGGCGCCTGCGCGGACTGCGCCAACCTGACGGGTAGCTACCGCGTGCTCCGCGGCGGACACCTCCAGACCACCACAGTCGGTGACCTTCGAGCCGCCGCCCGCGACTTCCGCGACCCCACGTCGCCGGTTTATCGGGCCGGTGTGCGCTGCGCCCGAGACACTCATCCCTAGTCCGAGGGGGCTCGCGAGGTCCTCGTCAGACCCCGTGGAGTCTTGTTCGCCCCAGACCGAGAGAGGACCGCTATTCCATGACCAGACCCCGCACCCGAGTTCGCCGCCCCTCCCCGAAGCAGCCGCCGGCGCGTGACTACGCGCCCCGTATCGTCTTCAGGTTGCACAACGAAGCGCGGATCCCCCACCAGGGGGACCTCGCAGCTCACCTGACCCGCCTGGGTCTCGGTGATGCCGTGGGCCTCAAAGCCTCCTTGCCCGGCCTAGCCTTTCGGCGAGTCGTCCAGGCGCCTGACTCGACCGGCCTCGAGCGCCTGCTTGAGCTGGCCCAACAACGAGACCCCACCTATCGCCCGGCTCGGCTCGACAACTACGTCTCGGTTCGCGTGCCGCCAGGCGCGGATCCCAAGGCAGTCCAAGAGGCGCTCTCGCGCTTCCACCTGGCAAGCCGGCCCTTCATCGATGACGCGGCAGTGCCGATCTCTCCTCCAGGTTGGTCCGAGCAGGTCTACCTCCAGTCTGCAACGACGGGCATCGGGCTCTATAGCTCGACCAGCGAATCCTCCGTCCTCGATTCCCCGAACGAGAACAACCTCGGCTCGGGTGTCAAGATCGTGGACATCGAAAGCGACTGGGGCGCTCACGGCTACTTGTCCAGCGTGCCCGCTTCGACGGCATTCGGAGTCAAGTCGGGGGTCCCAGCCGATCAGACTCACGGCAGGCGCGTGCTCGGCTTCATCTCATCCACGGGCGGAGCCAGCTACCGGGGCATCGCGCCGGCCGCCGCGATCTACCTGGGAGCCCCGCTCGATTCCGATGGCAACTACAGCGTGACGAATGCGATCTACCAGGCTCTGGCCGATACCATCATCGGGCTCGACTACGGAGACATCCTGCTGCTCGAGGTCCAAACGCGCGCGAGCCCTGGTTCGCCGACCTACGTCCCGGTCGAGGCCCGCCCCGATGTCTGTGAAGCCATCCGGCTCGCCGTGGCCCTGGGGATCATCGTGATCGAGCCTGCCGGGACCCAGACTACGGAGACCGCCGTCAATCTCGACGACTACACGGACATCGACGGCAAGCTCATCTTCCGCCGCCCGACTGAAACAATCCCCAACCCGGACTTCCGCGACTCGGGCGCCTTCCTGGTCAGCGCCTCCCAGGATAGCTCGATGCACGAGCCGGCCAACATGTGCAACTACGGGAACCGTGTCGACTTCTTCGCCCTGGCCGAGGCCGGAACCGATGTCCTTGGCAACGGCGGCACCGCGGTGGACACGGGCAGCGCGCCGGCCGCCACTTCCTGGGCCGCGGCGATACTGGCTGGGGTGGTGGCTGTGGCGCAGCAGAAGGAGAAGGCCGCAGGCGTGCCGCTCGGCCCTGGCCCCATGCGCACGCTGCTGACTGAACAGAACGCAACCCCGCCCGATAGCAGCGCTGCGGAGAAGCTGGGGGTCATGCCGAATCTGCAGGCGATTGCGACGAGCACGGGGCAGGTGGCCGACGTCTACATGAAGGACAATCAGAGCGACCAGGGCGCACCGAACACGACGGGCACGTTGTCGGCGAGCCCGGACATCGTCGCCCGGAGCACGGCGCCCGCAGCGGAGACTCCTCCCTCCGACCCTGAAGCGTCCTTCCCGGACGAGGAACCGCCAGTCTACTACTCCGAGAGCATCGAGTACGGACAGGACAACTACCTGTACTGCAGGGTCCGCAACCGCGGAGCTACGGTGGCCCACAACGTGAAAGCCAGGGTGTACTGGGCCCCGGGCTCGTCGCTGCCCACCCCAGATCAGTGGACTCTGATCGGTGAGAAGGGTGTGCCCGGCCTGACCCTGATCCCCGACCAAAGCAAGATCACGGAACCCATCACGTGGCCTGCTCACAAGGTCCCGGGGGTGGCACACTACTGCTTCGTCGCGATGTGCGGTTCGGACGAGGATCCCTTCCCGCCGACCGCGGCTATGTCGAGCGTCGATCAGTACAAGCAGCTCGTGGCACGCAACAACAACATCGTGTGGCAGAACTTCAACGTGGTCGACACCAACCCCGCGAACTTCATCGACCCCGACGGCGGATCCGCTCCACCTCCGGGTGAGGTGGAGCCAGAGGTCGACCCCGACGACGAAACCACAACACCCCCGGATGCGGTAACGGCAGACGTCGACGTCGGTGGGATGCCTGCCGAGCAGGTGGACATGGACGTGCAGATCTGCGCCAACCTGCCCCCTGGCTCCCGGCTCGAGCTCGAGGCGCCGCTGTCGTTGATCCGGCGGCTACTCAACGGGCAGCCACCGTTCGTCAGGCCGATCGGCAGGCGCATGCGACCGGCCCGGATACTCGTGAAGCCGTCGGGGCTGGTCCACATGACCGCGAAGCCCAAGGAGCTGGCCCGCATGCCCGTGAAGGCCCAGGGCTGCACGCTCTATCGGGGCGTCACGCTTCCGGCCGGATACCGCGAGACGGTCCGTTTCATCGCTGACATCCCCATGAAACTGCGGCGCAAGGGCCGCCACGAGGTGAGCATCCGGCAGCTGGCGGACGGTGTGGAGCTCGGCCGATACACGTTCATCTTCCAGTGGCTCCCCACCAAGCCGAAGCAGGCGCCGAAGACCAAGCAGGCGCCGAAGACCAAGCAGGCGCCGAAGACCAAGCAGGCGCCGAAGACCAAGCAGGCGCCGGCCAGGGCTGGAGGCAAATCCCAAGGCAAGAAGGCCGTGCGCCGGCGGAAGAGGTAGGCTCCTCCCGTGGCTTGCTGGATTCATCGCTGCAGCCGATGAAGGCTGGTCAGCGGTGAAGCGGCGGGACGTGCGGGCTACGGAACTGTGGGGCCCGCCACCGCCGTCTTCTGGTCGTCGACGTGCTCAACGTCCCGCCGATCTCGCGCATGTGCAAGCTCGACCACTTCGGCGTGAGCCTCCGGAGCGACGCCTCGGCTGTCGACAACTCGCCGCTCCACGGCCAGGTTGGGTTGGTTGACAGCTCCGAGTTTCACGGGGTCGGCCTACGTGCAGGTGGCGTGATGGTGCCGCTTGGCGGTCAGGCCACAGAGCGGGACTTCGTCGACGGGTTGGAGACGGCGCCAGGGGATTTCGGCCGCTTCTCTGCGAGGGCTTCAACCCGTGCCTTGTGCTCCGCTAGCATTCCGTGCCTTGTGCTCCGCTAGCATTCCGTGCCTTGTGCTCCGCTAGCATTGCATTCGCCAGACTGTACGCGTTCCGAGCGAGGCGCTGGAACTCTGTATCGGGATCGGCACGCTGGCCTGAACCAAGAGATTCGAGCCCGGCAGCCCCCATGATCGCGTGCGCTGCAAACATGTCGAGTAACTGTGGATCCGTCATTGCCGCATCCTACGGCAGCTTAGGCCTACTGTCCCTAGCCCCCCGGGGTGCCTTGGATTCGGCGCGGAAGATCCCAAGAAGCGCCAGCCGCCGGGACTCTGGAGACCTGGACCAGGGGGGGATGGTTCAGGGGGAGTCGCTCGACGACTGGCTTCTTCAACTTGGTGACGACTGTGTCAGACGCAACCCTATGCCAGCGAATACTCCCGACTTATCGCCGGCGGGCTACCCGTAACCCAGGGCGGGCAGTCGGTCACCCAGCTGCTCACCCGTAGGACGAAGGGCTACCTCTGAGTCATGGCCAATTACGTTCCGATCAACGCGGTTCTTCGCGGGCTGCTCGTAGGAGCTCCAGGGGGGGGGAGACGGCGCTGCAACGGAACGGGGTAAGGAAGACGCCGCCCGCCTTACCGGGCACTGGCTTCGGGGGCCAGCGCCCAGGGCGGGCTCTGACCGGACCTGTCGCAGCCGGTCAACCGCGAGCGCCGCCCGCGAGTGTTGCGCGAGCCCACCCAGATTCTGGGCACTCAGGCCGCCGGCCAAGAGATCCGATGAAAGATCAGTTTGACCAAGATCCCGCCCCCCCACCTACCCGGGCGGGGCCCCACCCCAAAAACGCTGCGCCGGTTCCCAGCGCAGCTAGCTGCGCCGGGAACTGGCTAGTCAGTTGCGACGCTGCGCCAAGAGCCACTCGAGCAGGCCCGGTTCCTCGCGCGCTCTGACGATGGCCGGTGAGTGTTCAAGGCCGGGATACTCCGTGTAGGTGACCTGTGTCCCGCCAGCCTCCAGGATGGATGCGTAGATGGTCTGCGACGAGGATGTCGGATTGACGCTGTCATCCGAGCCGTGGAGGATCCAAAGTGGCGTCTGCGCCATCTCGCTGGCACCGGTGTCGAGCGTATAGCCAGCGACCGCAACGGCCCCAGCGAAGCGAGTCGGAAATTGGACGAGCAGCATGAAGACACCCTCGGCCCCCATCGACTCGCCGTAGAGATACTGGCGTTGGGTATCGAAGCTCTGTTCTTCGATCATCCGGTCCAACTCGGCAAGGGCGTCGAGCATGCCCGGACGGAACTCCGTGTCGTACGTTCCTCCCCAAGCAGAAGCCTCCTCCTCCTCGGGCCGAAACGGCACGAACACGGCACAGGGTTCGATCGCGTTGACGGCATCGATGATCCAAGGAGGTGAAGCGATGGGATTGTTCGTGTACCCATGCAGGAACATGACCACGGGTAGAGGACCGCCAGCCGCAGCCGGCAGGTACAGCCCGACGGGTTGTCCGTTGTACGTCCAAGTGATCAGCTCCGGTGGCTGGCCGCTGTCCGGCACGCCGGCATCAGCCCCAGGCAAGGTGAGCCAGCCGGAGGCGCTCCAGTCTTCATCGGCATCCCCCGAAACAGTCAGCGACAGCGCACCCACGAGATCGCCGGGGCTCGGCTGAGCGTTACCGTCAGCGTCGATGAAGCCACACGCGGTGTAGGCGCCCGGTGCGACCGATTCGATGACGATCTCGGATGCGCCCCCCGTCACCGCCCCCACGGCGGAGTAGGCCCCGCCACTTGTGTCTGAACCGCAATCTGCTGCGCCGGCAACGAGCTTCACATAGACGAGTTGGTCTGCGTACGCCGCACCAACATCCATCACAGTCAGAGCCACTGTCCCCGCTGCAGTTTCTCCTGCGTACCCTCCGGCACCGCTCTCTGCAGGGCCGTCATCCGCTCCCGCGCTCCCTCCTGCGGTCCCTCCGGCACCGCTCTCTGCAGGGCCGATGTTCGCTCCCGCGCTCCCTCCGGCACTGCTGCCTGCAGGGCCGTCGTCCGCTCCCGCGCTCCCTCCCGCAGCGCTGCTTGCAGGGCCGTCGTCTTGCGACCACCCACAGCTCAAAGCAAGAATCAAGACGCCGTGCAGGAGCACCGAGCGACAGTCGATAGTGATACGTGCCATCTAGCCTCCTGATCTGCGGAATAGAGGGATACCAGAGGATCGGCGACAGCTGGAAGCAGAGAGTCGCTGATGCACCACGCTGCTGTGTCCGCCATTCTGACCGTCCACCGTCCACGCTGCGGACGCGGAATTGGACAGTGGCAGGAGTTGTGAGTTGTCACACTCCAGCCAGAAGATCCCCGTCCTGTTTCAGTCCCGCGCCGGCCCAGAAGTGCAGGGTTTCTGGGCGAATGGGCATCCCTGGGTCGACCGCGACGCGGTGCCGCAACGCTGGCCCCCATGCAAGCCCGGATGCATTTCGCCAGGCTGCGTTCGAAAGCGGCAATCGGGGGCTTCGGTGCGAGAGAATACGCTCCCCCTGCAACCCGCATTCGGGAGTCGTGCACCAAGGCATCCTCGATGCGCTCGAGTCGGAACCGCGTACCCCCGTGCGCACGTTCGCCCGGTGGATCAGGTCTTCGCGGACTGCGCCATGCAGATACTTAGATCGAGCTTGCGGGCCCGAACCATTCTACGGGATGAAAAGAAGGCTGTGACGGCTCCCACACTGCCGAACTACGGGCCGCACCGCGAGAAAGCGGCAGCCTTTCGGCTAGGAAGCCCAGTTTCAGTGGGAAGAACTCGCGAGGAGCAGCGCGATGCGACATGGGAACCGGAGCTCGAGTGCGTTTGGATTGCTGGCTCTGCTGGCCGCTGCGGGTTGCAGTGACTCCGCCCAGGTCGTTGCCAGCTCTGGCTCTGGTGGAGACGGCGGACACGGCGACTCGGCACGCGCCGGGGCTGCGGGCGCGGCCGGTGCTGGCGCGGCCGGCTCGGGCGCTACTGACCTTAGCGTGTGCGATCCCGCCGATCCCGATCTGGAACGGGCCGATGCCCAGGAGCTGTTCGATTACGACCACGTTCCAGCGTTCGATTTCCACCTGCCCGAACAGCAATGGGAAGATCTGCAGGCGAACGCCCGCGACGAGGAATACGTCGAGGCACAGGCGTGCTTTGAAGGCCGCCTCATCGGGACGGTCGGCCTGCGCTTCAAGGGCTACTACGGATCCCTGTACAACTGCTTCGACGAGCAGGGAGAGATGATCTGTCCCCGGCTCAGCATGAAGGTGAAATTCAACGAGTACGATCTCGAGCAGCGGTTCTATGGGCTCAAGCGTCTGAACTTCCACGCCTACCGCTACGACGACAGCCGGCTCAAGGAACGGCTGGCCTACGATCTCTACCACGCCATGGACATCGTCGCGGCGCGCGCGGCCTGGGCCGTGCTCCGCGTCAATGGTGAGCTGCAGGGCCTGTACGGCATGGTCGAGCAGGTGGACGGGCGGTTCACCGCCGATCGCTGGCCCGACAATCCGGACGGCAACCTCTACAAGGAGATCTGGCCCGGCATGGGAGACGAAGGCTGGATTGCGAGCGGTCTGAAGACGAACGAGGAAGTCGGGGACGTCAGCGCGTATCTCGCATTTTCCGAGGCGATCGCTGCGGCTGACGAGGGGGCCCTCCGCGACACGCTCGGCAGCTACGCGGATCTCGACTACCTCGCGCGCTACGTGGCCGTGGACGACATCCTTCCCAACTACGACGGCCCCTTCTACTACTTTTGGACGGATGGCGCGGACGTCGGCAACCACAACTACTACTTCTACGAGGAAGCTCAGGACCAGTTCACCCTGATCCCGTGGGACCTGGAGTCGACCTTCTGGATCAATCCCGATCATGCCCCACCACACTGGACGGTGACTCCCGAGGACTGCAGTCTCACCCACCCGTACTGGGGCGGGTTGGCGAGCGCTCCCGGGTGCGATCGCGTCATCCAGGCGATGAATGTGGACCTCGAGGCCTGGCGCGCGGCAAGCCAGGAACTCCTCGATGAACACTTCACCGTGGAAGCGATGACCGATGCCATCGACCGACACGCCGACTTCATTCGGGCGGAGGTTCTGGCGGATCCGACCCCACTGACGTACGGAACGTTCGACAGCGCGGTTTCGGGCATGAGAAACTCGATCCCAGCGCTGCGAGCTCGGTTCGAACAGATCCTCGCCGACGCGCCGTGAGCCCGCAACGCGGGTCGCCGCGGTGGCGATAGCCACACCACTTCTCGCTACACCCCAACCGCCAACCCATACGGAGCGCGCAACGTCGGGGCACGGTGGGTGGGCAGCCGTTCTCGGTCAACGTGTCCGTGCACGTGACCGCATCGGTCGTCGCGTCTTCCGCGCCGAGCTGTGAACCGACGCGTGTGGGAGAATCGCCGTCGACAGCTCGTCGACTCCGGCCAGGTTGGACTGACCAACAGCTGGGCCGAGCCCCCGGTCGCATCATCCCCGCTGGTACCCTCGCCGGCTGTGCCCCCAGTCGCGCTACCTCCGGCGGCACCGCCAGTGGTGACTTCTGCCTGTCCGCCGCTGCCACCGTCGTCATTCTCGTCGGAGCCGGATCCGCCCGGAACCCCTCCGAGAACCATCACGGGCGTCAGAACCAATCCCGCTCCTCCACCCGTCTTCATCGCATCGGCTCTTCTCCTGCGCCTAGAATAGTTCAGCTCGAGGGGGCGATCATTCTCCCCGGGCGCGGGCGCCGCGTGAGCGGTAACATCTAACTGCTGCCGCCGTCGGCTCGGCGATGACCATCGGGAGTCGTTGCGGCGGAACTCCAGCAAGGAGGTCGCTGTGCACAAGAAGCTCGCGGGAATGCTCGTCCTTGGTGTCGCGTTCGGAATCTCGAGCTGTGGAGACCCTGCCGCAACGGGAAGCGATGGGGTGGCTGGGGGTGACGGCTTCGAGAGCGGCATCGGCGGCTTCGAGAGTGGCATCGGCGGCTCCGAGAGTGGCATCGGCGGCTCCGAGAGTGGCATCGGCGGTTCGGTGAATGGCATCGGTGGCTCGGGCGTCGGCGGGTATCAAGGCTCGGGCGGCGCAGGTGTCGGCGGCACGGGCGTAGGTGGCTCGGGCGTAGGTGGCTCGGGCGTAGGCGGCACGGGCGTAGGCGGCTCGGGCGTAGGCGGCTCGGGCGTAGGTGGCTCGGGCGTAGGTGGCTCGGGCGTAGGTGGTACGGGTACGGGCGGTGACGGCACGGGCGGCGAAGGCATTGGCGGCGAATGGTGGGGCGTAGGCGGCTCGGGCGTAGGTGGCTCGGGTGTAGGTGGTACGGGTACGGGCGGCGAAGGCACGGGCGGCGAAGGCACCGGTGGCGAAGGCACCGGTGGCGATGACGGCACGGGCGGCGAAGGCACGGGCGGCGGCACCACAGTTGACTGCGACGCTCCCATGCCGAGTGGCGGCACGGCTCACTGCGGATCCAATACTCAAGGCACCGCGGGCGGCCTCAGCTGGTCACTCTGGTCGAATGCCTTGAACAGTAATTCATGCATTACCACCTATGACACGACTGCGTTCAGTGCATCTTGGATCGAGTCTGGCGATTTCCTGGCCCGCATAGGCCTGG
>CAZSVU010000138.1:2592-10470 GCA_964610275.1 uncultured Polyangiaceae bacterium | reverse complement strand
CAGCGTACGGAACGCTTATGGCACAGTTCTCGTATAGCAAGACCGGAACCGGCGGAGGCTTCTCATATATTGGAATGTATGGGTGGACGAATAACCCCTGTGTCGAGTACTACATCGTCGAAGACTCGTGGAATAACTTCCCGTTCAATCCGTGGCAGGCGACCCAGACGGGAAGCGCCACTATCGATGGCGAAGAGTACAGGTTCTACCGGAACCAGACCAATGGCACCGGCGGCTCGAGATGCAGCGGCGTCACGACTTGGGATCAGTTCTGGAGTGTCCGGCAGTCGGCTCGCCAGTGCGGGACAATATCCCTCACCGAACACTTCGACGGGTGGACGGCCGCGGGCATGCAACTCGGGAACATGCTCGAGGCCAAGATTCTCGTGGAAGTTGGCGGTGGTTCGGGAAGCATCGAGTTCCCAGTGGCAAACGTGGTTGCCGAGTGAACCGAGGGGGCCGTTTCTGGCTCGCATCGATCCAGCGGCACGCCGGGAGCGCGGCGTGTCTGACGAGTTGTTGGCCAGCCCAACGTGGCCGTGGGGCGACGAGTAGTCGACACTCGATGCACGGCTGACCGACTACGGACTATGCAACCTGGCACCCCAGCGTTCCCTTGGCTGAGCCGGACACGGCTGGGATCCGGCTGGTCACGAGCCATCGAAGCCCAATCGATTGAGCTCGACAAGTTTGGCCAACACCTCGGCCGATCCCCCGTGTTTGGCCCAATAGGCCCGCGCGTTTCGGACGGCCGCCTGGTTCTTGGCTTCGACCGCGGGATCCGCGGTGGGGAGCTGTAGCGCTAGGGAAGGATAGAACTCGCGAATCCAGCGAACCGCAAACTCGCGATTGGCGACGGCGAACGAGTCGTCGCTAGAAGAGCGCGCCGGACTGCGGGGTGGCGGAGTGCTTTCGGCCAGGTCGAGCAGGAGTGGCAGCGACTCCTTGGCGATGACTATCTGCAGGCTAAGCGAGTTCGATTCTATCCCCGCGGCGCGGTCGACTACCTGAACCACGGAGCGTCCGGGGTCAAAGAGAAAGGGCCACCGGGTGCCAACGTCCTCTGTGAACGAGTAGCTGTGACCGGGATGCAGGGTGACACTCTCGGTGTCCTCCGTCACGGTCCGCTCTATCCCCCCCTGGACGGTGTGGAACAATCTGCCAAACGGCGCGCTTCGCTCAATGCCGCCCCGCTTCACTCGGAGCATTAGCTCCCAGGTCTTGGTTGGCTCTGGAAACGTCACCTCCACTTCACCGATGTTGGAGTACTCCACCCGTAGCTCGAGCGGGTGAGCAAGCTGGTACTGGGTCTCCGCCGTCGAGATCGTGATGCGCGTCGTCAGCGTGGTTGGACCTCGCCCTTCAGTGCCTGGCGTGCGCGGTGCGGGTTCCGGCGCACGTATGTTGGCGCTGGGTGCAGACGGCGCCTTGACGGTCGCACGCTCTCCCGAAGAAGAAGCTGCCGTTTCCATCTCCGCATCCCGCGCTGCGACCGCCCGTGGCGTCTGCCTGCAGGCTGTGGACAGGACGGCCAGCGCTAGCCCGAAGACCAGTCGTCTACAGATCATTCACCTGATCCCTTGCGGTGGGGCATGACTCGGCTTCCGTACGAACCTGATTCCCGACTTCGCTATACTCCCGGTTGCGGGAGCTGTGCTGGCCTCGGTGAAGTCAGCACAGGCCCCCCCGACGACTCGAGATGAGGTTTCCAGGAGGGACTGGCTGACGCGAGCGGATGACTTCAGTTGCCCAGACAACCGGGAAGCAGCCGATCTCGGCTCGGCGGGGGCGACAGATTTGTCGCCTCCCCGGCCGGCCGGGTGCCAAGCTATACTCACTAATCGGCCAGCCGCCTCTCAGCGGGCTACATGAACATCGAGCTGATTCACGCAATCGTTCGGCAAACCACCGTTCTCATCGCGCAGCTGGCGACGAGTGGTGGTTGGCGTGCGCCACTCGCTCAAGTGGCCAATCAAGTGTTTCTGGATTTGGTGACCGAGCTCGAGCGTCAGGGTGTCAGCCGCAAGGTGAGCGCCGACATGTTCGGGATGGGGCTGAGGACCTATCAGCGTACGATCCGACGAATCACCGAGAGCTCGACCGAACACGGTCGCTCCCTGTGGGAGGCGGTGCTGGCCCACATACGCGAGCACGGGATCACCACTCGAACCGAAGTAGCCAAGGCGTTCGACGGGGACGACGACGGCTTGCTCCGTAGCGTGCTCCACGATCTCTGTGACAGTCATTTGGTATTTCAGTCGGGCCAGGGGACCCAGGCGGTGTATCGTGCGGCAACCGACGATGAGCTCCGTGCACTCCACGCACTCAGCTTCGGCGAAGGATTCGAGGAGCTTCTGTGGGCGATCGTGTATCGGGAAGGTCCGCTCACGTGCGACGAGTTGATTCAGCGGATCCGCGTCGATCGCTCCGTGCTCGAACAGGCTCTCGAGCGGTTGGTCGGCTCTGCCCGAATCGAGCGGACCGAAGAGGCTATGGAAGCCAAGTACAGTGCGGCGAGCCTCTACGTCCCGCTGGGTTCGCCCGTGGGCTGGGAGGCCGCCATCTTCGACCACTATCAGGCGATGGTGAAGACGATCCTCTGTCGATTGCGCGAAGAACGCGTGGCGCCGAGCCTCGCTGACCGCATCGGCGGGAGCACGTACACCGTTGATGTTTGGCCGGGCCACCCATTCGAAGAGCGGGCCTACGACGCGTTGTCACGCCTACGCGCATCGATGATTGAGCTTCGGCAGCAAATCGAAGCCTTCAACGACGAGCACGAGCGGCCGGAGGAGTACACGCAAGTACTCCTCTATCTTGGACAGTGCTTGATCCCACAGGAACCGGGAGGCAATGGTGAGGCGGGCTAGGGCGGTCGCGACCGCCTGCTATCTCGCGAGCGGCGTGTGTGCAACGCTCTCCAACCCTGCCTGCAGAGCCGAGGGCCCAGAAACGGGGAGCGAAACCAACTTCCTCTCCCGTTGCGACGGCAGCTGCGCTGAGGGGCTGACCTGTCTCTGTGGCGTCTGCACACGCTCCTGTTCAGCCCTCGATGAATGCGCTTCGCTGGCCCCCGATGTCGAGTGTGTGCCTGTGGGTGCGCGAAGCGCCGAAACGGCCTGCCGAGACGTTCAGGTCGACGCATTCTGCGATCTACCCTGCGGCAGCGACGCTGACTGCGATTCCTTGGGCTCCTCGTTCCGCTGCGAGAGTGGCTACTGCCGAGTGCCCGACGGCGGCACGGCGAGCGACTGCCCACAAACCACCCTGGCTGTCGGAGACAATGAGCGGACTCTGGTGGTGGGAGACACGACCCGCAGTTACCTCGTCCGCCTGCCGGCCAACTACACGGGCACGAGCCCGGTCCCCCTGGTGCTGGACTTCCACACTCTCGGGGGAACTGCGGCAAATGAAGCTGACAGCTCCGGGTACCGCGAACTCGCCGAGCAAGAGGGATTCATCGTGGCCTGGCCGGATGGCATCGACGGCGCCTGGAACATCGGGCCGTGTTGCACGACCGCGCGCACCGTCGATGACTTGGGGTTCGCGCGCGGACTCGTCGAACGAGTCCGGAGTGAAGCGTGCATCGATGCCGCCCGGGTCTATGCGGTGGGAGTCGCCATGGGCGGCGGAATGGCCTACCACTTGGCCTGCAACGCGGCGGACGTTTTTGCCGGCATCGCTCCCAGCGCGTTCGATCTCTTGGTGGAGTCGGAACAACCCTGCCAGCCGGCGCGGCCGGTGACGGTGATCTCGTTTCGCGGCACGGAAGACTTGCTGGTGCCCTACGACGGCGGTCCTGTCCAACCCCCCAACGGCCTGGACGTGACCATAAATTTCCTGGGTGCGGTCGCCACGTTCGAGAGGTGGGCCGAGCTCGACCAGTGCACAGGCTCCCCGAGCGCAGCGGACAGCAATGGTTGCTCCACCTACTCGGATTGTGCGGACGGCGTGGAAGTGACCTTGTGCACCACGCAGGGTGGGGGCATGGATTGGGGAAGCCCCGAAATCGGCTGGACCATGCTGAACCGGCATCCGATGCCGTGAGCGCGAGCAGCTCCGGCTAGCCCGATCCCGGCGGCGTCGCAAAGCGGTCCGGTTGCTTGACTCAGATCGTTGTTCCGGCATGCGCACCGACGCAGCTGGGCGCAGACCTTGGTGACGCGACGGCAGCTCTCGACGGCGTGCCGGGCGCAGCCCGCCTACGCACCGCGCGGACCAACGACTGGGCGACATATCTGTCACCCCATGCTCACGACACCCTCGTCGCCGCGCCGAGGTTGAAGAAAAGCGCCACCACTTGAACGTCGCAGATCGCGTGCGTGTTGTTTGTTGAAGCCACACGAATGATCGTGCGAGCAGGTGTGCGCTTTGGTATTGGTGACATCGCACACAACGTTGAAAGACAACGTTGGTGCGGCGGAGGTAGTGCCATGAAGACTCGGCGTGTGATCTGCTATTGGGCCTTGGTATATACTGTCGGTGCCGCGACAGCCTGCGGAGGCGGCGACTCCGAAAATGGCTCCGGCGACGACGGAGGGAGCTCGAGCGGATTGGGAGGCTCCAACAGCGGAGACGGTACAGGCGGTGCCGGCATCGGCGGCGCGCTCGAGACCGGCGGCGCCGTCGGCGCGGGCGGAGCCATCGGAATGGGCGGAAGTGTGGGCACGGGCGGGAGTGTGGGCACCGGCGGTGAGCTCGGATCAGGTGGTGCTCCCGGTTCAGGTGGCGCCATCGTTACGGGCGGCACCGGCAGCGGCGGCGTCTTCGGGATTGGCGGTGAGTTGGGATCGGGTGGTGATCCCGGCGCGGGCGGTGCCATTGGCACAGGCGGAGACGGCACAGGTGGAGACGGCACGGGCGGCGTCGTTGGCTTTGGCGGAGACGGCACGGGCGGCGAGGGAACGGGCGGTGAGGGAACGGGCGGTGAGGGAACGAGCGGTGAGGGAACGGGCGGTGAGGGAACGGGCGGTGACGGCACGGGTGGTGAACTCGGAACCGGTGGCGACGGCGGGACCGGTGGTGTCGCCGGAACGGGTGGTGTCGGCGGAACCGGAGGCGACGGCGGTTGCCCGCATGAGGAAGTGAGCGGGAGTGAGATATGTACTATCGGAGACTCCTGGATCCAGATGCAAGGCAATCAGGTAACCCACCTGGAAGAGCTCATGCGCGCGGCCGGCGCGATCGGCGCAAACGAGTCCTTCTCCAGGCGCGAGCAGAGCGGAGCACCCCTTCCGACCATCATCGGTCAGTACGAGCGAGACAGGAACTGCAAGATCCTGATCATGGACGGCGGAGGCATCGACCTGTTCAGTACTCCGCTCGGGGACCAGGCTGCGATCGATCCCGTTGTCCAACAGTTCGAGGACTTCCTGCAGGAAGTCTACGCTGACGGCAACGTCGAGCACATCATCTACAGCCTCTATCCCGTGATCCCGACTACTCCGAATCTGAATGCGAATATGGGACCGGGCTATTCCGTCGCCTGCGCAGCCAGTCCGGTGGACTGCCATCTCGTAGACCTCGAGCCGTTGTTCCAAGGCCAGCATTTTGCTGGGGATCAAACCCATCCCGACAACGAAGGCGGTATCATCATCGCCGAAGCCTGGTGGCAGGCAATGCAGGAGAACTGCATCGCCCAGTGAGTCGGAAGGGGCGCCCGGACGTGGCGGGTTGCCACTTGAAAATGTCTTTCGGCCTCCGCCACTCAATGATGGTTTCGTAGCGGTACGCGGTGTGCTCGACCGTGCTCCGTCTGCCGTAGCCGGACGTGGTGCGCCACACCACCCGAGAGGATTCCGGCGCTACTGGCGCTGGCGATTCCGCAAGCCCGGCCGGCCCCGCACTCCCGCCGAACACGTCGCCTCGTGTGCATCTCCAGGCAAGCCAGCCGCCCCTCGCACGGCCACCTCAAGGTTCTCAGCGTCAAACGTCAGGTCTCTATCGCAGGGTCGCTCCGGCTGCGCGCGCTCTGGCAGTGAAGCCTCATCTTCTGCGGCAGCCTGAGGCGCCTCCGCAACAGCGGGCGCCTCAACGACAGCCGGTTCGCTCGCTGGCTGCGCAGAGGACGCGCAGGACCCCAAGACTGGCGCCAAGCACAACGGCGTGAACCTCAAGGGGTCATTGCAGCTCGGACGCGGTGTCAGCGGCCATTGGGTCTACACGCAGACGGCTGGCTCCGTGGCTCGCGGTCGCTTCGTGGCTTCCCCTCGGGAACCGCGGCCGGGGGGAAGGGCGAGCCATTGATCTCTCCAGCAGGGTCAGCGCGATTGCAGTATTGGAAGAAGAATGCCAGGACGCTGGCCCCGCGCCGCGTCTCGCCTGGAGAAGCGCGGAGTCATGATCAGAAGGCGCTGCACCGGGACGGAGGCGCGCTGGTTCGCGACCAGTTGAATGTCTCGCTCTCGGTGTGCAGCGTGCCGGTTCGGGTGCGCATGCGCGTTCAGCGGCTCTCGAATGGCCCAAGGTCGGGTGCGGAGCCCGCATAGGGTAGGCCAACGTCAGTTCCTGCATCGATGAGCCCGCTGCCGGGACTGAGCTCGAACAAGCCCGTGTAAGGTATGGAACCATCTGGATTGCGCTCCACAGTGGCCAGCCCAAGGTTCAGGCTGACGAAATCCGAACTGCTGACGCTGATGGAGTTCCAGGTGTTGTAGGCCGAGTTCGCGTCTTGAAACACGTCCGAACTGTCGCCATCCAACGAGACGTTGTTGCGAAAGACGTGCACTTCTCCAGAAGCGAGTGCGGAGTCGAAATCGTAGTTCTTGCCGTTTTGGTAGCCAATGTTGTTGTACATCGTCTGACCGGCCACGTTGCTGTTGAGGTCGAAGCGGTTGCCGGGGTTGCCAAAGGCCACGGAGCTTACCAGGCGATTTTGCTGGTGCGCATCGCTACCGCCCAGCTTGAATCCGTTGCCATTTCCCCTGAAGGTGGCGCCCAGACTCTGCCAAAAGGAGCTGCCCCAAACGTCTATGCCGTTCGCAAAGGCCCAGCTGTATTCGATGTTCACCGGATCTGTGTTGGCAAAGGTATCGAAACCGTCATCGGAATTTCCCCAAGCTCGACAGCCGAAGAACTGGTTTCCCGGGCCTTGCTCCTGCTTCGAGGCAAAGCCGTCCGCCATGCCACCCATGGTACCGTCGTCTCTCAGCTTGAAGTCGTAGTTGAGGTAGGAGTCAGTATTGATCACGGTGTTGTACGCACCACCCTTGTTGATTTCGAGTCCGGTGTTCCGGTTGTTGTAGAAGGAGCAATTCTCGATGGTGTTGTGCTGCCCTCTGGTGGGATCGGCGGTTTCCCCACCAATGTAGATGCCGTGGTAGCCAGCGTTGGTCACATCGAGATTCTTGAGGTACCAGTAGTTGCCCGTCAGCTGAAAGCCGAAGCTCTTGCCATCATCTGGTTGCCATTCATTGGCGGGATAGGAGAAGTCGAACAGCGCGCGTCCGCAATTCGCTGCCACCAAGTAGATCGGCGCGCCCTCGCGACCAGACTTCGACAAGAGGATGGTGTTTCGTTGTGAAGAACTGACCACGGGGATCGAGTAGGTGCCCGGCTGCAACAGAACCATTTCTCCGGCCTCGACCGCTGTCAGGGCAGCCTCCAAGCTCATACCAGAAGAGAAGCTGCTCCCGTCGCCAGACCCGTTCGGAGTTACGTAGTAGACCGCACTGGCACTCAATCCGCTCGCTTCCCCCTCACAACTCGTCATCTGGGTAACTCTGATCGCATCCGTGCTTCCCGCGCCGCCGGTCCCCGCGCCGCCAGTGCCCACGCCACCCACACCGGCACCACCGGTGCCGGAGCCACCCACGCCGGCACCACCGGTGCCGGAGCCACCCACGCCGGCACCGCCGGTGCCGGAGCCACCCACGCCGG
>CAZSVU010000138.1:0-2492 GCA_964610275.1 uncultured Polyangiaceae bacterium | reverse complement strand
CGGTGCCGGAGCCACCCACGCCGGCACCGCCGGTGCCGGAGCCACCCACGCCGGCGCCGCCGATGCCCACGCCGCCTGACCCGGTCCCGCCGGGACCCACACCACCTGAGCCGGTCCCGCCGATGCTCGCGCCACCCGAGCCGGTCCCGCCCGTAGCTGACGAGCCTCCTGTGCCGGCGCCGGTGCACGCTCCCGCAACACAACTCTGGCCCAGGCTGCATTGGACGCTGCACCCGCCGCAATTGGCGGCGTCCACCGAGACGTCCGCGCACGCGGCGCCACACAGCTGCTGCCCTGCCGGGCAAGCACACTCCCCACTCTGGCAGAGTTGCCCAGCCGCGCACGCCAAG
This sequence comes from uncultured Polyangiaceae bacterium, assembly GCA_964610275.1. Classification (GTDB taxonomy): domain Bacteria; phylum Myxococcota_A; class Polyangia; order Polyangiales; family Polyangiaceae; genus JAFGBI01. The sequence goes on along the minus strand of CAZSVU010000138.1, from coordinate 2,142 downwards.
TTGCACTGCCCGCAATTCAGCACATGGCTGGCCAGATCCACACACGCCTGCCCACACTGCGTGAGTCCGGGCCCGCAGGTCGAGGAGCACATCCCGAGCGAGCAGACCTGGTTTGTGCCACAGGCCGTGCCACAGCCGCCACAGTTGGCGGGGTCCGTGGCCGTGTCAGTGCACTGACCGGCGCAAGTGGTGTACCCGGCGGGGCAGGTGCACGTCCCCGCCACGCATCCCTGGGCAGCCGCGCACACCTCGCCGCATGCGCCACAGTTGTTGGGATCTGCGGTAACGTCGACACATTGGCCGCTGCACAGGGCCTGCCCATCCTGACAGGTACAAGCTCCTGCCACACAGCTTGTCCCTGGCGCGCACGGCTGATTGCAGCTTCCGCAGTGCTCGTTGCTGGTTTGGAGATCCACGCAAGCGGTGTCGCACTGAGAAGTGCCCAGCGCGCAGCCGGTCCCGGCGCCACCCAGGCCGGGGCTGCCCGCAGCGGCAACGTCATCGCCGCCGTTCCCCTCACTGCCACAACCCATGGCCAGGCTTGTACTGGCCGCGAGCGCACAGAGTCGAAGGGTGCGTAAAGTCATGGTCGCCTTTCATCACCGGCCCGGCTCACCACGGGATTTCATGCTGGAATCGAGGGCAGAATCTGGCCGAGCGCTTCCGGTCGGCGTAGAGCCGCTCCAGTAGGGGTAATGCCGCAAGGCCCGCTTCTGATCATCCAGGCTCAGCCTGGCGCGCCTGTAGGCGGTGGCCAGGTCCGGGCCTCAATGATTCCGAGGCGGACCGAGCTCTCGGGAGGCACGACCGCCCGAGTCGTCGTTTCGGGGCTACTGGTCCTCGGCCTCGCCTGCACTCGCGAGGCAGCGCAGGTGGCGACCTCCGGGCCCACGGAAGTGTACGCTGCCCCGCCCAGCGAGGACGAGCTGGTCGAGGACGAGCCGGCCTTGATCATCGATGCTCCGGAAGGCCGTCTCCACGAGAGCCCGCGGGAGGTGGAGCTCGAAGTATGGGAGGGAGAGGGCATTCAGAATGACGGACAGAAGTGGCGTGTGGTCCTGAACGTGCTGGGGGTCGAGCACACACCGTGCGCGATCGTCGAGTACCCCACCATCCCGTGCGCGGGCGAGTGGTTGTGTTCGGGTAAGTCAAGCAACTCCCGGCTAGTGGGCGTCGAAAGCATCACCCATGAAGCGTACAATTGCATTGACGGCTGCGAGTTCGACGCCGAGCTCGAGGCAGGAACGGTCCAATACGCCTGCCACGACGAGAACGTCTTCGCCCAAGCTCGGATCGATCGGACGGAATGAGAGCGGCGTTTGGGAGGGCAAGATGCCAGCAGAACGTGGCCCGTTCCAGTCTGTGTCGCCGCACGACATTGTTCGAGAATCGTCCCGCCGTGAGTTTGTGGACAGTACGGGGTACTCGTTCGTAACGAGTGTGTTCTATACTCGCACGTGAACGAAGCAAGGGGTGCCACGCAATGTTGTCACGGTCGATCCTGACGTTGGTTGTCGCAGTTCCGAGCCTTCTGGGCAGCGCGATGGCGCGGGCCGAGACCTACGACGTCGGTCCCGGGCTCACCTACGAGAACATCGGGGATGTGCCTCTAGGCATGCTGGCGGCCGGCGACGTCGTCGAGATCCATTGGCGGGCCGAGTCCTACCGCGAGAAGTTCGTGATCGCAGCCCAAGGCACCGAGGCAGCTCCGGTGATCATCCGCGGTGTACCCAATGGCTCGGGCGAGTTGCCGGTGATCAGCGGTGATGGTGCCGTCACTGCCGCTGGGCTCTCCTACTGGAACGAGGCCCGCGGCGTGATCAAGGTCGGCGGCGCGAACACGCCGAGCTGCGACCCGCCAGACTGCGTGCCGGCGCACATCATTGTAGAGAACCTCGACGTCCGCTCGGCGCGTCCGTCCTACTCCTTCGATGGGGGCACTGCCTACTCGGACAACGCCGCCTCGATCTACGTCGAGGTAGGGCAAGACGTGACCATCCGCAACTGCATCCTTCGTGACTCGGGCAACGGCCTGTTCATTGGCGCCTATGAAGGTGAGACCCAAGACATCCTCGTCGAAGGAAACTGGATTTACGACAACGGGATCGAGGACTCCTACTACGAGCACAATAGCTACACTGC
>CAZSVU010000137.1:0-20059 GCA_964610275.1 uncultured Polyangiaceae bacterium | reverse complement strand
CTCCGCAGATTCTCGTTTGTATCCGCGCCCTTGCGCGTTTTGATCCGAGAACTAGTCGAGGGGTGCGCGTCTGGTTTGGACCATCCCCCAGCCATCGGTGTGGACGCAACGCGGCTGCAACACGCTCGGACGAGCCGAGGCGCGGGTATGGGTCTGCCAGCTGTTGCGTTGGCAATACGGCGCGAGCGCTCGGGGCCTAATACCGGTCGGCAGTTTTTTGGACCCCACACGTCGTCGCGCGGTCGGCGCGGGCATGGTGAAGCCGAGTGCCGGTCCGCCCCCCTCCCGCGGCACTGCTCGCTCCTGCTCGGGGCGCGGGGCCGACCCGAGTCGTGCTCGTCAGTTTCACTCGGGGCGGATCCAATCCCGGACGGCGGGTTTCGTCCAGCTGGTCTCGTGGCCGCACACCGGACGTCGATTCACCTGAGTTTGAGCTCCTCGGGGTCCGCCCCGGGCCGCATTCGCCGGAGGCCTGGCTACCAGTAGGAGAGAAATCGCGCCGAGGATGCGGTAGCGTCCTCGGGCGAGCCGGCGGCCGGGGGCGACCTCGGCGACCGTGCTTTGCGCGCCGAGGTGGCCGGAGCAGGCCAGCGTGGTGCTGGGAGGCCAGGCTGCATCGCCAAGAAAGTGAGATCTATTGCGCCGCCGCATGCATTGAGTGTCACAAGTGGGATCGTCTCCGGAAATAGAGATCGTCGGCTCGGAGTTGCTGGCCCTGAGCGACAGTGAGCAGCTGGATGGCTACACGGGCCGAGGTTCTGCTGGTGACGTGATCTCCTCACTCCCGAGCTACGTGTTCGACTCCGAGCCTGTCACTCCGCGTCCGGCCGTTGCCAACCAGAAGGTGTCCGTGCCCACCCGTCCTCCATTGCCTCCCTCCGTTCCACCCCCTCCACCCCCTCCCGGCTCGCCTTCGAACCGGCCTGGTTTACTGGGAGGCCCAGCGGGTTCTGCGCCGCCACCGCCACCGGTGCCGTCTGGCCTCGCACGCGGGGCAGTGTCTCCGTCCTCGCGGCCGCCGCCGCCGCCGCCCGGTAGGAGCACGCCGCCGCCGGCCCCTGGCAAGGGCACGCCTGCTCCTGCTGCCCGGCAGGTCTCCTCGAAGCCGCCTGCTTCGTCTGTTCCCCCCCCCCCACCGACCGCCAGGAAGGCTGTGAGCGCTCCCCCGGTGGCACGGGCCGATCAAGGCTTCGTGGCTCGCGTGGTCGCGACCCTGCCCTGGGTGTTGCTGGTTGGTGCAGCCGGGGGAGCTGGCTACTTCTATCTCCAGTATTTCGCGCCGCTCGCTCGCGATTACGCGGCGTTGACGGTTGGTCAGCAGGAGGCGGAGAAGAACCTGGCCGAAGCGCGCACCCAGCTGGAGGGGCAGGCCGCCAAGATCGGCACGCTGGACAAGGAGAACACCAACCTCAAAGCCAAGGTCGATGCCGCAGCGCGGCCCTTGGATGACACGCAAGCCGATCTGGCCACCGTCAAGAGTGCGCTGGAGAAGTCCTTGGCCAAAGACCTGCAGAGCGGCACCGTGACGATCCTCGACGAGGGGGGCCGTCACGGCATTCGCGTCGGAATGGACGGACTGTTCAAGACCGGAACGATGCGCCTGACGGGGAAGGGGAGGCTGCGGGCCAAGGCGATAGCTGATGCCCTGCTCCGGGTCCCCAACCAGCGCTACCAGATCCAGGGACACGTGGATGCCAACCCACTCATCACTCCCGCGCTGCGCAAGGCGCACCCCACCAACTGGGAGTTGTCCGCGGCGTACGCGGTGCAGACGCTGATCCACTTGAATCAGGCGGAGCAGGTGCCCGCCAGCCAGCTTTCCGCGGCCGGCTTCGGCGACACCCAACCCACCACGGACAAAGCCCGCGGCAGCGCCCGTCTCGAGATCATGCTGCTCGGGCGTCAGCCACTCGGAACCACGATCGCAGATTGACTCGCGGCGCGGCTGGCCGCGTGCAGTTCTCGCCGCGGCCACCGTTCGGCAAGCCCACGGTGTGTGGTCCTCTAGATCCCACGGTGTGGCCTCGGCCTCGCCGGTGCCTGCGCTCCGTTGCGGATCCCTCTCGGGGGTATCCCCTGTGCTTCGAGCCACGCCACGTCGTGGCCATCGAGGCAGAAGAAGTATCAGTCTGCATCATCCGTCGACGGCAGGCCGACGCTGGCGAGCCCCGAGCACGAGCGCGAGGAACGCGAGAGCCAGCCACCCGGTTGCGCTGGGAGCGTGCCTGCCGGCCCGGCACCCACAGCCGGATCGTTCGCCACTCCCGGTGCTCGCGTCGTCCTCCGTCGTCGAGCTCGTTCCACCCGTGCTCAGGGGGGGAGGAGGCTCGGTCGTGGCGCCGGCTTGACCGGGAGAATCGCCCGCGTGTTCGTACGCGCCCACACTCGGGGGATCGGCACGCAGTCGCCCCTCGAGGTCGTGGTCGATATCGGGCAGTGGCCGCCCGGCGCCGCGAGCGGGTGAAGCGTCCCGGAGGTGGTAGTCGTCGACTCCCACGAACCCCGCTGTGCTCGCCGCTTCCAGGGTGACGTTGTGGTCCTCGGACCAATCCACTTCGCTACCCGCGCTGATGTGTGGCGAGGGTCCGACCAGCAGATTGTCCACGGCGGAGCTTGCCGCGAGCTCGGCGCCGAAGACGCGGATGCCGGTCCCCCCGTAGTCCACGATGGTGTTGAAGAAGAAGTCGTAGGTGGCCGCCGAGGCAACGTCGCGATGGTTGGCGTAGATGCCGTCCTCTCCAAACCCGGTGATGAGGTTGTTGTGGATGCGGGTCACGCCGGCGCCGAGCACGATGATGCCCATCACGGGTCCGTCGTGAATGACGTTGCCCGAGACCTCGCAACTGGAATAGGTGCCGATCTGCAGCCCCTGCTGTTGATACTCCACGCCGGCCGAGCCCACGCCGCTGATGGTGTTCGCGTACACGAGACAGTCGGCGCGTGCCATGCCCACCTGCATACCGTCCCATGCCGTGCGCTCGACGAGATTGTGATGCAGGCGCACGCCTTCCAGAAAGTGAGGTTGGTGCACTTCGTCCGTTCCGTCACACGTGATCGTCTGCCCATCCGACTGAGTACTGCCCACGTAGAATCCTTCGCCCCCGGTGTCGTGCACGTACAGGTGATGCAGCTCGATGTCGCGCTGGACGAACTGGTCCTGATCGGCGCTGCCGTCACAGACCGGATCGGTCTTGGCCGTGACGCCAGCAAACCCGGTGTCGTGGATCTCGATGTGTGACACTTCGTAGTTGGTGGACTTGTCACCGAGCGCGAGCCCCACCCCTGGCCAGGGGTCGACGGCCGGCACGCTGACCCGGAATCCGTAGGTCTGGTCGGGGTCGCCCGTTCCCAGCAATCGAAAGTACTGGGACTCGCCTTCGATGACGAGTCCATAGGCACGGTCCGGGTTGTGCACTCGAACCTGGCCGCCGCAGTTGACGATGGTCACCCATGCTTCGGCAGTGCCGCGAACCTGCTGAAAGCGGATGAAGTCGTAGTCACCAGCCTGCACGCAGACGCGCTGCCCCGGCAACACGCCGAGCTCGGCGGCGTTGACGGTCCCCGTGCCCGGCGACACCTGGTGGTCACAGTCGCAGTCCTGGGCACGCGCGGAGCAGCTCAGCCCGAGCCACGTCAGCAGCGCACACTGCAGTCGAGCCGTCCAGCGCGTGCTTTGGCGCATCTCGTCGAGTGTCGCGCGGGGGACGGGGGCTGGCAAGCGAGTGATCCGCCGAAACACGGCCGGGTGAGGTCGCCGCGAGCAGTCGGAGTGGGTCGTGACAGTGCTGCTCGGGTCGTGTAGCGTGGGGGCAATGGGAAGCGGTGAGGATACGGCCAGACGTCGGCGCATCGGGTTCCTGGCCGCTGATGTTGGGGAGCCATTCCAGCGGGAACTGCTCGACCATGCGCTACGATCCGCCCGTGACTTCGGGGTGGAGCTCGTGGCTACCGCTGGTGGTGTGTTGGGCTCGACGGCAGGCGCGCAAACGTACGCCTACGACGTCGTGCGTGGCGCACACCTCGACGGAATCCTGATCTGCGCGCACACGGTTTGCCGGTGGCTGAGCCGAGCTCAGATAGCGGAGTTTGCGCACGGATTCGGGCCGGCGAAAGTCGTCACCATCGGGGTGTCGGTTCCCGGTTTGTGCTCGCACACCACGGACAATCGAGCTGGTGCGGCGGCTCTGGCCGACCACCTGGTCGTCGAGCACGACCGGAAAGACTTCGTGGTGGTGCGTGGCCCGCTCGGGCACCCCGAGGCCGAGTCGCGATTGCAGGGTCTTCAGGAGTCCCTCGAGCGACACGGCCTCGGCCTGCCTGCGGATCGGGTGATCCCCGGAGCCTTCACCCAGGCTTCTGGGCAGGTGGCCGCCGAGCTGATCTTGAAGCGCTTCCCCGGTTTGCGTGGGGTCGACGCCGTGGTCTGTGCCAACGACGTTATGGCCATCGAGGTGCTGGACGTGTTTGCGCGGGAACGCATCTCGGTGCCTGCCTCCGTCTCCGTCGTCGGCTTCGACGACATCGAGATTGCCCACCTGGCGCGCAGTCCTCTGACGACCGTGCGGCAGCCGTTGGCCAGACAAGTGAGTCGTGCGTTGGCGGATCTCTTGGCCGAGCTCGGCGGTTCGGTGCGCCACGACACGACGGAGCATCCCACCGAGCTGGTGCTCCGCCGGTCCTGTGGTTGTGGCCTGGTCAACCCGGAGCCGCCCTCGCGACACCTCCGCCCGGTGGCTCCGGGGCACCCCGCGGACGTGCTGGCGATGCTGCCGCAGCAGCGGAATGCAATAGCAGCCGAGTTGAGCGAGGCCTTCACGGATTCGACCCTGGAGCGAGTGCTGACCGCCGGCTGGGCGTCGGATCTCGTCGATGCGTTCACGGCACGCTTGTGCCGCAACGACCCACAGTTCATCGAGCGGATCGATGCGGCCGCCAGCGCGCTGGTGCAACGCGACGAACTACTGACACCGCTACGGGATGCGGTGCTGCGGTTGCGCCGCCAGCTGCAGGCTGCGGTCGAGGGGTCTGCGCCCGTGACCGAGAAGCTCGCTGACGCCACCGCCGAGGCGCTCCTCGCCATCGGCAACGTCGAAGCACTGCGGGAAGCACAGCAACGCCGGGAATTCGAGCGCATGGCGCTCGAGTTGACGAGGGCGTCGGCCGCGTTCTCGTCCGCGGAGCGGCTGGATGATCTGGAGATGATCGTCTATGAGCAGCTGGAGCGGCTGGGGATTGAAACTTGCGTCCCGGTCCTCGTCGAATCGGCCGCGGTCGGAGTCCCGCGGATTCCGTTTGCGTACGTTGGCCACAATCGGCAGGCTCCGGTTGCGGTCCCCGACACGGCTGAGCTCGTGAGCCTCGCGAGCTCGACGCCGCATCACTTGCTGGTCCCCATGGTGTCCGAGGGGAGACCCCTGGGCTACGCGCTCTACCACGCCGAACCCGAGACATCGTTTCTCAGCACGCATCTGACGTTGGCGCTGGGTGCTGCGCTCAAGTCGGTGCTGCTCAGGCACGAGCTCGAGCAGGCGTACGCCCGAATTGCAGAACAGGCACTCCGCGACCCCCTGACCAACGTGTGGAATCGTCGGTACTTCTCGGGACGCTTGCGGGAGGAGATCTTTCGAGTCCGGCGCAGCGGGGCGCCGCTCAGCGCCTGCGCGATCGATCTGGACGGATTCAAGCAAGTGAACGACCGGTATGGACACGAAGCCGGCGATCAGGTGCTGGTCGCCGTCGCCCAACGACTGGGGGAGGGCATACGCACCAACGACGTGGTGGCGCGGTTCGGCGGCGATGAGTTCGTGATCCTGTTGGCCGATACCGACGAGACGGCCGCGCTGGCGACGGCCGAACGCGTCGTAGTGGCATTGCGGGAAATCGACGGCTACGGTCTGGTCACGGCGAGCGTGGGCGCCTCTACGTTGCCGGGATCCGTCTTGGATGACGACGCGGCGCAGCGCATTCTGCGCGAGGCCGACGCTGCCCTGCTCGAGGCGAAGCGTCGCGGAAAGTGCCGGGCTGTGCACTACCGGCAGCTCGACTGAAGCTCGTCGCTTCGGGCTCAGGGGAAGGCCACCGCCGCCCTGCCTGAGATCTCGATCGAGTGCCACCCCGCTTGCGGGGGGGGGACCAGGTAGCTGTGCACGTCGGGGAGGGACGTCGCCGTGGCGTAGACGGTGACCGACGTGATGACGGAGCCGTCGTTCGACAGGACTCGTGCGCTTGCCGGCGTCCCGACGGCGGGTTTCGCGGTCCGATATGGGATACCCCAGTGCGCCCCGGTGGGACCAACCAGCAGCACGTGCCAGCGCTCCGTTGCGCCAGGCTGCGTGACGTAGCTTTGCGCGGTTACGCCGTTGAGCGCAGCGACCCGTTCCACAAAGGCCTGGTACGTCCAGTCGCTCACCCAGACGGGGCTACAGTAGCCCATGATATCGGCATAGCGACTGGGGTCCAAGAGGCTGCCCGTACGCGCGTCGTAGCCCCAGGAGCCCAGCGCGCCGTTGGGATAGGGGTAGTTGGGATCGCCGCTCACGTTGCAGGGCGAGTGATCGCGACCGTGGTTGTGTCCAACCTCGTGTGCCATCGTCACGGCAGAGTCTTCATCGGCGAAGGCCACCCCACACGCTACCCGGTAGTCCGCAGCCCATCGGCTTTCATCGGTCACGTAGCCCATGCCCGTCGTGCAGCCACCACCGCAGTAGGCGCGCAGCGTCTCTGCCGGTCGGATCAGTCCGTAGTAGTAGACGTCGTCAGCGGGCGAGTCGGCGGCTCGTCGGTCCCGTACTTGATCGAGCGTTGTGGACCAGTCGAAGCCGGAAGACGTGGTCACAGAGCCGACGACGCTGGTCGTGATCTCGCTGATGGGATACATCGCCTGGAGGTATTCGCGGTAGACCTGCAGCGCGCCTTCCGACGTGTCCGGAGACCAATTGTCGACCTGAACCGGCACGAACGCGATGACCAAGCTACCGGTGGGTCGAGCCTCCAGTGGAGTGGTGCCATCCGAGGGGAATCGGGGCGACGCCACCGTGCCGCCCGGGCCGGTCACACACTCGACGATCTCGATGGCGTAGGTGGTGTCCGCGCTGATGAGCTCCCCGTCGGCCTGGACCTGGACGGTGCTGGCCAGCTCACTCTGCTCGGAGCTCACATTCAGGGTCTTGCGGGTGAACAAAGTGTGTTCGGTGCCAGCGGTCGTCAGATGAAGGCGTACCGACACCTCTCTCGGAGTCCAGCCCGACTCCAACGTCACGAATACGCGGAAGACCGCATCGCGCGCTTGCACGAGATCGGCATTGCGCGCGCTGGCGCCGATCGGCGACCCCGCGTCCATCACATCGACTTCGACGGCCTGGTAGACGCTGACCCGGTCGATGGTCACACTGTGCGCTTCGCCCCCGCAGTTGTCCGGACCGTCTCCCACGATACCGTTGCACAGACCGTCGATGCAGGTTCGATCGGCCGCGCACGGCGCGTCGCAACCGCCACAGTGTTCCGTGCTGGTCTGCGTGTCCACGCACAGCTCACCGCAGGCCACCAAGGGCGGCTCGCACTGACAGCTGCCATTCGAACAGTACTGGCCACCCACACACGAGGTGCCGCATTCACCGCAATGTTCGTTGCTGCTCTGGGTGTCCACACAGCTCTGGTCGCAGAGTGTTTCGCCGTTGGGGCAGGTGCAGGTCGTCCCGACGCAGCTCTGGACTGGAGGACAGGCGGCGTTACACGCTCCACAGTGCGAGTCGTTGTCCGATAGACTGACGCAGGCACCCGCGCACTCGCTGGTGCCGGCTGGACACTGGCAGACTCCCTGGTTGCATGCCGCGCCACCGGGGCACGGCGAATTGCAGGCGCCGCAGTGCTCCGAGTGACTGGAAACGTCGACACAGGTCCCGTTGCAGAGTGCTGTGCCCGAGGGGCAGGTGCACGCTCCCCCCACGCACACGAGCCCGTCGGCGCAGACCTGGTTGCAGCCTCCGCAATGCGCGCGGTTGATCAACGTGTCCACGCAGTCCGTCCCGCACTGAGTGGTGCCGGCGGGGCAACCCGCGTTGGTGCAGACGCCCGCCGAGCACACCTGCCCCACGGCACACGCGGCGCTGCAGGCGCCGCAGTGAGCGGCGTTGGCGGCCGTGTCGACACAAATCCCGTCGCAGCGAGTCTCGCCGACTGCACATTGACACACCCCAGCGGTGCACAACCCGGCTGCGCCACAGCTGACGTTGCATCCTCCGCAGTGGTTGGGATCCACCGCTGGATCCACGCATTGGCCATTGCAGAGGAGCAACGTTCCGGTGCAGCCGCAGGACCCTCCAACGCAGGGCACTCCAGCTGGGCACTGGATACCACACGCTCCGCAGTTCAGTGGATCACTGAGGGGGTCCACACATTGCCCGACGCAGGCAACTCGGCCCGCAGCGCAGACCAGCGCGCATTGTCCGGCCAGGCACGAGTAGCCAGCGGGGCAAGCGTTGCCGCACATTCCGCAATGTGCTGGGTTGGTGGCGGTATCGACGCAGACAGGGCCCAGTGCCTCATTGCACAGGACGCCGCTGCAAGAAGTGGAGCAGACGCCGTTGTCGCAGAATTGGTACGCGGGGCACGCATTGCCACAGGCTCCGCAGTTCTGCCCATCGCTCAGCACGGTGACGCAGACCCCACCGCAGAGCAACTGCCCCTGTCCGCACTGCGTGGTGCAGGCGCCGGCTATGCACTGAGCGCCGGCGGGGCACGCCACTCCACACCCACCGCAGTTCTGCCCGTCCGTGAGAACGTTGGTGCAAGCTCCGTTGCAGAGTTGCTGGTCCGGTCCGCACTGCACGGAGCAGGTGCCGGCCGTGCACTGGCTGCCTGGCGGGCACGCGAGGGAGCACCCGCCGCAATGGAGGCTGTTGACGAGCGGGTCGACGCACATCCCTGCGCAGATGGTCTGCCCCACCGGACAGGGCTGGGTCTGAACCGGGATGATCGGCGCAGCGCCATCCAGGGTCTCGTCCGAGGGCGTTCCGCTCTGATCCCCTCCACCGGAGCTCGGCTTGGGGCTACAGGCCGCTGAGCCTGGGCCCAGCGCCAGGAGCAACAGTATCCAGCCACAGCGGATGATCCCGGTGTGGCTACCCCTCGACGCTGTCGGAGCGGCCCCTTCCACGGCGGGGCGCGGCTCTGCTGGTGACTTCACACGGAGGATAGTGCGCGCCCGGCGGCCCCGGGGTTCACCTTTTTCGAGAGACGAGCCGGACCACGCACTACCGCCCAGCGGGTGCACCCCGCTGCCCGCACGCCGGGTCAAGTCGACCGTCTCCGGCCCAGCCAGGTCGTAGGGCGCATTGAGCGACGCGCTACCCGAGACGTACAACGGACAATGCAGCGCCCCGCCTTCGAAGCAGACCAGATTGACGTCTCGCTCCGCCGCGCATGCGGCCAGCCCCTGCAAGATCGCGTACTGGTAGGGGTTGTCGGTCCAATCGATCAGGAATCCCAGAGTGGGTCTGGTGCTGCCGCTGTGCTTCACTGGGCTCGCGTGCCTCGCATTGGGGCACTCGAGCCGCGGTGGGTGCGAGCGCCGACCTTCTCAACCTTTCTTCTTGCACCCTGCCGGGCGCGCGAGCCATTCGGACGCGGGTTTCTTGGACTGCCGTCACCCGTCGGGCTCGGAGTCGCGCTCCGGCGCTGCGGGTCTCAGCGTGTCCATCTCGGCCCCGAGCAGCCGGGCAAACTCGGCCATCACCGACTCGAGTTGCTCCAGCGCAGACTGCATGGCTCGCTCCGCCGTTTCGGGAGTCCCGGCCCCGGACCCGGCAGGGGGATGCGCCCGAGTCGACTGGGCTTCCGCTCTGGCGTCGAGCTCGGCAGCGAGGGCCCGGTAGGCGGTTTGGAGCGCGTGTGCGTGACGAGTGATCCGTCGCAGCAGGTGCTTTCGGTCTGCGATACCAGCCGCCAGCTCTTCGACCAGCAGCGTCCCCTCCAGCGCGGCACTCACGTGGGCGCGCAACGTCTCGTACGCCAATCCGTGCGAGGGGCCGATCTCCAGAACCAACAAGCCGAGCGACCGCTCGCGCAGATGGAGTGGCAGAGCGACGCGTGCATGCCGGTGGTCCGAGTGCAAGCAGAGCGCACCGAGGCACTGATTGGCCGGGACTGGACCGTCGTTCGGACTGCGCTTCACCTCCCCCGCCACATCGTAGGCCAGTAGCAGCTGGAGTTGGCTCGGATCGACGCCGTGCGGCAACTCGGGGTTCATGGGGTGGACGGCGACCAGTGCACTCCTGATGCCCAGATCCGGGAACGACTCGACCAGCGAGTCCACGAGCGACTGTGGCTCGATGGCAGTAATGAGCCGCTGGGCGACCTCGCTGAGCGCCTTGAAGTGCCGTGCCGCATCCAGTCGGCGTTGCGCCTCCCGGTGTTGGGACATGTTGGCGACGAGCACACGCGCACCGTGCAGCAGGCTTTCGGCGTGCAGTAGCAAGGTGGGTAGCTCGACCAGCGCGGGAATGGTCTGTCGGCGCAACACGGAGATCACGCGGTGGAGCTCGCGCAGATCGCTGCCGCGATGGAGCACGGTGAGGCAGAGCTCATCCATCGCGTTGAGGAAGGTCCCCTCGGCCTTCCCACGCAGATCCGCCACGAACGCATCGAAGAGCTGTTCCGCTCGACGACGCCTTTCAGACAGGCCGGCGGTAGCCTGGACGAGGTCATCGACGACCGACGCGCGCTTCTGAATCAGGGGACTCTCCCCCTCGCCGCGGCGCGGCCGGTGTGGGTCCTGCACGGCATACTCGCTGCGCTGCAGAGGACAGCCGCAGGAACGACGGGTGACCAGCTCGGTCTCCAGCACCGCCGTACCCGGCGGTGGCTTGCCCTGCAATAGATCCAGCGTGATGTCGCAGGCGCGTCGGGCCAGGCCCGCAATGGGCTGCCGCACGGTGGTCAATGGACGGGCAGCAAACTGGCCGTCCATCACGTCGTCGAACCCCACCACTGCGACCTGACGGGGAACCGGAATGCCGCGCGCTTGTAGCGCTTCCATGGCTCCCAGCGCCATGTGGTCGTTGGCGGCGACGACCGCATCGAATGAGACGTGCCGCTCGTCGAGGAGCACGCCAACGGCCGCCGCACCGGACTCTTCCCGAAAGTCGCCCGACACCACGAGTCTGTGGTCCGGAGCCAACCGGCAATCGAGCAGCGCCTTGAGATACCCACGGTAGCGGTGCGCGGACTCCTCGTTGGCTTCGGGCCCGGCGATGAACGCAATCTGACGTCTACCGTGATCCTGGATGAGGTGCATCACGGCTTCGCGTGTGCCAGCGCCATTGTCGACGACTATGGACGGGATCCCCGGCAACGCCACACCGACGCTGCACATGGGAAGCGGTCGAAAGCGACCGAGGAAGCGTGCGAGTTCCAGGGAACCGACGTGCTTCTCCAGCGTTCCGGCGGAGACGACCAGCGCATCCAGCGCTTCGCCCATACCGAGCTCGTAGATGCGATTCGCCGGAGTCGGGCGCTTCCAGTCGGCACCCAAGGCTTCTCCCGCCAGTACGATCAGGTTGGCATCTCGATCGCAAGTCGCGCGCGCCAGCTCGAGGAAGAGCTCGTTCTGGTAGCTGTCTTCGATGCGATCGACAAGTAGGCCGATGGTCGGGCGAAGCGGTGCGCTGCCGGAGCCCGCCGTGTCGTCGCTCCGCTCGGTCACCTCACCCTCCGGGCGGAGCGTGGCGATGGCCTGCCGGGCATTGGGGGCGGTACCGGGACCCGCGGCTGCAATGGGCGAACTGATTCCACACCTTGGTGCATTCTACTCCTTTCGATTCACCGGCGGCGCGACCCCGGTTCGCGGCGGCCGAGTACGAGCTGAGCATAACGTTGCAGCGCGCATGTCAGATGCACGAGGGGATTGCGTCTTCCGCCCTCCTTTGTGTGCTTTCGACCCTTGCCCGAACGCTGCTGACCGAGGAGGATCTGGGGCATGGCAGGCGTGGGCACCGGCCGAGGGCCGTTGGGCTTTGCTGTGGCGTTTGTCGTCGTGACGGCGGCATGGGGCTGCAGTTCGGAAGAGGGCAGTGGCAGCGACACCGCGGAGAGCGGCGCCAACGGAGTCGGTGGCACCGACTCCGCCTCGGGTGGAGCCACCATGGGTACCGGTGGAGCCGACCTTGGTACGGGCGGGCTCGGAACCGGTGGCCTGGATCCGGGCACGGGCGGCGCGCCGCCCACGCCAACGTCCGGCTGCGATGCTGCCACGTGGCCCGAGAACGGGCGCTACTCCATGGATGTCGACGGCACCACTCGCGAGTACGTGTTCACGGCGCCTGACGGCTACGACGGCACCGTCCCCATGAAGCTCATTTTCGTCTGGCACGGGCTCGGCGGCACCATCGACACCATGGATAGCCAGTTCTGGGGCTACTACGGGATGGGGCCGGTGAACGACGGCAGTGCGATCCTGGTGGCGGGCCAGGGCCTGGGTACCGCGGACGACCCCACGGGATACGCCTGGCGCAACACCGACGGCGAGGACATTGCCTTCACTCGAGCCATGGTGGACTGGTTCGGTTCGAACTTTTGTATCGATGCCGATCGTATCTTCTCCACCGGCATGAGCTACGGCGGCGTCATGAGCAACGAGGTGGGATGCCAGATGGGCGACGTGATGCGAGCGATTGCACCCATCGCTGGCGCCGGACCGGGCTTCGGCAACTGGGGGCAGGAGCCGAGCTGTGTGGGCCCGGTCGCCACCCTGCTCATCCACGGTACCGCGGACGAGACCGTGACGTTCGACATGGGAGAGGCCAGCCGCGACTACTGGCTCGGTGCCAACGGCTGCGGCACCACCACCGCGCCAGTGGCACCCACCGAGTACTGTGAAGCCTACGACGGGTGCGGTGCAGGGACCCCCGTGGTCTTTTGTGTCCACGATGGTGGCCACACCATTCCAGACTTCTCGGCCCAGACCATCTGGGATTTCTTCCAGCAGTCTTGAATCCGCGCGCGCGTCCTCGGGCTATGGCTTGGCTGCCGGCGCCGCCGCTGCTCCAGGAGCGGGGGTCGCCGCATCGGCAGGCGGCGCCGCGGGCTCAGTTCCATCGGCGGGCGGAGGCGGCGTCCCGCCTTCGGGTGGGGCGGCCTCGGCAGGTGCCGCGCTCGGCTGCTGGCACAGCGCTTGATGCAGGGCCGGGTCGGAGAGCGCACTGGCGATCGCCTCGTTCAAGGCGCGGCTCACGGTCTCCTGGTAGTTGATGGCTTCTCCCGCGCCCCCGTAGTTGCTTCCCTGACCGGTGTGGCGCGACGACCACACCACCGTGTTGGTGCCTCGGGCCAGGACGGTGGTCTCCAGTACGAGCGCCGCCTTGTACATCGAGTTCCACGCCTGCTTCTCCTCCATGAGGATCGAGACCAGGCTGATGCGGAGGTCGTTGGGGGCCGCTGGGTTCGCCACCATCGCGCCGGCACGCATGGTGCGTTCCGCGGCTTGCTGCAGCATCGGGGCGGGGTCTCCCTCCATGACGATGGGCCACCGGCCGGGCTCGTCTTCCATGAACCGCTCCCCCACCACGGATGGGTCCGGGCGGGCGTCAGCGAAGGTGAGTGTGGCGAAGGTGGCACAACCGGGTGCAGCCGGCGCATTGATGGTGCCGCCCGGGACATACGCGGCCGGGAACGCAGAGCCGCCCCCCGACGCCTTGCTGCACGCCACGGCCGCGAGGACCAACGCCAAGGCACTCATGCCACGCAATACGGCTGCACCTGTCACAGTCACCTCCTGTCCCGGGTTGAAACACGACACCGTGGATGATGCAAGCCACCACGGCCCCGTTCTTTGCAGGGGCTAGAGGTCGCCAGATTGTGGCGTGGCGGCGGCACCGAACCGGCGCTGACGTGGCGGGGAAAGCGGAGGCGCCGCGGAACTCGACCCGTCCCCGAAGTGACCGCCGGTGGCGTGCCCACACCGCCTCGACCTGCAGCGCGATCCAACGGGGAAATTGCGCCGGCAGCGCGAATGTCTTGCACTGGCTAGGAGATGAGGCCTTCAGCGCAGGGCTGTGCTAAAGGGCCCGCCATGTTCCAGCAGAGCAAAGAACCCGAGCTGATGCAGAAGATCGTATCCCTGTGCAAGCGGCGGGGATTCGTGTTTCAGAGTTCGGAGATCTACGGCGGATTGCGCAGCGCCTACGACTACGGTCCGATGGGCGTCGAGCTGAAGCGCAATCTCATGAACGAGTGGTGGACGGCGATGGTGCACAGTCGCGAGGACATGGTGGGCATCGAGTCGTCCATCATCATGCACTCAGACGTGTGGAAGGCGAGCGGCCATCTCGCCAACTTCAAGGATCCGCTCGTGGACTGCCTGGTCTGCCAGGAGCGATTCCGCGCCGACAAGGCCCCCAAGGTCACGGTGGGTTCGGAATGCGTCATCGAGCTCGGTGACAAGGGTCGAGCCAAGCTGGCACTGGCTAAGCTGGTCGACGCGGGCGAGAGTGGGCTGGAACGAACGGGCAAGACTCTACGCGGCGCTGTCGCTGCCGACCGCGGCTACGTGTGCCCAAACTGTGGCTCGCCGTACCTGAGCCCGGAGCGCGACTTCAGCGGCATGTTTCGCACGAGCTTGGGGCCCGTGGATCCCATCCAGGGAGTGATCGAAGCCGTCCAGCGTGGCGTCCAGGAGGGCTTGGACGAGAAGGCGCTTCGCGAGCTGGCCGAAGAGGCGCTGTCGGGCTCGGCAGTGTACCTCAGGCCGGAGACGGCCCAGGGCATGTTCGTGCAGTTCCTCAACGTGCAGCAGAGCCAGTCGATCAAGGTGCCGTTTGGCATCGCCCAGATGGGCAAGAGCTTCCGCAACGAGATCACCGTCGAGCACTTCATCTTCCGTTCCTGCGAGTTCGAGCAAATGGAAATGGAGTACTTCTGCCCGCCTGGCGAAGGCCCCAAGTACCTCGAGTACTGGAAGGAACAACGCCTGGCCTGGTGGCAGAGCATCGGGCTCAGCCCCGAACGACTGAGATTCAGGCCGCACGGTGAGGAGGAACTCGCGCACTACTCCGACGGCTGCTTCGACGTCGAGTACGAGTTCCCCTGGGGGTGGGACGAGTTGGAGGGGATCGCGTCGCGCACGGACTACGACTTGAACGCACACATGCGAGGTTCAGGAAAGAAGCTCCACTACTTCGACCCCGAGGCGACCGACCCCGACACGGGCAAGCCGGGCTGGCGCTACGTTCCCCACGTCGTAGAGCCGGCGGCTGGTGCCACGCGTGGGGTGCTGGCGGTGCTGTGCAACGCGTATTCCGAAGAGCTCGACTCCGACGGGAACGTCAGTCGCACCGTACTCCAGCTGCATCCGCGGCTCGCTCCGTACAAGGCGGGCGTGTTGCCATTGGTCAAGAAGGACGAACGACTGGTCCGACGTGGTCGCGACATCGCGGAGCGCTTCTTGGCCGAGGGAATCGCCGCCAAGTACGACGAACAGCACACCATCGGGAAGCGCTATGCGCGCCACGACGAAATCGGGACTCCATACTGCCTCACGGTCGATTCCGACACGCTCGAGGACGACACCGTGACGATTCGATACCGAGACGACAAGCGGCAGGAACGCATCAAGATCGACGAGGTCGCCGACGTCGTGCGCGAAGCCTTGCGGACGGGGAAGATCTGAGCCGGCGTGGCAATGCGTCGGGACGGGCCGCCTGCTGAAACCCTCAGTGCTGCGGGTGGGGGTGAAGCAGCAGAGGTGGACGGGTGGTGCCTCCGCGGTAGGCCCATGAGCTGCGCTCGCGGGCCTACCGCGGAGGCATGAGAAAGTAGGTGAACATGTCCACGCTTCTCGAGTCGTCGAATCCCATCCTGAAGCCACGGCACAGGCCGGCCCGACCGAGGCTCCCGTAGGTGGCCCCGAGGCGTTGCGCGACGACCTGCCCGTCCTTCCCCCCGGCACGGATCTGCACGTCCACTCCGTCCTCGATCAAATTTTCGGATTTCACGACAATCCCCTTGGCGGCACCCCCGGAGTTCCGGCACGCATCGGCTTGGGAAGTGCAGTCCCAGGCGCCCTCACCGGAGCTCTTGAGACAGAGCCAGAGGTCACTCTTCGACGCGCAGGGGTTGGGCACACGCCGTCCGTGCCGCTTCTCGTAGATCATCGAGAGGTGTAGCTGCCAGAGTTCGCCTCGTTCCAGCTTGGCTTTGGCGGATCCCGGGATGCAGGTGATCGGTGCGGTGCACTTCGTACAGAACTGTTTGCCGTGAGGGCAGTTGCCGGTCCCGGCGTTGTCCGCCGTGACGGGACACGCCGAGCCGCCTCGGCAAGGAGCCTCACAGGAATCGGCGAACAGCTGCTGTTGCCAAGCCGCGAGCAATGGTTGTTGGGCAGAAGGTGCCGGGGGAGGTCGTCTGGCGCTGCTGGCGGTTGCGGGCCGTGGCGGCGGGGCGGGGAGAGGTGGTTCCCGCCCAGCGAGCACGATCGCGGCCACAGTGAAGCCAGCGAGCCCGAACAGAACACCACCCGCGGCCAGCGCCCAGGGGAGCAGGCGCAGTAGCCGAGATGCAGAGGCGGGAACTGGCGTGCCGGAATTTTGCGCTTCCGGTCGTTGCGATGCCGTCATCGCATCGCTCTCGCGGGACAGTCGCCCGCGCGTGACGAGCGTGGCGGAGATCGCCAGGGAAACGTCATTTCAGTGCGAAGAAGCTGCGCATCCGTCTGAGTAACTCGCCCGTGGCGAGACTCACCGTGTCGGATGGGTATTGCGTCGTGAGGTTTTCCCGGGCCGCGTCCAACCCGAGGCGGCGTCGCGCCAGAATGTCGGCGACCTCTTCCGCCAGCGCGGATCGGTCCACCAGCAGTTGCTGAAACTCCTCCTTGCCCACGCGGTAGCACTCGACGTCCGTTTCCGCGACGACTGTGGCCGTGCGTGGCTCGCCGGTGAGTAGCCCCATTTCCCCGAAGAAGTCCCCGGCGCCCAGTCGCGAAACCTCCCGCTCGGCGCCGTCCTGGGACACGCGCACCGAGCACGTTCCCGAGACGATGACGTACAGCCAGTTTGCCTTGGCGCCCTGCCGCGTGAGGGGTTCGCCGGGAGCGAACGGAGCGTGGTGCAGCCCGCGAGCCAGACGTTCCCGTTCGTGCTCGGAGAGCGAAGCGAAGAGAACGATGCGGGACAGCGCCGCCACGCGGTGGGCGAGTTCGCGTTTCGCCTTGTCCTCGCGTCGCGCGGGCGTGTCGCTGGTGATGAACATGGCGTTGGCCGGAATGGCCAACGTCACACCAATGCGTTTGAGCGCAAAGTAGATGCGCGTTCGCATCACGCTGTCTGTGGGATCGTCGTGGTGAAGATCGGTGAGCCAATAGCGAGCCGCGTACCGGCAGTAGCTGTCGGTCATGTCCATCATGAGGCAATTGGGCGCTGGATCGTCCGAAACGTACTGAACGGGCGACGAATTGAGTGCCTCGGTGACGGTGTCGATGATCTGGCATGGCGAGTAGCGAAAATCGACATTGAAGAACACCCACCGACGCCACTGTACGGGCTTGCCAGTACGCCGTCCCAGCACCAACACCTGGGTTTTTACCAGAGTGGAGTTGGGGACCAGGATGGTCTCCCAATTGCGCGTCTCGATGGCTGCGAAACGCCAGCGCATCTCGCAGACTCGTCCATTCAGATCTCCAACCTTGATCCAGTCGTCCACTTGAATGGATCCGTCGACCTGCAGCGCGAGCCCGGCGGCAACGTTGCTCAACGTATCCTGCAGGGCGAGCCCGATCACTGCCGTGAGCACGGCTGAGGTTGCGATCAAGCCTGATAGGTCGAATCCCGAGCGCGACGTGACCACGAAGACGGCGATGACCGAGGCGACGGCGACCAGCACGTCCGCAACGATCCGAGGAACCGCCAGACGCAGGCGCGGGCCCACGCCCCCAAACAGCAGCGTTCCGACTGACACGATGACCGAGGTGGCCGCCAGGGCACTGGCCACCAGTCGGACGCCTCCTACTGCCGAGGAACCCTGCGCGCGGAGCAGCGCCGCGATGGGCACGGCGAGGAGATACAAGGTCAAGAGGCCCATGGGCAGACGCAGGGTGGACCAGCCAACGCGGGCCAGCAGGCGTGTGGCGCCCAGCGCCACCAACGTCGCCCCGACCACCTCCGGAAGCCAGAGGTGCGCCGCTTCATTCCAGAGCGTCGCCAACATTCGGTGAAGTCCGTCTCGGTCCAGTTCGTTCCATGTCCACCGGCAAGTCGGGCAGCGCGCTGTTCCCCAGCCCGGGAGCCCGACTCAGGCGCGTGAGCATACACCAACTCCCACGGCTTCGCGGGGGAGACCGGGGTCGGGACGGCCTTGCCCGAGGCTTCGGCGCGGTTGGCGCCAGCGCTGCTCGGGCGCCGCCGTGACGAAGGCGGGTGCCGACTCCCTGCCCGTGAGGGTGAGTTTCTGCTACCGCCGTGATAAGGAGCGAGCGGGCTCTGTCGCCAGCGAGCCAGTGGCGGCTCGTTGCCCGGACGACATCATGACACGCAACAGCAAGGTACTGGTTACTGGTGCCACGGGGAACCTCGGGACGGCGGTGTGCCGTGCGCTGCTCGATCACGGACACGACGTGCGTGCCACGGATGTGCGCTACTCGTCCGGGTTTCCGCTGCGACTCGAGTTGGGTGATCTGCAAGATCAGCTGTTTGCCTACCGCGTCATGGACGGCTGCAACATCGTCGTGCACTGCGGGAATCACCCGAACCCCTTCGCCGGTCCTCCCGCTCCGCAGTTGCTCGCAGAGAATGCTGCCATGAATGGCAACGTGTTCTGGGCGGCACAGGACATCGGCGTCGAGAGCATCGTCTTCGCCAGCTCGATTCAGGTGATGCTGAAGTTCGACGGATTCCGACGTCAGAAACCGTACTCGTTTCCCTACTTCCCGCTGGATGGGGAGGCTCCACCGGATCCGGGGCTGAACGCCTACGCCCTGAGCAAGGACCTGGCCGAGCGCATGCTGCGGGTGCTGTGCGGGGAGCGACCGGAGCTTGCCGTTGCGGTGCTGCGCTTTCCCATGTTGGCACCCAACCGGTGGCTCAAGTGGATGCGACCGGATCGACCGATCTCCGAGGACGCGCTGGCGTGGGGTGAGGCACTCGCCTACCTGCTCTTCCCGGACGCTGCCGATCTGGTGCGGCGGGTCGTGGAGCAACGCCAGCCCGGCTATCGGCAGTACTTCCCTGCCACCTGCGTGGAGCTGTCGAATCTCCCCGTGCCCGAGCTCATCCGGCGACACTACGGACACGTTCAGCTGCGGAAGCCCCTCGACGAGATGACCAGCCTCATCGACGGGGCAGCGCTTAGTCGGGACTTTGGCTGGGAACCGCAGCGAGCGGTCACGGTCGAAGTGGATCTGTGACTCAGCCTGCGCTCAACGTCGCGTGCAAGGCGGGGATGGCGTCCAGCAGCTTGCGTAGCTTGGCGCGCGACACGTAGAGCAAGAGCGCACCGTCGGCGCCAGCTCGTGCCGAGGTCGGCGTCGGCTTGCCCGCCAGGACGGTTCTGGCGACGACGAACTCACCGGGACTGAGTTCTTCGGCTACCGACTCTTCGTCATGGGACGAGCTGAGCAACTCGACGTTGCCGGCGCCGACGACGTGCAGTCGGTCCGTGGCAGAGCCCACCGACGTCAGGCTCTCCCACGGGAGTAGGCAGAGCAGGTGGCAGGCATCGAGGAACTCGAATCGCGCTGCTTCGGTCAGCTCGGAACCGAGCCTGCCGAGGACCGCTCCGGCCCTGGCCTGCAGATGATCGCCGAACATGCGCAGCTCGTCCTCTACCCAAGAACACACGCGGGTGATCTCGCTCAGCGCTTCGACGTTCCAGCGCGCGACGACCGTGGGGGTGACCCCGGCCGCGCAGCGCAACGCCATCGTCCGGCTCAGCGTGCCCCCGGTGAACACGACGTCGCTGGATGCCGCCCGCCCGCACCGGTGATCCGACGTGGCTGGAGTGATGTCGATCCAACCCTCCAGCACCCGGAACATGGCACAGGGCGGCACCGGATCGCCGGCGGCGAGGGAAGCGAATC
>CAZSVU010000136.1:0-20150 GCA_964610275.1 uncultured Polyangiaceae bacterium | reverse complement strand
AACCATCCATGTTTCGGCGGTCGCTGGCGGCCGCCGAAACATGGATCAAGGATGGCCCCGAGGGCGCGCTGCTTGCTGCGTGACGGCTTCCCGTGTAAGTCCGCCGCAGTACACATGATGGCAGACTTGTCGGCGCCTGGTACCCGGCAGGGTCCAGTGGGGCTGATGCTTCGGTCGACCCGCCGTGAGCCGAGCTCCCTCCCGCAACGGAGCTCCGCCTGTATGGGATTCGACAGAGTGCACTGTAGTCAGCAGAGTCGTTGCTCGTCACGCGAGCGCGCCGGGAGGTCCTGACCGCTTGCCCACACCGGGACTGGCCGTCATCGGAATGGGTGGGTTCGCGGCCGAACACCAGAGCGCCGCACTTCGTCTGGAGCGCGCGGGGCTGGTGCGTCTCGTGGCAACCTGTGACCCGCGTCCCGGCGCTTTCCGGGAGCAGGTCAGCGAGTGGCAGCTCGACGCGCGCGGGGTCCGCGTGTTCGACGACTACCGCACACTGCTGGAGCAATGCGGGCCAGAGGTGGACGTGCTGGCGGTGCCCACGCCGATCCCCTTGCACGCCGAGATGCACCGTGCGGGCGTCGAGGCCGGGGCGGCCGTCTACTTGGAGAAGCCGCCGACGCTGGATCCCGAAGAGCTCGACCAGATGGTCTCGGTCGAGCAGCGGGCGCACCGAGCGACCTTGGTGGGATTCAACTTCATGCTGGAGCCGGAACGCCGGCAGCTGAAGCAGCGGCTCCTCGCTGGGGAATTCGGTCGGTTGCACGAGGCGACCTTCCTCGGGCTCTGGCCGAGGGCGCAGGCCTACTACGCCCGGGCCGATTGGGCCGGGCGCTTGACGCTCGGCGAGCAACTGATTCTGGATTCGCCCTTGGGCAACGCCATGGCGCACTTCGTCCACGCCTTGCTCTTCTGGGCTGGCGACGCAGACGTCGAATCGCGCGCCACCGTGGAGCGAGCTCGTGCCGAGCTGTGGCGCGCGCACGACATCCAGGGAGCTGACACGTGCTTCGTGGAGGCGGCCACCTCGGGCGGGGTCACCCTACGTTTCGGGCAGACCCACGCCACGCGCGCCGACAGCCGCCAGCCCGAAACGCTGGTGTGCGAGCGGGCCACGATTCGGTACGAGGTGGACCATGGCTACGAGATCGCCTGGCATGACGGTCGAAGCGAGACCAAGGTTCTGCACTACCCCGACGTGGTGGGGGACAACTACCGAGCCTACTTCCGCTACCTGGACGGCCGCCGGTCGCGTCCCCCCACCACGCTGGGTGATTGTCGGTCGTTCGTGGCGCTCAACGGCTTGGCCTACCTGTCCAGTGGAACCATTCGCGACTTTCCAGCCGCGCGCGTGCATCGCCAGAAGTACGACACCGCGGCGGAGTACTGCGCCGTGGCGGGTCTCGACGAAGCGCTTGCCTACTTCACGCGGGGCGGACGTTGGCCCGCTGAGCCGCCGCGCTGGATATCCGTCGGCGAGCTCGCGGGATTGCGCTCGGTGGTGGAAGAGATGCGCGTCGCGGCGGATCGACGCAAGGAGCGGGGAGCGTGAACGCCCGAGCGTCCTGCCCGCTGAGCTTCAGCACGCTGGGGACGCCGGGGCGCAGCGTCTCGGAGTTGATCGAGCTCGCGCAACGGTTCGACCTCGGGGGGATCGATCTCCGGTTGGCGGACGAGGGGGGCGAGCTCTCGCCGCACATGTCGCTCCGCCAAGTGCTCGAGTTGGGGCAGCGGCTTCGTGATGCGGGGCTGGAGGTGCCCAGCCTGTACTGCTACTGCCGTCCGGAACCGACTGCGGATCGATGGCAAGCGGCCTATCGCGATGAGCTGAGCAGGCTACTCGAGCTCGGTGCCGCCGTCGGCGCGGGCTACATCCGGAGCTTCGGGGTGCCGCTCGCCGCGGGGCGGCCAGCCGAGCACTCGGACGAGTTGGTGAGTGACGTGGCCGCGGCCGCGCTCGAGGCGCTCGGAGCGGGCCCGGCGGGAGTCGGCGTCGTTCTGCAGAACCACGCCGGGACCTCCGGAGCTCTGGAGTGCGCGGCCATCGCCCGCGCCGTGTCGCGGTCGAACTTCGGCCTCGCCTACTCCCCGGATCACGTCGTGGCTCACGAGCCAGAGAGCGTCGAGCAGCAAGTGGCTCGGGTCGGGCCGTGGACCCGGATCCTGTACGTATCGGATCTTCGAGCGTCGACCGACGCAGCGGGCAGCGTCGCATACCATCCCTGCCTGGTGGGGGAGGGGGTGGTGCCGCTTCGCCCGGCGACCGAGGCTCTCGTGGCTGAGGGATTCGTCGGGTACGTCTCCTTGAAGTGGGAGAAGCTGTGGCACCCGGAGCTGCCCGACGTCGAGGCGGCGATGACGCCCTTCGTCAGTCTGTTTCGCTCCCACCTCGCGACCTGAGCACGGCCCGGTGGAACCGATGTGGCCCGCGGGAAGGTCGCTCGCGCGGCCCGTGGGACGGCGGCCCGAGCCGTGGGAAAAACCCGCGGTTGGCGGGGACCATGCAGCCAATTTGTCCGGTCCGTGCGCACGGCGGTATCGACCGGGGATGAGCCGTATCAGTCCCAGACCGTCTGTGCGGCGTCTGCGGACCACCCTGCTGGCGGTGGCGGGCGCGCTGGCCGTCGCGGGTGCGGTGGGAGCCGAGCCGGCGGAGGGGACGGCTCCTGCAGTGCAGACTGCGCCTCCGGCCGATCCGATGCAGAGCATCGGCAGCATCTCCGTTGGGCACCCGCATCATGGGTTTCTCATCAACGGTGTGCGCATGCCCAAAGGCGAGCAGTGGATACTCGGCGCCCCAGGTCTCGCGTGGGGCACTGACGAAACCATCGCAGCGTTGATGCACTGTGCTCGACGGCTCCACGAGCAGTTCCCCGGCAGCCCCAAGCTGAGGATCGGGGCGATCAGCGCAGAGCGAGGCGGACCGTTGCCGCCGCACAAGAGTCATCGCACTGGTCGAGATGCGGACGTCCATTTCGTGCTGACTCAGCGCACGCCCAAGAAGTGGTACGAAGCGGCCACGGCCGAGAATCTCGATCGCGAGCGCACCTGGGCGCTGCTGCGCCTGGTGATCACCGAGACCGACGTCGAGATGGTGCTGATCGACCGTTCTGTTCAGGCACTACTCGAGGAGTATGCGTTGAAGATGGGCGAGGACCCTGCGTGGGTTGCGGACCTGTTCCACGGCAGCCCGGGGTCGAGCTCTCTCATCAAGCACGTGCCCGGACACACCGGTCACATGCACATTCGTTTCGTTAGTCCAGTCGCACGGCGCCGCGGCGTGCTGGCCTACGACCGCTTGGTGGAGCAGGGACACGTGGTCCCGCCCAGCCGGCGCGTCGAGCACGAGGTCGTCCAGGGCGACACTCTCAGTGAGATCGCCGCACAGTTCGGCATGACGGTGGAGGCGCTTCAGCAGGCCAACGATCTCGAGTCCACGGTGATCAAGCTGGGCCAGAAGCTCACCATCACCGAGCGCGTGGACATCAAGGGAGCACGCGATCCTGTGGTCGTGCCGAAGCGGCGCCTGCCGCCGCAGCCTGCGGCCGTGGCGCACTCCGCCCAGTGAGCTGCTGCGACGCCGCGGGACTCGCGACCGCGATCGGCGAAAATTGGGGCACTCCGCCCCCCTTTCTCTTGACCGGGTCGCTGCGATGAGAGAGGCCCCGGGGAACGTTTCGTGGAAGAGCCGACGAGCAAAGCGTGGACAGCGCCTACGGCCGCGGCCATTTGGGCCGCGGCCGGATGCTCGGGTGCGGCGGCGCTGGCGTACGAAATCTGTTGGTCACGGGCGCTGGTGGTGCCGCTCGGAAACTCCACGGACGCCGCGGCGGTGGTCCTCGGCGGCTTCATGTTGGGCATTGCCGGCGGTGCCTGGTGGGGTGGGGCCGTGGCCGAGCGGGTCCGGTCCCCGCTTCGAGCCTACGCTGGGATCGAGCTCGGGTTGGCGGGGTATGCCGTGGTGGCGCCCGCGCTGTTCGCCAGCCTGGGCTCCATCGGTGGAACGGCGAGGGATAGCGGCGGAGTGAGTCCGGGCGAGGTGCTGCGGGTGGCGCTGGCGCTGCTGCTCATCGCGCTGCCGAGCCTGGGGATGGGGGCCACGCTGCCGCTGCTGGTGCGGACCTTGACGCGCCATTTTGGAGCGTTACGCACCCAGATCAGCGTGGCCTACGGTGCCAACACCCTGGGCGCGGCAGTGGGCGCGGCGGCAACGGGCTTCTGGGGTATCGCCAGCCTGGGGCTGTGGCAGTGCTCGGTCGTGGCGGCAGTGGGCAGCGCGTCGGCGGCTGGCCTGGCCACGCTCGCGGCCGGGCGTGTCGACGCGCGACTTGCGCCGTCGCCACCTTCCCTCGAACCGCAGCGCGGACGGATGCTGCCGCGGCTCGCGTTGCTGGGTGCCTTCGTGGCGGGGTGCGCGATGCTAGCCTGCGAGCTCGTCTGGGCGCGGGTGCTCACCTTCGTGTTTGGCCACGACACCTACGCATTTGCCGCGCTACTGTCCGTGGTCCTGCTTGGCATTGGTCTGGGCGGCCTCGTGCACCGACTGCTGGCGGGCTGCGATCAGATCCGGCTGCTGGTGCTCTTGCTCGCGGCCTTTGCAGTCGCGGTGCTGGCATCGTTCTGGGCGTCGGCAGCCTGGGTGGTGGCGGCGGGGCGGGACCCCTTCGGACTGGACGCGTCCGGCGCTCTCAGCACGTCGATCTGGCTGGAGCTCTACCGCGAGTTGCTGTACGCGCCCATCCTGGTGCTGCTGCCCTCGGTGCTCTCCGGGATCACCTTCCCGGTTGCCTGCAGCGTGTTCGGGGGTGGTGCGGAGGACGCCGGGCGCAAAGTGGGCGTGGTCTTCCTGGTCAACGGCGTCGGGTCCACCCTCGGCGCTCTGGTGGCTGCGTTCGGCCTGGTCTCCTGGGTGGGCATCCAGGGTGCCTTCTTCGCCATCGCGTTGCTCTCGGCAGCGGCCGCCAGCGCCGTGGCGTTGGGAGCCAGCCACCACGCCGCCCTCCGTTCGCGCATGGTGGCGCTCGTGCCTCTCGCCTTGGTGGTCGCGCTGGCCGCGACGATGCCCCGCGGGTTGCCCCGACTGATGTTGCTTCGTGCCGTGGGCTCCCGTCACCAGACACTCATCCACTACGAGGAAGCTCGCACCGGGACCATCTCGGTGATCGTCAATCAGATCAACGGCGAGAAGCAGCTGCTCATCAACGCGGTGAACGAGGTGACCACCCGCCTGGTACACGACCAGAGCTTCAAAATCCTCGGACACCTGGGTCCGCTGCTGCATCCAGACCCCCAGCGTGCGGTGATGATCTGCTTGGGGGCGGGCCTGTCGGCGGGGGCGGCGTTGACGCATCCGCTCGAGCGGCTCGACGTGGTCGACCTCTCGCCGGCGGTGGAGCGAGGGGCGCGTCATTGGGAGGTGGAGAACCACGGGGTGCTCGACCATCCGGCGTTTCGCCTCCACATCGACGACGGTCGGCAGTTCCTGCTCAATAGCGCCGGTGAGTACGACCTGGCGATCGTGGACTCGACTCACCCCAAGGCCGTCGACTCGTGGATTCTGTACACGCAGGAGTTCTACGAGCTCTTGCGTTCACGGCTGGCCCAGGGGGGCATGGCCGTGCAGTGGGTGCCGCTCCACGGTCTCTCCGAGAACGAATTCAAGATCATCGTGGCCACCTTCAGCGCTGTGTTCCCCCAGACCACGCTGTGGGCCAACGCGGGCTTTGAAACCTACGGACAGGTGGCGTATGCGAAACTGGTGGGCACCAAGGGTGGCCCGCTCATCGTCGACTACCCGCGACTGGCTCGGAGGATCGCGGAGCCGCGGGTGCGACGCGATCTGGAGCCGTTCGGCATGGCTTCACCGGCGGAGATCCTCGATCTCTACTTGTCGGGTCCGGACGGAGTGGCGGCGTGGACCCGGGGGCTGCCGGTGCAGACCGACGACCACCCCTTGGTGCCGTACACCACCACGTACTCGCGCGGCCGACGGATGGAGCCACGCTTGCTGCTCGGGGTGCGCCAGCCCGTGGAGCCCCTGCTGCGCCGTAGGGGCAAACGCATCGCCGCGATCCGTAGGCAAGTCTACGCGGCCGCAGACGCACAGGGGATGGTGCTCGCCGGTCTGCTCGAGCGGGCCGTGGCACTGCACCCCGAGGCCACCAAGCTGCCGCTATTCGAGGCCCAGCAGCGCACCACGCGGCCCTACTACCTGGCCCTGGCCGAGCGCTACCCGGACGACCCGGCGAAGCTCTTCGAGGCTGGCACTCAGCTCGGCACGCTCGGCTGGCCCGACCAGGCCCAGCCGATTCTGGAGCGGGCGCTCGAGCTTCGGCCCGGCGACTTCAGGATCCGGCTGAATTTGGCACTTCTGCTCCGGGCCAGGGGCCAGACCGCTCGGGCCACGGCGATCTTGAGCGAGCTCAGAGCCGAGCATCCCACCTCGGCGGTGGTGCTTCGCAATCTGGGCGTGGCCGCCCTCGCTGCGGCCGAGCCTGGGGTGGCTGCGGCCCACCTGGAGCAAGCGCTGGCGTGGGATCCTGAAAATCTCGGCGCCCGGTTGGAGCTCGGTCGGAGCCTTCTCGCCGCCGAGGATCTGGACCGAGCCGAGGCTCAGCTGTCCACTCTGATCGATCACGATCCGTGGGTAGCCGACGCGTACTTTCTGCTCGGGTTGATCAGCGAACGGCGCGGGGCGTTCGACCAGGCCGTCACGCGTTTTCGGCGCGCCACCGAACTCGACCCGTACGTCGCTTCGTATCAGCACCACCTGGGGCAGGCGTATCAACATCAAGACCAGCTCGACCCTGCTGAACGGGCGTTCCGAGCCGCGATGAAGATCGATCCGAAGCACGCGAGCGCACGGACCGGGCTTGGGAAGATCCTCGCCCGGCGTGGTCTGCTGGACGCAGCGAGCGACCAATTGGTGCGCGCGCTCGAAGCGGATCCCACCCATGCCCCGGCGGCCGAGAGTCTCGGTGTGGTCCTGAGCCGGCTGCGTCGCAGCGAGGAGGCCGTGGGGGCTTTGTGCCTGGCCCTCAAGCTGAATCCGGCGTCAGCCACGGCGCGGCACGAGCTCCGAGAGCTGGGCCAAGCGCCGGCGCTGTGCGAGCTGCACAGTGAGTAGATTGTGGTGTAGTTTCAAGTTGTTAGCGTCATGCTGCGGTGAAGCGTGAATCCATTCCCATCGCGGCGGTCTCCTACAACGAACTCGAAGGGAGACCCACCCGATGACCCAAATCCTCTTGGTCCTGGCTCTGGGGATCGGCGGCCTGCTCGTCCTGATGCTGGGACTGAACGTGGTCGTGGTGCTGCGCATGCGCGCGCTTCAGGGCAAACCCCTGCCGGAGGTGCCCGGTCCTGTCGGCCAGAGCCTGCGCCGGGCCAAGCGTGGGCTCGCGTACTTCTTCAGTCCGAGTTGTGGGGCGTGCCGAGCCATCACTCCCGTCATCAAGCAACTGAGCGAGAAGAACCGCGACGTGCACGTGATCGACGTCACTCGTCAGTTCGACGTGGCCCGCGCGCTCAAGGTGCTGGCGACTCCGACCATCGTCGAGGTCGAGTCGGGGCGCATCGTGGCCGTGCACGTGGGGCCGGTGCCGCCCCAGTTGGTGGAACGCTACGGGTAGTGAGCCCGGCGCCGCCGCCAGAGCAGGGCGGGCTCTGACCGGACCGGTCCCTTTAGCCGCCGGCGGCCCCAGCGTTCGACGTGCCTGCCGAGCTGGATGCGCCCGCTGAGGCCGTGGTGCCGCCGGTGGCCGGGCTCGATGCGCCCGCACTGCCAGCCGTGGATGGTGTGCCAGCGCTGCCGGCCGTGGCGGGCGCGCCCGCGGAGCTCGCACCGCCCGAGGCGGTGGCGCCACCGAGAGCACTGGCGCCTCCACCGCCGGCGGCACCGCCGACGGACGTGGCTTGACCGCCTTGACCGTCCTGTCCCCCGGCGCCGCCCTCCCCGCCGAGTCCTTCGGTCGCGCATCCAAAGGCGGCCTCCAGTTGCGAGCCCGCAGTGGTGCGCACCGCATCGCAGCTCTCGCTGCAGAGCTCGATCTTGGTGGGAGCGTCGAGACTGTCGTAGCGCCAACCCACCCCGTCTGCACAGTCCGCAGAGTAGGCGAGCACGTGACGCAAGCCATTGGCGGTGACGTACGATAGATTGAGCTGGTCCGGAACCAGCGACTGCCCCGACGGCGGATCCGGCAGGGGGACGTCGCAGGTGATCAGCTCGTCGCGAATCTGTTCCAGAGCGCGCCGCATTGAGGTCGCCACCGCTGCCTGAGAGACGACTGGCGAGTTGCTCGGGTCGGCGTCGCGCACCATCTGGGCAGGAGTGGTGGCCCCCGCCTCGGCCACGACGTCGAGATCGACCTGGAGCGTGGCGGATTCGGCGTCATTGCTGATCCCGATGACGTGCGTCTTCACCGAAGGCGTGCGCAGGAAGGCCGAGTACGCCACCGAAGCCACGCGGCTGAATCCATTGTCCGGGCAGCCTGGCTCGTACTGTTGGATGAGGGAATTCCAGAACTGCGGCTGGCCGTCGGTCAGCAGCACCACCACGGTCTCCTCGTCGGGATGATCCAGGGCCACGGCCAGGGCGTACAGATGAGCGCCCTGCATGGCCGGTAGCGTGGGCGAGCCACCCGCTGGGCTGATGGCCGCGAACGCATCGTGGAACGCCGAGCCCTCCGCCAAAGGAGCGAGCTCGAGGTCTGGAGACTGGTAGTTCTCCAGCGTGCAGACCGTTTCCAGGTTTCCGTCAACGGGGAAGAAGTGGAGGGAGGCGAACAGCTGGTTCGAGTCCGGATCGTCCACGAAGGCGAGGAATCCGTCGCGCGCTGGGTCCCAGCGTCGTTCCGGTTCGTAGTTGTCGCCGTCGCCCATGCTGCCCGTTCGATCGAAGAGGACGACCAGGTTGGCAGGCTGCAGACGTGCGTCCGTGACTCCGGTTTCGCACGAGTCGGGCGCGCCACCGGCGCCGCCCGTGTTCTCGGAGGCGCCCGCATCCCCGCCGGTTCCCACCGGGGGCGTGCCGGCCTGGCCTCCTGTGGATTGAATCACACCGCCTTCGCCGCCGCCGCCGCCGGGCTGGCCATCGCCCGGAGTTGGGTCCTTCGCGCTCACACACGCGGCAACGAAGACGCAGCTGGTCAGTGACCAAACCAGGGTTCTTGCTGTCATCATCGCAAGGAAGCTCCCCCGCTTTGCCTGCATGGTTCTTGGACGTGGTCGTGGCTCGCCATATTCGTTCGTGTGGCCGGGTCCCACGCCGGGTGCCGACAGTGGGCCGCACTGGAGACGGACGCCGCCGATTGCCCACGTACGACTCGACACACCCAGTGAGCATACCCACCACGGCGCGCGGTCCAACTGTCAATGTTGTCGAAGCTTGGCGTGATGGGCCCGACTGAGCCAATCTCGGGCGGATCTGGCTCGATTTCCGTCCAGCGGGGCAGGCTCGGCCCGAGGGCGCGTCGTGGTGTCAGCGCGAACCGGAGTGGTGGTCGCGTCGGGCCAGACCCAGATTCGTGCGGCGGGGACCCGCGTCTCGGCCACGCCCGAATGCCACCCGGCAGGGCGCGCACTGCGGTGAGCGCGGCGCGCGCCCTGCGACGTCGTGCGGTGCGCCTCTCGCTCACCAGTGCGGTCGATCGCGTCTGACCGCCCGTGTGCCACGTGAGGGTGGAGCCGCCCCATGCTCATGGCGGAGCACGGGAGGCGGCTGCAGCGCCGAGTGCCGTTCCTCAGGGAAACGTAGAGGGGGCGGGCGGCGGCGACGCCTATCACCGGCGCTAATTCGAATCGCCGGCAGCTGCTGGACTTTGCGGGTTTCGACGCGGTCGCCGACGCGAAGAGTCAGCTCATGTTCGAGAGTCAAAGCTGGCGCGTATTCGGATTACGACCCGGTTCGACAGCAATCAGATCCCATTCTGCGCACGAGCGAATGCGATGGACGCTACCCACACTGGATTAGTTCTGAATGGGTGCAAGAAGCGGACACCGATGTGCGCAACTGGAGCAGCTTAGGCGCGAATGGAGGTGCAGCGACTACACCACGTTCTTCCGTGACTCGCTCGGCAATCCGCGCGAAGCTATATACGTAAGGTGTATTCTTTATTGGGTTTGGCGCGCCGTTCGGAGGGTTTGTGATGACCATTCGCCGACTGGGACTGATCTATTTGATTTCCGCACTCACGTTGGCGGTAACGGTCGTTGCATGTGGGCGCAAGGCCGACACCACACCGTCCAACATCCAGCAGCCCAGACCGGATTCGGGCACTGACACCGACACCGGAACCGACGGCGATCTCGACGCGGGACCCATCATCGAGCTCGACAGTGGACCGGACGCGCCGACCGACGGCGGTACGCTCGACGATTCGGGCAACTGTGTGCTCGAGGACGGAGCGCCCTGCCAGTACGTGCTGGCCGATGCCGGCCCCTACTGCGGCGACGGACTGGTGAACGTCGACGGCGAAGAGTGCGACGACGGAAACACCATGCCGGGAGACGGCTGCTCCGGAACCTGTGTGCAAGAGTCCG
Organism: uncultured Polyangiaceae bacterium; assembly: GCA_964610275.1. Taxonomy (GTDB): domain Bacteria; phylum Myxococcota_A; class Polyangia; order Polyangiales; family Polyangiaceae; genus JAFGBI01. Next base: position 9,614 of record CAZSVU010000136.1, on the reverse strand, counting down.
AGTTCTACGACTGCCCACCCGAGGGCGGTCCGTGCGTGTCGACCGTCGTCTGTGGTGACCACATACGCCTGGCATCCGAGGGGTGTGACGACGGCAACCTGGTCTCTGGTGACGGCTGTTCGGCCACGTGCACGCTCGAGCCCGGGTGGGTCTGCACCGCCGATGGCGTGTGTACGCCCCTGCAGAGCTGTGGCGACGCTCGCATCCAGGAAGGAGAGGTCTGCGACGACGGCAACGTCACCGTGGGCGACGGGTGCGACAACTTCTGCCGTGTGGAGCCCGGTTGGCGCTGTCCCGCCCCGGGGCAGCCCTGCGAACCCATCCCGGTCTGCGGAGACGGGACCCTCGTGCCCACGGCTGGCGAGGAGTGTGACGACGGGAACACCGCTGGCGGAGACGGCTGCAACGCCGATTGCAGAATCGAGGGGAGCTACTGGGACTGCTCCACACCGGGCCAGCTGTGTGTGAGCACCGTGGCCTGCGGCAACGGCGCGGTCGAGCCGGCAGTGGGCGGGGCGCCCGCAGAGATGTGTGACGACGGCAACACCGCCAGCGGCGACGGGTGCGATGCGGCCTGCAACGTGGAGCCCGGGTGGGTCTGCCGGGTGCCAGGGCTCTCCTGCATCCCGGACTGCGGCAACGGATCCATCCTGGTCGGGTCCGAGGAGTGCGATGACGGCAATACGGCGAGCGGTGATGGCTGCTCGGCGTCGTGCCAGGTCGAGCCGGGTTGGGGCTGCTCGGGCGAGCCGAGCACGTGTACCGCCTCGGAATGTGGCAACGGCGTCGAGGAGAGCGATGAGCAGTGCGATCTCGGCGCGGACAACGGACTGTTCTACGGCGATGGCACGGGGTGCTCCAAGACCTGCACGGACGAGCCGGCCTGTCGCGATCCGCTGCCTCTGGGCGGACCCACGCGAGCCTGCGACTCCATCTGTGGCGACGGCATGCGGATCGCCCCCGAGGCGTGTGACGATGGCAACATCACCGATGGTGACGGCTGCTCGTCGACGTGCACGGTCGAGGCAGGCTTCACCTGTACGGCGGTGATGCAGTCCGATGCCGAGCCCTGCACCACGGGCGGCGGGCAATGCCTCATCCTGCCCATCATCTTCCGCGACTTCGAGGGCGCCCACGAGGCCGGCGGGCATCCCGACTTCTTCTACATGGGCGAAAATGGCGTCTACTGCGTACCCGACGCGAGTGGCACCGGCGAGGGCGATTCCACGGCGATGTGCCTGGGTCTGGTGAACGACATCCTCGGCAACGACGGCAAGCCCGTGTTCTCGGGCGACGGCAGCTGCCCCTGCCAGTTCACCGATTGGGACGACACCAACGTGCTCAGTGGGTACACGGGAACGCTCACCTACAACGACGATGGCAAGCCAGTCGTCAACACCACCGTGAACGTGATCACGAGCGCCTCCACGTTCAACCAGTGGTACAACGACGTGCCGGGCACGAACATCACAGTGCGGGCCACCATCGAGCTTGCGCAGACCGGCGCCCAGTTCCAGTACAGCAGCAGCAACGGCCAGACGGTGCTGGACGACATCGCCCTGGGCCGGGACTTGACGAGCGGGTTCTTCCCCCTGGAGGACCAGGCCGAAACCAAGATCTGTAACCTCTGGCCGTACTGGGCCAGCTGGCCCGGGTGCACTGGCGACCAGTGGGATCCAACCAACGAGGAGTTCGTCACGGCCACCGGCGTGCCGCGCAACTTCTACTTCACAAGCGAGGTTCGCTACCTTTTCTACTATCAGGCCAACACCACCGCGACGCTGGCGTTCTTTGGCGACGACGACGTGTGGGTGTTCGTCAACGGTCACTTGGCATTGGATCTCGGTGCCACCCACCAGCGGCTGGAGGACAGTGTCGTGATCAGTGCGGCAATGGCGGCGACGTACGGCATGACGCCGGACAACATCTACGAGATCGTCGTGTTCCACGCGGACCGGCACCCGCGCGATTCGAACTACCAGCTGAGCCTCAGCGGGTTCGAGACCGAGCTCAGCGACTGCAATCCCACCTGTGGCGATGCCGTTCGCACCACCATGGAGGAGTGCGACCTCGGCACTGCGGAGAACATTGGAGCCTACGGTGGCTGCAACTCGGATTGCACCTACGGCCCGTACTGTGGTGACGGCCTCCTCAACGGGCCGGAGCTCTGCGACGACGGCTCCAACACTACGGTCGCCTACGACCCGACGGGCAACGCCGGCGGCTGCGCGCCGGGCTGCGTGCTGCCGCCGAGCTGCGGCGACGGGGAGCTACAGGTCCAAGAGGAGTGCGACCTCGGCCGCGACCTGAACACCGGGGCGTACGGTGGCTGCAACCCGAACTGCACGATCGCGCCGTACTGCGGCGACGGCATCGTCAACGTTCCTGAGGAGGAGTGTGACGACGGGGTCAACCTGGGTGGTTATGGTCAGTGCGCCCCGGGCTGCGTCCTCGGCCCCCGCTGTGGGGACGGCATCACCCAGCCCGAGTACAGCGAGACCTGTGACGACGGGAACGACATCGACGACGACGCATGTAGCAACACCTGCGGCCTGCCGGGCTACTGCGGCGACGGCGTGGTGGTGCCTCCGGAGACCTGCGACAACGGGATCAATGACGGCTCCTACGGCCAGTGTTCGATCGACTGCCAGTGGGGCCCGCGCTGTGGCGACGGTGTGGTCCAGGCTGACGCAGGGGAGCAGTGCGACTTCGGCGAGAACAACCAGGATCCCTTCAGCGTCGAATACGGCGGGTGCACCACCACCTGCCAGATCGGACCGCATTGTGGGGACTTCGTGGTGCAGGAACCGTACGAGACCTGCGACGACGGCAACCACGACAACTACGACGGTTGCAGCGCCAACTGCCTGATCGAGCAGATCGTCGAATGACGCGGGCCGACGTGCGCGCGGCGCGCGTCGGCAGCCACCTCCCAATAAAGACAACCCCTCCGCGTTCCCCTTGGGCAGAAGTGGGTCGCGGAGGGGTTGGAAGTCGTTGGCGTGAGAGCCACCCCCTCCGCGAGCCCCTAGGGCAGAATCGGGTCGCGGAGGGGATGCAAGCTTGCTGAGCGGGCGGATCGGCAGTCCACCCGCAGGGACTCACCGCATAGAGTCCCTTGGTGCGTCACGCCAGAGAATCATGGCGCCGATGCTGGCCGCTCCGCAAGAGGCAAGCGCGGCGTGTCGCTCGGAACGCAGTTGATGATGCAAGGAGTTGCCTCCCTGCTCTCGAATATTCCCACTTCACTGTCGCACTACCAGAACCACTCGATGCCGATTGACCCGTCGAGCAACGGTCGTCCAATTCGTCCCACTTCCTCCCCGGCAAACTCGACTCGGACTTCGGGGATCGCCAGGGCGCCGCGCAGCGCCATGCTCAGCCTGAGAGTGCGGCTCAGATAGGCATCCCAAGTGGTGACTGCGGACAGTAGCCCCACCGTTGCCGTGTCGGTCGTGTCGGCCAGGGGCGGATCGGCGTCGCCGTGCGACAAGGCGGTCAGCGTTCCGCCGCCGACCGCCAGACCTATGGAAGTGGGTTCACCTGGCCAGGCGAGGAGTCGCAGGTGGGCACGCTGCGTGAAGACGTACACGCGGGCGGTGCCACCGGACCCGGTGACCCGGCCCGGAATGAGTGAAGCGTCCAGCTGCAGGTCGAAACCCGTGTGCTCGCCGTACAGCCAGGTGCCCGCCAGCAGCAGACCCCCGTGAGGGCTTGCGCCGCCGGGGGAGCCCCCCAGGTAGGGCGCTCCCCGCAGGGCCCAATTGGGGCTGGATCTGGCCGGAATGGGGGCAGCGTTCGGCTGCGGTGGCGACGGTGGGGGGGGGGACGGCGCCGGCATCGGTCGGGCACGAACCGCAACCAGGGTGGAGTAGACGAGCTCCGCAGCCAACAGGGCGGCCTGCTCGGCGGAGAGCTCATGCTCGATCCGCTCCGGGGTGACCTGCCGGATGTCGTACTTGCCGGTAGCCCTGTCCACGACGTAGACGACCACGGGCGATTCGTCGGAGGGGAAATCCGGGCTCGTGCGGATGAACCTGACGGCCGCGATGGCTCCCGTTCTCTGCACCAACGGAATCAGCTGGGCCTGAGTGAGCGTCCGCTCGGGCGCGGTGGACGATGCCCGCGCCACCTCGAATCCCAGCGAGCGAAGCTCGGCCACCGCACGCTCCTCGGCGTCGGGCCAACCACCACTCGCTGGTGGAACCGTGATCAGCAGGACGCGTCCGCGCCCCGGCGTGGCTTGCGACCAGTCGGACAGCAGCCCCACGGCGACTGCGACCAGGCACACCAGAGCCCGTGTCCAGCGAAGGTGAGCTGGCAGTGTCGAACGTGCGCTACCGCGGAGCGGCGCGAACCACCAGCGACCGCGCAAGCTCGGCGTACGCCCCCTGTGGGTAGTGGGCGAGATACTGCTGTGCCGCTGTCCGTGCTCGACTGAGGTCACCCGTGTCGCGGTACGCTACCACGAGACGGCCGGCTGCCTCCGGTGCGTACGCCCCCGCGGGCTGCTCCTGCAGGTAGGCGGCAAACCAGCGCGGGCTTCCGTCCAAGCGGCCCAGCAAGAACGCCGCCTTACCAGCGGCCGGGGTCCCCGGGAACCGCTGGCGAAGTGCGAGCAGCGCTTGTCGGGCGCGACCGCTGCTTCCGGACAAGCGCGCCGTGTCGGCCAAGGCGGCCAGCTCTGCTGGGCCCGACTTTCGCAACAGGGAATCGAATCCCTCGCGCTCGGCGGCCGCGAGGGCGGCGGCATAGTCACCGTTCTGGTGCAGGCTCTGCCAGTCGGGGCGCGCGGGGTGAGATGGCGGCCTGGGCTCCGCTGCGGGTTGGTCCTGAGGCTCGTCCACCAAGGTCCTGCCGTCGGCGCGCTCCCCAGTGTCGATCTGTACGACGCCGGCCGCGGCACGGAAGCGCTGGCCAGATTCCAGGGTCACGCCCCCGGCACTGAGCTTCCCACCGCTGATGCGCACGCTCCCGCGACGCACTGCGACTTCCACGGCGCCCGAGCCGGGTTCGAAGTCGAGGAAGAACTTGGTCCCCAGCACATCGATTCGATAGGCGCCGGCAAGGAAGGACCAGGTTTTGCCTCCGGCAGGATCGACCTCGACGTCCATGCGGCCATTCTCGAGGCTGACGCTTCGCGCTGACTCCGACGTGCGCTGCATGCGCGCGTGGCCGCTGGCAGACAGGACCACGGTTGCGACACCGTCCAGTGAGATGGGCTTTGCGTCTGGGCTGCCTTCCAGCCAGACGTCGCCGGCAGGAGCAGTCTGAGCGGCTTCGTCGATTGGGCCCTGGGCGTGCGGTTCGGCCGTCGTCGGCCCCGAGACTGCGAGCAACCCTCCAGTCACCAGAGCCGCCACCGCAGCTGCGGTTGCGGCCCAGTTGCTCGGGCGCTGCCACCAACGCAACGCGCGCAGGCTGGACGCCTCTCGCACGAACCGCTGCCGCTGCTCCGAGAGCAGCGACTCGGGCGGGGTTCCGAGCTCACGCGCGACCGTCTCTCCCAAGTTCTCGAAGCTGTTCATGCTTCGCCTCCCCAGTTGCGGCCGTGAAGCAACTCGACAATCGCCGGACAGGGACGGGCGAGCAGAGCGAAGCGTTTCTCCGCTCTCGCCAGCCTGCGTTTGACCGTGGCCAACGAGCAACGGCAGAGCTGGGCCACTTCCGTCAGACGTCGCTGCTCCAGATAGCGAAGGCTGAATGCGAGTCGCTCGTCGGGCGGAATGCGCTCCAGGATGTCGTACACGCCGTTCAAGAGATCTCGAGCCTCGTGATGGTCGGTGCTGACGCGCGGCACGGGAATGGGTTCCTCGCGGAGGAAGCGGCGGCGCATGCTGCGGCGGCGGATCTCCTTGTGCACCGTGTTGACCGCGACGCCGACCACCCAACTGTTGAGGCGGTCGGGCTGCTTGACGCGTCCTTGCGCCATCAGCGTCCACACCTTCATGAAGATGTCGTGCACCAGGTCGTTGTGCTCTGGATCCGCCCCCAAGAGCTTCCAGACGACGCGGTTCACCACGGGTGCAAAGCGGTCGTACACGTGCGCGGCGGCTTCGGAATGCCCGGACAGCACGAGGTCCAGAAGCTCTTCATCCGTCCTTCGGTCCGCGACCAGGCTCAGGTGCGAGACCTTGGCCGGCGAGGCACCTTGGCTGGAGGGCGTTCTGGACACGGACACGGGGCGTTTCTCGGGCAAGGGATAGGGTGCTCTGCTTCGGTCGGCATCAGCCAGGACGAAGCCTCGGGCAGGTGAGGGCCTGCCCGAGATGAAGGGAACCCACGCCAATAGGGTGCCCCGACCGGCGCCGACTGGCTCAATTTCCTTGGGGGTGAGGCTGTAACAGTTCGGAACTAGACCACAATGCTCAGAGCCAGGGCGGGCGGTGAGCGTGTCGGGACCGCCGCGTTTTGCTACAACTGCACCGGCAGAATGCCGGACTCCGGGCGATCTGTCGGGCCGCTTGGCCCCACGGTCGCACGGCGCCGCCCCTCGGTAACCCAGCCCATGAACTCGGCTCGAAGCCTGCTGTTGAGCTCCTTCGTTCTGTTGGGGATGTGCGGTTGTGATGCCGAGCTCGAGCCCATTGCCGGCACGCGCGCGGAGGCCGAGGGCAGCTCGGACGCCGGTCAGGGTGGGGCAGGTGCAGCCGCTCACGCCGGCGACGGGGGGCGCGCTGGACAAAGCATCGTGCTGCCGCCCAACGTCGAACAGGGCTGGACCTTTGACGCCTCCACCGAGGGGTGGAGCATCCTCGAGACCAGTCCTGAGGACGTGCTCGGCTCGTCGTCCTCGGTTTGGAGCTTGGCGGAGGGTCATCCCAATGCCGGTGCCGTTCGCCTGGACGTGCCGTTCAACGGCACCGAACAACAAGTGGCGTACGGGTTGAGGTTCGACCCCCCGCGAGATCTCACTGGCAGAGTACTGGCGGTGTGGCTGCTGCTGGCCAGTGGTTTCAACGTCTCCCCGAACCAGCCAGGGGGGGCGCAGGTCTATGCCTTCTCAGGCGACGATTGGATTTGGGCCAACGGCCCTTGGTTCATGCTGCGGAACGAAGGTGAGTGGATCCAGGGAGTGCTGGATGTCGACGCGCCCCAGATCGAGTACGCGGGCTTCGATCCGACAGACATCCGTGAGATCGGAGTGATGATCGGTACCGGCAACGTGGGTGAGCACGTTGGCGCGACCGTGTATTTTGACACCTTCGAGGTCCGCAGCTGGTAGGTCGATTGGGGTGCGCTGCCTGCCGAGACTGGGTGGCAGTTACTACTCGTGTACGTGCAACGTGGCGCAGTGCGTCGAAGCCGTCCGGTCTGACTGCGACATTGAAGCGGTGCTGTGGAAAGCGCCTTTCAGTTGAATACACTGGCACACAGCGGCGTTGAGTTTGTGACCTCTCCGGTTTGCACCTCACTTTGCCCGGCACCAGATTGAACATGCAACCGAGGGCCGCTGGATCCGCACGTAGAGCTCGAGCGCAGTCAGGAAGAGGGAGGAGTGACATGGAACGTCGCATCAGCCTCAGGAGCGAGTTGGAGTTTCCCGTCGTCGAGAGAGCGGGGCTGAAGCAGAGCAAGGCGCGCGCTTCGGACCTTTCAGCGACTGGGATTGGCCTCGTCTGCTACGGCGAGCCCCGGCACGCCCAGGGCTGCGTGGTCGAGCTCGAGCTGCATCTGCCCGACTCCAAGCAGCCCAAGCAGGTGAAAGCCAGCCCGGTATGGCAGAGCGGGCACCGAGAGGGATTGGAGTTCGTCGAGCTCGACGACGCGGACCGCCTGGACCTGGCAGAATTCCAGGACCGAGCTCGCAGGCGCGGCGTCAAGGCGCGTTGACGCGCGGGCATCCCGCGCGGCCGGGGCTACGGCGCTCACACAGGGCTCGAATTTTCCGCCGCACGGCGCTATGACGCGGCGGGAAGGGCCCGGCCCGGTCCGGCGACCGGGTGAGCACTCCCTTTCGTGCGCCTCATGCCCACTGACTCCACACGCCCGCCTCCTTCCGATCCTTCCCCCGATCCCACTTCGCGCGACTCGGACCAGTCGCCGGACGACGTGGAACAGCGGCCGCCCGACGCCTCCGAGGGCAGCTCGGGCGCGCCCGAGCCCGCGTCGCAACCGGTAGCGGACGGCGAAGAGCGGGACGCTTCCGCGGCCGAGGACGTGTCCGAACGGACCACGGAGGAGGGGTCAGCCGAATCGGTTCCCCGCAAGCGCAAGCCGGCTCGGAAGCGGCGGGCTCGCGCCAGCGGGCGCAAGCGTGCCCGTCGCCGAGATGGATCCGACGAGCCGGATGGATCCTCGGCACCGGGCCCACGGCGCTCGTCACGCGGTGGGAGGCGCCGAGACGGCGCCGCGAGCGACGCCAGCACGGGCCTGCTGCCGCGATTGCTGACCATCGCCATGGCGCTGAGCGTGGTCGCGATCATCGGGGGGGCTCGGTGCCAGTCCTGGTTCGCCGGAGGCTCCGCCGGGCTGCTGTCCGGACTCAGCCCCCAGCTCACTCAGGGGGTTCGTCGCGTTCAGGTCTTGAATGATGGCAAGCGTGCGGCGGATGGCGATCACTGGGACTCGAACCTGACCGCGGTGTTCGCGTCCCCGAACGCCTACGTGCAGTACGACCTGGGTGCGTCCAAACCGATACGTGCGGCGTATCTCCACGGCGACAACAACGACGAGTACGTGATTTCCGCCTCCGAGGACGGAAAGCAGTTCAAGACCGTCTGGCAGGCTATGCCGGTGCGAGCGTCCGGAGCGCGGCCGCGACACGCCGATGGGCTGCAGGGGCAGGGACGCTACGTTCGCATCGGGGTGGGACGGGGGGACAACTCGTATTCGCTGACCGAGGTGCAGCTCTTCGAAGAGCGGCCCACGATATTCCCGCCCCGCCTGGCAGTGGGCCGTGGGCTACCCTCTGGGGAGCAAGTGCGAGGAGATCTGACCCTCTTCGCCTTGGCCGTCGCGTTCTTCCTGTTCGCGACTTCTCGGCACAGTTCGAGACTCTGGTTGGGTGCGTGCGTGCTCATCCCAGTGGTCGCCGGCTATGGCCTGTATCACACGCTGGGTGAGAACTGGCCCGTGGGCGGGCGTGAGGTCGCCTTCGCGCGCGCCACGACGGCGCTGTTGGCCGCGCTGGCGATACTGCGCGAAGTGCTCTTCCCGAAGCGCTTCCCGGCCCATCGCATTGCAGTGATCGGCGCGTTGGCGATTGCCGGGCTCGGCGCCTTCATGGCCTTCTTCAACCTGGGCCACCCCCAGTTCCGCGACCACAAGAACCAGCGCGATCTGTACGTGCACAACTTCGACATGCGGGTGTACTACCCGGTCGCGAAGTACTTCAATGAACTGCGGTTCGATGGCCTGTATCAAGCCAGCGTGGCCGCCTACGCAGCGGACGATCCAAACACCAATCTGGATACCCTCAAGGGGGTGGAGTTGCGCGATTTGCGCAACCACCGCATGACCCGGGTCGAGCAGGTCAAGGATCAGATCGAGGCGGTACAGCGCCGGTTCTCCGCCAGTCGTTGGCAGGAGTTCGTCGAGGACATGCGCTACTTCCGCGAGACGATGGGTCGGCGGGACTACCTCGGCAGCATGAAGGACCACGGGGGCAACGC